>CBIFWW010000033.1:0-26178 GCA_966186435.1 uncultured Enterobacteriaceae bacterium
TTGCTAAGCAGCGCAAGTGAAACGTTGGGATATTTTAACTGGACGCCGAATAACCCGGGGGCTGAAGCGGCGCGGGCGGCTTCGCAGGATTTTAACCGCGTCATTTTTTTGGCGGTGGGGCTAATACTCATATTTATTGCTTTAAGTAGCCTGGGCTTATACAAACTGGTGCGTGGAGAGCAGCGTGCTCAGGCCACAGCTTTAACCGATTGGCTTACCCAGCTTCCCAATCGTCGTGTGCTTATTAACCGCCTGGAAGTTCTATCAGCACAACACGATCCCCATAAAAAAATCGTGGTGTTTATCGATCTCGATGGCTTTAAAGATGTGAATGATGTCTACGGGCACGACGTGGGGGATCGGCTGATTATAGCGGTGGCCAATATATTGCTGAAGCGAGTGCCGCCAAGAGCTACACTGGCGCGTATGGGAGGGGATGAATTTGCCTTATTACAGGAAGGTTCCCAGGGCGCTACCCAAAGCTTAACGTTTGCCGGACAAGTACTTGAGCTTCTTTCTCAACCTATTATGCTTGACGATCGCATTATTCACATCAGCGCCAGTATCGGCATTGCTGCCGGAAATATGGTGGAATGCTCCAGTTCTGAGTTATTCCGGCGAGCAGATATCGCCATGTATCATTCAAAAACCACCGGTAAAGGACGCATCACCCATTATGATGCGATGCTTAATAATGCGCGCGAACACCAACTGCGGGTGGAAAATGACATTCGCAACGGCCTGGCAAATGATGAATTTGAGGTATGGTATCAGCCGATTATTAGCGCTCAAAATATGATGATGATTGGGGTAGAGGCGCTGGTGCGCTGGCCCCGTCGCCCGGGAGGGCCGCTGCCGCCCGATGAGTTTATCGGCGTCGCCGAAACCAGTGGTTTAATTTACACCCTCGGCCAGTTTGTGCTGCGTCGGGCCTGCCGGGATATGCTGCCGCTGTGCGGTCTACACCTATCGGTGAATATCTCCCCGGCCCAATTCCGCGATCCGGAGTTTGAGTACAAAGTCTCGAATGTTCTGGTGGAAACTGGATTCCCTGCTCATCGGCTTCAGTTAGAAGTGACAGAAACTTACGTGCTGGAAAGCCCGGAGCGGGCTAAAGTGGCTATCGATAATCTTAAAGCATTGGGAACATCGATTGCCTTGGATGACTTTGGCACGGGTTACGCCAGCATCGGCTACTTGCGGCGCTTTAATTTCGATACCATCAAAATCGACAAATCGCTGGCGGGACTGGTGGATAGCGACAGTCAGGCAGCTGCTCTGGTTGAGGGTACTGTACGGATTGCAACTGCATTAGGGATGACAATCACTGCTGAAGGAGTGGAGATTCCAAGCCAGGTTGAACTACTGCGCCAGGCCGGTTGCAAACACTTGCAAGGTTATTACTTCAGCAAGCCGCTGCCGCTTAAGCAACTGATAGAATTTTCCAGAATGCATTCCCCCCTACACCGTGATACGGGGGAAGTTACGTTATTCTCCAGCCAGGGCCTGTAAACGGTTCCTAAACCCTGTCACTGAAATGGCACGGTTATCTGCCCGGTAGCGGTCTTTGGCCGCCGGGGCAGAGCTTTGTACTGCAATCAGCTGCCACTCCCCGTTAAGCTCGATCATCAGCGGTGACCCGCTGTCCCCAGGCAGGGTGTCGCACTGGTGGGAAAGCACCGTGCTTTGCGCCCAGCCGGTCACCAGACAATTGCTGTGAGTAAACAGATCGTCAAGATGATCTTCCGGGTAGCCCGATTGGGTGACTTTACGATCCGCAGTTTTCAAGGCGGCGGTTAAGTCATCTTTATCCCCGGCAAACAGGGGTAACGGGGTTATACCCGAAGGGGGGTTATGCAAAATAATCAGCCCGAAGTCATAAGGGGCGGCAGACGACGGGACGATCCAGCCATCGCCATCGGGTTTCAGGCGCCGTGCCAGGCTCGGTTCAACCCGGCCTTCGATATCGTGAATGTCATACAGCCAGTTCCCTTTACGGGAAATAAAACGCAAGGCCACGGCGCGGTCGGGCTTGCCCTTGGGTGGGGTCACTAAACAGTGACCGGCGGTCCGGGCCAGGTGAGGGGAAATCAGCGAGGCAGTGCACAAATTGCCGCTGGCGGTTTCTAACTGCCCAATGGCATCCCAAGGGGCGGCAGTAGGATTGGTGACGCGGGTACGGTCATCATGACCGAAAAAAAGGGTTTTAACGTCGCTGGCGCTCATTCCTTCGTCATTATCGCTATCCGCCCACGACAGGGAAGGCAGCAAGATACATGAAGCCAGTAACACAACAGCGGTTATGCGCATATCACACTCTGAGGGGGCGATTTTTAGAATATTTTACCGTAAATCGGTGGCTTAACTATAGACGTGCTTTAGAGAAAGTGGGTAGAAAACAGGTTATTACGCTACTAGAGATAAAAAAACAATGTCACGGCACCGCATAGAATGAGTAGTGTGAGGATGATTTCAAACAAATAGGGTCGCAGCAGCATCCTGGCTTCCAACGTTAGCACCCGGCGGGCCGGGTGCTGTTATTATGCGGGGTTAAACGCGCCTGACTTATGCAGCAGGTTGAGCAGCTGGTTTGGCGGCAGTGTGTTTAACGTGTTTGTGGTGTTTTTTAGCAGCCTGTGCTTTCTGTTCAGTCTGGGCTTTAGCCGCTGGTTTTACAGCGTGCTTGTGGTGTTTTTTAGCGGCTTGAGCTTTCTGTTCAGTTTGTGATTAAGCGGCTGGTTTAGCGGATTTTTTGTGATGTTTTTTAGCGGCTTGTGCCTTTTGCATAGCGGCTTTTTTATGGTTTTTATGATGCGTTGCTTTAGCAGGTGCGGCAGTGGTCGCGGCGGCAGCAGGAGCCGGGGTCATAGCAGTATCAGCGGCGAAAGCGGCAGAAGACAGACCCATTGCAGCAGCAACAACCAGAGCTAATACTTTTTTCATTTCGACATCCTCGAATTTGTTTATGTTTTAACCCCAGTGCGGGGCCGTTGAAATGAACTATATGCGCTGCAGCTGGGGCTTTCCGTGAGTGATTGGTATCGGCGTGTTACGGTATGTACAAAGCCAGGCGCGGGGCCTGGCTTTAGTGGGATTTACAGATAGCGGGATTCGAGATGTTGCCGGAAATACAATGGGTTAAGGTCTTCTCCGGTGGCCCTGGTAATTAGCTCAGCGGTGAGATAACGGCTGCCATGTTGCCAGATATTCTCCTTTAACCAGTCAAACAGGATGATGAAATCCCCTTCCTGTAACCGTTTATCCAGCCCCGGGCAGGCTTTTTTTGCTGCCTGGAACAGTTGAGCGGCATACATGGCCCCCAACGTATAAGAAGGGAAGTAGCCAAATCCGCCGTTGGTCCAATGGATATCCTGCATACAACCATTGCGGTCGTTACCTAGAGTAGAGAGGCCCAGCCAGGCCTGCATCTTCTCATCCCATAGGGCCGGAATGTCCCCCACTTCAATCTCACCGTCGATCAACGCCTTTTCGATTTCATAGCGCAGGATCACATGGGCCGGGTAGCTGACTTCATCGGCATGGACGCGAATAAACCCAGCTTCAACGTGCTGATTAATAGCGATAAAGTTATTCATTTCAAAGGCCGGCTGTGGCCCGAACTTCTCAACAATCGCCGGTAGCAGATGGCGTAGAAAAAATGGGCTGCGGCCAAGCTGCATTTCAAAGAACAGGCTTTGGGATTCATGGATAGCGGTGGAACGGGCCAAAGACACTGGCTGACCTGCCAGTGCGCGGGGCAGGTTTTGCTCGTAGCGAGCATGGCCGGTTTCATGGATCACCCCAAATAGGGCGCTAAGTAGGTCATCTTCATCATAGCGGGTGGTGATGCGAACATCCTGTGGCACCCCGCCGCAGAACGGATGGGCGCTGACATCCAGACGGCCACCGTCAAAATCAAAACCCAGCTTCTCCATGGCAGCCAGACCCAGTTCACGTTGGGTAGCTGTCGGGAAAGGCCCCTGGGCCGGAATCAGTGACTGCGGACTCTGGCGGGCAATGGCTTTTTGTAGCAAATCCGGTAGCCAATGTTTCAAATCGCCAAATAAGGTATCCAGACGGGCACTGGTCATCCCCGGCTCGAACACATCCAGCAGAGTATCATAACGGGATCCACCGCGGGCAGCGGCACGCAAGTCAGCTTCCTGGCGGCTTAGGTCCACCACTTCTTTTAAATTTTCTGCAAAACCGTGCCAGTCATTGGCCGGGCGCTGGCGGCGCCAGGCATGTTCACAGCGGGCGCCGGCCAGGGATTTGGCTTCCACCAGCGCGGTGGGTAGCAGGGCAGCCTGATCATACTGGCGCTGCATTTCACGCAGGTTGGCTTGCTCGATATCGCTGAGATCTTCCAGGCGGGCCTGATCCAACCACAAGGCGACCTGTTTATCGGTCAAAATCTGATGTTGCAGCACGCCCAGCTCCGCCAGGGCTTCACTACGGGCAGTACTGCCGCCGGGTGGCATCATGGCAAACATATCCCAGTTAGCGATGGCGGAGAGGTGTTTAAAGCGAGAAAGACGGGTAAAGGTTTGGGCGAGTTGGTGATAGCTGGAACCGTTCATAGGGCCTCTTATCAGGTTGGTCAGGCAAGTACCTTACCATACCGGAGAGGCCGGGCCAGCGAACAGTCATTGATGAAATTAATGTAAACGATGGTTCAGCCGGCTACCGGTTGCCAGTGCCAGCACCAGCAGCAGGACGATAAATCCGCCGACGCCGTTCCAGCCGTAGTCAAGCCAGAAAACCCCGCCTAACGTCCCGGCAATGCTGGAACCGAGATAGTAGCTGAACAGGTACAGGGAAGAGGCCTGGCCTTTAGCCCGTCGCGCCCGGGGGCCGATCCAGCTGCTGGCCACCGAGTGGGCGGCAAAGAACCCGGCGGAGAATAACAGCATCCCGGCGAAGATCAGCCACAGGGAAGAGAACAGGGTTATCAATACCCCACACAGCATCACGCAGATAGAGAACAACATTACCGGGCCACGGCCATATTTGGCTGTCATCGCCCCGGCTTTAGGCGAACTCCAGGTGCCCGTCAGATAGGCCACAGAAAGCAGGCCCACCACGGCCTGGCTGAAGAACCACGGCCCCGCCATCAGGCGATAGCCAATGTAGTTAAACAGGGTGACGAAGGCCCCCATTAGCATAAAGCCTTCAAGGAATAATAGTGGCAACCCTTCATCACGCCAGTGCAGGCGGAAGTTGATAAACAGCGTCCGGGGCCGCAGCGAGGAGGGGCGGAAGTGACGGGATGGCGGCAGGATCTTCCAGAACATAATGGCGGAGGCTAAGGCCCAGCAGCCGATCATCGCCACTGCTACCCGCCAGTTAAACAGGTCAGTAAACACCCCGGTGAGCAGACGGCCACTCATACCGCCGATGGAGTTCCCGCTGATATACAGCCCCATAGAAAATGCGACAAAACTGGGGTGGATCTCTTCACTCAGGTAGGTCATGCCCACGGCGGCCACGCCGCTTAATGACAACCCAATCAGGGCGCGCATGATAAGAATGCCTTCCCAACTGGTCATCAGAGTGGAGATAAGTGTACAGCAGGAAGCTAATAACAGTGCGCCCACCATCACCGGTTTGCGGCCAATAGCATCAGAGAGCGGCCCGGTAAATAGCAGCCCGATGGCCAGTGTAGCAGTGGCAATGGAGAGTGAAATACTGGTGCTGGCCGGATTGATACCAAACTCTTGGGAAAGGATCGGCAATATTGGCTGGACACAATAAAGCAGAGCAAAGGTTGCCAGTCCGGCGGAAAACAGCGCCAGTGTCACTCGCATAAAGGCGGGGGTGCCACGCTTGATAAAAATCACAGGCGGGTGGGAAATAACGCGGTCAGTATCGTCGACGGTGGCGCTACTGACTGTGGTTGTGCGGTTCAAAATGGATCCTTAAATGCCACAGTCCCCATGATTCAGGGTGACGGGGTTGACCACCTGAACCAAAGCATAGAAAATTGTTATTCTTTTGTATAATATATTAATAATCTTAAATGATACTTAATAAATATGAATATAGAACTGCGTCACTTGCGCTACTTTATTGCTGTGGCTGAAGAGTTACATTTTGGCCGGGCGGCGGCGCGGCTGATTATGTCGCAACCGACGCTGCTCCAGCAAATCAAGTACCTGGAGCGGCAGGGGGGGGCGCGCTTACTGCACCGCACCAATCGCAGCGTGCGCCTTAGCCCGGCGGGGGTGTCCTTCCTGGCAGATGCCCGGGATATTATTAACCGGGTGGAAGATGCCGCCGCCCGGGCGGCCCGGATCCATGCCGGGGAAACCGGTGAACTACGCATCGGCTTTACCTCCTCGGCGCCGTTTATCAAGGCGGTGTCTGATGCGCTGTCTGAATTTCGCCAGCACTCGCCCGATGTGCATTTGCAAACCCGTGAAATCAACACCCGCGCCCAGATAGCCCCCTTGAATGAAGGTGTGCTGGATCTCGGGCTAATGCGCAATACCGATTTGCCGGACACCCTGGCCTGGCAGCCAATTCTGCGGGAGCCGCTGCTGGCGATGATCCACCGCAGTAACCCCCTTGCCAGCCAGGCACAGGTGTCTCTCTTTGAGCTAGCCCGGGAGCCTTTTGTGTTTTTTGACCCCCGTGTCGGCACTGGGTTATATGAGGATATCCTCGGGTTGATGCAACGCTATGGCCTGGCGCCCACCATCACCCAGGAAGTAGGGGAGGCCATGACCATTATTGGGCTGGTGGCGGCCGGGCTGGGGGTATCGATTCTGCCGGCCTCATTCCGCCGGGTGCAATTAAGTGAAATGATGTGGCTGCCGATTGTTGAAGCGGATGCTATTTCAGAAATGTGGCTGGTGTGGTCGCGCCATCATGAGCTAAGCGCTGCCGCCGCAAGCTTCAAATCTTTACTTACAAGTGTTACATAATCGCGCAAAAAAAGCGCAAAGCCGGATAATATTGTGTAGTAAATCACAAGCCTAAGTAAAAAAATGCAGCTTACTATTGAACTGATTCAACATAGCCGGGGATATTATTTCGAAGCGTGAAAATAAAAGGGAGTACCACGTGGTTGCTGAGAGTCAGCCGGGACATATCGATCAAATTAAACAGACCAACGCAGGTGTGGTATATCGCTTAATTGATAAGCTCGGTCCGGTATCACGTATAGACCTTTCCCGGCTGGCCCAACTGGCACCGGCTAGTATCACTAAAATTGTCCGCGAAATGCTGGAAGCCCACCTGGTACAAGAGACCGAAATCCAGGACCCGGGCACCCGTGGCCGTCCGGCGGTGGGGCTGATGGTGGAAACCGAGGCCTGGCATTACCTTTCGGTACGTTTGGGTCGGGGTGAAATCCAAATTGCTTTGCGCGATCTCAGCAGTAAGCTGGTGGTGGACCAAAGCGTGCCGTTGCCCCAACAGGCAGATCAGCCACTGCTCAGCCGTATAATTTATGAAATCGACCAGTTTTTTATCCGTCACAGCAAGCTGCTGGAACGGCTGACCGCTATTGCCATCACCCTGCCGGGGATCATTAATACCGAGCGCGGCATTATCCACCGCATGCCATTCTATGACATCGAAGACATGCCGCTGGGTGAAACCTTAGCAGCGCATACTGGGGTGCCGGTGTATATCCAGCACGACATCAGCGCCTGGACCATGGCGGAATCCTTGTTCGGTGCTTCCGCAGGGGCCAGTGATGTGATCCAGGTGGTGATTGACCAGAACGTGGGTGCCGGGGTGATCACCGATGGCCGTCTATTGCATGCCGGGAGCAGTAGCCTGGTGGAGATCGGCCACACCCAGGTGGACCCTTGGGGTACCCGTTGTTATTGCGGCAACCACGGTTGCCTGGAAACCATCGCCAGCGTGGATAGCGTGCTGGCCCTGGCCCGCCAGCGCATGACCCAGTCTATGGGTTCGCGCCTGCATCAACAGCCGCTAACGGTGGAGTCACTGTGCGATGCGGCGGTAGAAGGGGATCTGCTGGCACGTGACATTGTCACCGGTGTTGGCACTAACGTGGGCCGCATCTTGGCGATTATGGTGAATTTATTTAACCCGCAAAAAATCCTGATTGGCTCCCCGCTTAACCGTGCGGCATCCATCCTGCATCCGGCCATTGTGCAGTGTATCTCGCAACAGTCTTTACCCGCCTATAGCCAGCATATTCAGGTAGAAAGTACCCAATTTATTAACCGGGGTACCATGGCCGGAGCCGCACTGGTGAAAGACGCGCTCTATAACGGAGCCTTATTAATCCGTCTGCTACAAGGTTAACAATCCCCGCGCGATGCAATAAAAATTGCGCTATCTCAAGCCCCCCTTCTGGTGCTTCTTTTAGACTTTACCCAAGTCATAATTCTTATATTCACTTTTTGAAGCATACTGCCGGAGTTTTTCATGCTTAAACGCTTTTTTATCACGGGTACTGACACTGCTGTCGGGAAGACGGTAGTCTCGCGCGCACTGATACAAGCGTTGGCCGCCAGTGGGCAGAGTGTGGCGGGCTATAAGCCCGTTGCCAAAGGTAGCAAGGAAACCCCAGAAGGACTGCGCAACAAAGATGCGCTGGTGCTCCAGAGTGTCTCAACGGTTGAGTTACCCTACAGTGCGATAAACCCGGTGGCCTTTAGCGAAGAAGAAAGCAGCGTTGCACACAGTGCGCCGATTAACTACAGCCTGCTGTCACAAGGTTTACACCAGCTCAGCGGCCAGGTTGACCACGTTGTGGTAGAAGGGACCGGCGGCTGGCGCAGTCTGATGAACGATCTGCGCCCGCTGTCTGAATGGGTGGTGCAGGAGCAACTGCCAATATTGATGGTGGTGGGGATCCAGGAAGGCTGTATTAACCATGCCCTTCTGACTGCCCAGGCTATCGCCAATGACGGTCTGCCGCTGATTGGCTGGGTGGCTAACCGTATCAACCCTGGCCTTGCCCACTACGCTGAAATCATCGATGTGCTAAGTAAAAAACTACCCGCGCCGCTGGTGGGGGAACTGCCTTATCTCCCTCGTGCCGAGCAGCGCGAGCTGGCGAACTATGTCGATTTATCGGTGTTCGGTGGCATGCTGGCGGTAAATTGACTGTGGGTGCAACCAGCGGGATAGCACAAAGGCCATCACACAGGCCACCAGTAAACCGGGGAGCAAGCTAAACTCCCCGGTCATTTCGCAAATCATCAATGCCGACATAATTGGCGCATGAGTGGTGGCCGCCAGCAGCGCCGCCATCCCGGTCAAGGCCAGTAAGGTCGGGACTGTATCGCCCCCGATACCCACGCTTAACAATCCCGGGATTAACCCCAGCGCTGCACCGATAAACAGCGTCGGGGTGAACACCCCTCCCGGTGCGCCCGAGCCACTGCTGGCAAGGATCGCCAGCAGCTTACACAGCAATATCCCGGCCACCATCCATACCCCCGGCGGCAGGGTTAAAAACTGCTGCACCACGCTATAGCCATTGCCCCATACCATAGGGGTGATCAGCGACAGTGCGCCCACCATCAGGCCCCCCAGGGCCAGTTGAAGCGGAGGCAACAGGTTTAGACGGCGGAACGTTGCCCCGCTCCAGGCCATCATTCCCAGAAATAGCGGCCCCAACAGGCCACACAGCAAGCCGGTGGCGGCAATTAGCCCGAATTGCCACGGCGTAGGGCTACCGAGGGCGGCCACCTGGTAAAGCATGGCCTGGCCGCCGCCCAATAATTGGGTGACCAGCAGCGCTACCACGGCGGCAATCACTACCGGGCCGAGGGAGGCCAGCATCAGGGTGCCAAACAGGATCTCGGCGATAAACAGGCTACCGGCCAAGGGGGCATGATAGGCGCTGGCCATCCCGGCGGCGGCCCCGCAGGCTACCCATAGTTTCCATTCAGTGGGGCGCGCCAGGCGCTGGGCGCCAAAGGAGGCGGCGACCGTCGCCAGTAAGATCATGGCCCCTTCACGGCCAATGGCGCTACCGCTGGCGACCACCACCAAAGACGCGGTGGACTTCACCAGGCTGGCAGGCAGATCCAGGCGGCCATCCCCGGTTTCAATGGCTTCCATATAATCAGTCGGGGCATGTGGGCGCTGGCGGGTGGCCCGTTGCCATCCCCAGAGGATAAACCCAGCCACTAGACCACCGAGAACCGGGGTCAGCAGCCGACGCCATTCCGCGAGGCCCCCGGCGGCGGTCACCAGACTGCCGCTATCATTGGAGAGCAGCAAGCCTTCAAGGCTGTACATCGCCTGGCGAAACAGCCAGACCACGATGGCGGAAGTGATCCCGATACCGACGGCCAGCGCCAGACGGCGCAGCATCCCCTGGATATCCGGGAAAGGATGTAAACGGTGCATAGCATCAATCTTGAGGGTAAAGAGATATTCTGGCGTAAAAACGGGGATTTAACCAAAGCCGGGGTCAAAGAAAGGTGAGAAGGGCGGCCCCCAGGGTAACCGCCCACAATATTACTCCTGGTAAATGTTCAAGGCGCGTCGGGTACGGCCAGAACTCAGGTAATCGGCAATATAATCTTGAGAAATCTCACCGCTGTAGCGGCCATCTTCATCGACAATCGGCATCCAGACCGTGTTGTGCTCATACAGGCGTGATAACACCACTCGCAGGTTATCTTCGGCCTTGCTAGTTACCCGGAACGGGTTGAGTTTTTCCTGGCATTCACCCTGCACCCCACGGGCTTCACGGCGTTTAACGAAGCCCAGCGGTTTGCCATCGTTATCCACCACGGTGACCGAACGCATATCGTTATCGTCCATCAGCGCAAAGGCTTCCGCCAGCGAGGTATCCCGCTTCACCGTAATCGTAGGCTGTTGATCGGTGACATCCCCGGCGTTTACCAGCAGCAGGCGCTTCAGGGTACGGTCACCGCCGACAAAGCTACCCACGAATTCACTGGCCGGTTTGGCCAGCAGTTCATCGGGGCTGGCACACTGCACGATACGGCCCTGGCGGAACACGGCAATTCGGTCGCCCAGTTTTAGCGCTTCGTCGATATCGTGGCTCACCAGCATTACGGTTTTCTTCAGCTGGCGCTGCATATCGAGGAATTCGTTTTGGATCACTTCACGGTTAATCGGGTCCACCGCACCAAAAGGCTCATCCATCAGCAGTACCGGAGGATCCGCCGCCAGGGCGCGGATCACGCCAATACGCTGCTGCTGGCCGCCGGACATCTCTTTCGGGTAGCGGTGCAGGAATTTGTTCGGGTCGAGGGCCACCATGCTCATTAGTTCACTGGCCCGGTCGCGGCACTGTTTTTTATCCCAGCCCAACATGCGTGGGACAACGGTGATGTTCTCTTCAATGGTCATGTTCGGGAACAGACCAATCTGCTGGATCACATAGCCGATGTTGCGGCGCAGGGTAACGGTATCCAGGGCGCTGGTGTCCTCGCCATTAATCAGGATCTTGCCGCTGGTGGGGGCAATCAGGCGGTTGATCATCTTCAGAGTGGTGGTTTTCCCGCAGCCGGACGGCCCCAGCAGCACACACATTTCCCCTTCCGGGACATTCAGATTGACGTTATCCACCGCATTAAAGGTCTGGCCGTTTTTCTGGCTGAATTGTTTGGTGAGGTTTTCCAGTTTTATCATTATCGTAACCCTTTCGGTGTCAGAAGGCGCTGTAGGCCGTGGAGTAGCCAGTCCAGCACAATAGCCAGCAGACAAATCATGACCGCTCCGGCAATTAACATACGGATATCAGAGCCACCGATACCATTAAGTAGCAACAGGCCCAGGCCCCCGGCGCCAATTACCGCCGCGATAGCCATCACGCCAATATTCATCACCACGGCGGTACGGATACCGCCAAAAATTACCGGCAGGGCCATTGGGATTTCTACCCAGCGCAGGCGCTGCCAGAACGTCATACCGATGCCCCGGCCCGCTTCATTCAGCCCCGGCGGCAGGTTATCTAAGGCGGTGTAGGTGTTACGCACAATCGGCAGCAAAGAGTAGAGGAATACCGCCGCGACTGCTGGCAATGCACCAATACCATGGCCGAACATCGAAAACAGCGGAATCATCAGGCCAAACAGGGCAATGGATGGAATGGTCAGAATGATAGTCGCCAGCCCTAAAACCGGGGTAGCCAACCAGCGGCGGCGCATAATAATCACCCCCAGCGGCACGCCAATAATAATGGCCAGCCCTACGGCCATCGCCACCAACCACAGGTGTTGCAGGGTTAACCCGCCGATATAGCCCGCGTTGTCGAGCATGTAATGAATAGTTTCCATAATCGCTCCTTACAGCAGGCCTTTTTGGGTGAGGAATTGACGGGCGACTTGCTGCGGAGACTGGTGCTCAATGTCCACTTTGGCATTCAGTTCGCTGATCACGTCGTTATTTAATAGGCCGGAAAGAGTATTCAATGCTTCTTCCAAGCCGGGGTTGGCATCGAGGGTGTCCTTACGCACCACCGGGGTCACCGCATAGCTGGGGAAGAAGCCTTTGTCGTCTTTCAGCACTTTCAAATCGAAGCCTTTTACCCGGCCATCGGTGGTGTAAACCAGCCCGGCATCCACAAAGCCATCGCGTACTGCGTTATACACCAGCCCTGGGTCCATCTGGCGGATTTGCGGGCGGTCTAGCGGCATGTTGTAGGCTTTTTGCAGGGGTTTCAGGCCATCGCTACGGCCTGAGAACTCCAGATCCAGCCCCAGCATCCAGTTATTGTCCGGGTCGGTCTGGCGAATATGTTCCAGCTTAGCCACCATCTCGGACATGGTGTGGATATTCTCGGCTTCAGCCCGCTTGCGCTGCATGGCAAAGGCGTAGGTGTTGTTCATGTTAGCCGGTTTCAGCCACACCAAGCCCAGCTTGGCATCAAGCTTTTTAACCGTGTCGTATGACTCCTGTGGCGTCATCGGTTTATTAATGTGGTTGAAGATAATCAACGAGGTACCGGTGTATTCCCAGGTCATATCAATTTGCTTATTGACCATCGCATTACGTGAAATCACGGTGGCGATATTGGTCTGTGGGGTAACCTGAAAACCTTTCTTACGCAGGTACTGAACCGTCATGGCTGAAAGGATGTGTTGCTCAGTAAAGCTTTTAGACGCCAGCACCAGCGGGGCGGCCTTGGCACCGGTGGCAGCCAGGGCGCTAAGCAGCAGGGCGGCAAAGAATGTTTTGATCCGCATGGTCATAATGACTCCTTGTCCGATTAAGCGAGGTGAGGGCTAAGCACGCGGCCCAGAGCTGCGAGAGCCATATCCAGGATCAGCGCAAACAGCGCAGTGGCCGCAGCCCCAAGGATCAGCGTCGGGAAATCGTTTAAGTAAATGCCGGGGAAAATCAACTCCCCGTAGCTGCTGGCCCCAATCAGGAACGCCAGCGGTGCGGTACCCACGTTAATGGCCGTTGCCACCCGGACCCCGGATAAAATGACCGGGGCGGCGGAAGGTAGCTCCACTTGTCGCAGGCGCTGGAACTTGGTCATACCGATGCCATTGGCCGCTTCAATCAATGAAGGTGGCACGGCACACAGACCGGCGTAGGTGTTACGGACGATAGGCAGCAGCGAGGCGAGGAACAGGGCAATAATCGCCGGTTTATCACCAATACCGATGATGACCATTGCCAGTGCCAGCACGGCCATAGGCGGCAGGGTATTACCCACGTTAAAAATTTGCATCACGTATTCGGCCCAGCGCCGGGCCGAAGGCCGGCTTAGCATAATGCCGCTGGGTAAGCCTATCAACAGCGCCAGTGCCATAGAACTGGCTACCAAAATCAGATGCTGTTGCCCGAGATAAATCAAATCCACTTTTCGGTCTACTAAGTTTTGTAAACCGATTCCCCAGATAAGCAGTGCTATAAGCACGGCAACGACCAGCGCGGCCAGAATGGCGCGTTTTAGCAAAGGGTGGTTATGCATTGCTGAGTGTCTCCCATAATCACGCGTTATGGTGGCCCGACGGGTCACATCTTGTTATGCCTCGCAAGGTGGCGTGTGTCACAGCTATAGCAACGAAGCGGCAAGGCTTCCACTAAATGTAACTATTAGTTAACTAGTATTTAACGAGATAACCTATGGTTATGCCAGTACTGATAAGGGTTTTGCAGGGGTATAGAGAAAGTTCTTAAAAGCACGAATGAATATGTGACGCTGTCACAATTATCGGAAGGGTATCTAACTGATTTTATTATTAATCGGTGGAAAAATAGCCAGCCCGGGATAGGCTGGCTAACACTTAACGGAACAATTCCTTTTGCGCCACCGGGATCAGTAGCTCTTGCTGCCACTGAGCCAGAGTTAGGCTGGTTAGCTCGCCCAGGGCGCGGTAAAACGGGTGGTTGGCTTCGGCAGTAAACACTTCAAGGAAGCGGCCACTCCACGGCAGAATATGCCAGGCCAGCAATTCATCGACCTGCTGTTGGTACTCCTGCTCCGCCAGCCAGGCGCACAGCATCAGCAGGGTGCCGATGTGGTCGTCAGGTTCGTTCTGCTCACGGTGGCTTTCAATGCCCAGGCCGCGCATCCAGTGACGCAGGGCCATCATGGAGTGACCGAACAAGACGTTTTCTTTATCCAGCCAGACAGAACCCCATGGCGGAGCCGGCAAGGCGTATGGCCCGATAAACAAGCGTTGGAATGCCTCGGCTAAGGTTTCTTCGCCATCTTGTGTCAGCCCTCGGGTGATCTCGTCAGCCAGAGCCGCCATGTTTTCCGGCGGAGTAGGCCACTCATCGGCCCAGCCCGTTTGTTGCAGTGTTTCAATAAGCGGCTGGGCTTCCGGGCTGGTTGGGTCGATATACAGTAAGGTGCCCAGAATGCGCCCGGTCAGTGCGATACGCGACATGCGCGAAGGTTGTTGAGATGACATGCTTCTTTTCCTTGCGGGCGCACCCGGTATGAGCGCGCCCTATTAATTATCCGGCGATGGCAACGCCGACGGTCATATGCAGGCCGTAGAATATGCCGCGGCCAATCATTTCACCAGCGGCAACCATCATAAATCCGAGTAGTAGCCAGCCAGCCTGCGGCGGGCGGTTACGCAGCAGCGGGCATAACCAGCAGCCCAGCCCCAGTAACACCAGCGCCAGGCGCAGGGTTTGTAACAGGCCAAAGTTAGGCACCAGATCGCTGGCAACCATCACCGAGCTTTGGATGGTGGCGAGTTTGGTACTTTGCAGAATCACCAAACCTGCGCTCGCCACCAGCCCTAATAGACTGAGCCAGGCAAACTTGCTGCTGGCCATTGGGAAGCGGGCCAGGGTCAGCAATAACACGCCCAGTAACGGCCCGCCGATGATCATGGTCAGGAAGAAACTGATGGCGGTAAAATGGGTGTACCAGGTGGGGACGGTGTCAATGGAGTTATAAACCCGTGACATCATCCAGACGAATACCACCCCGAGGATCATGGTGATAACCGCCCAAATCCGCCCCAGGCCCGCAGGCATTTTATTGAGTATAGCCAGCAGCCACCAGAAGCCCCCCACCGCGAAGAACACCGAGCCGCTGGCAATTTCATTGCTCAGGGCGGAGTGGCCGATACGGTTCAGGGAGTTAAAGGCCCGCAGTGGCGACCCGAGGTGCAGCACCGAGGCGACAAAGGCCAGGCCCATCAACACCCACAGGAAGAACATGCTACGCAGGATGCGGGTGCGGGCGGCGTTATCCTCAGTAGACATCCATCCCAGCGCCATCACGATAAACCCACCGGCCACACATTGGCCCAGCACGGTAAAAATCACTAACGGCCATTCATGCCATCCGTTGCCCATCTCACACCTCCTTCGGGTTGGCCAGGTCGCCGGTTTTATCACCACAAGGGCGGCTATTGGCATTAGGTTTGATCACCAGATTTGGCTTGGTAAAACGGGCCGCCGGAAGGGGAGCCACATTCGCCAGGTCACCGTGCTTTTTGCGTAACGCTTCAATGGGGCCAAAGTCCAGGGCGCGCAGCGGGCAGGACTCCACGCAGATCGGTTTTTTGCCTTCCGCCAGGCGATCGTGGCAGCCGTCGCATTTGGTCATATGGCCCTTTTCCGCATTGTATTGCGGTGCACCGTAAGGGCAGGCCATATGGCAATAACGGCAGCCAATACAGACATCTTCGTTGACCACTACCAGGCCGTCTTCAGCACGCTTATGCATGGCACCGCTCGGGCAAACTTTAGTGCACGCCGGATCTTCACAGTGGTTGCAGGAGATCGACAGGTAATAGGCGAACACGTTTTGGTTCCAGGTGCCGTTGTCTTCCTGCCAGTCGCCCCCGGCATATTCGTAAATACGGCGGAAACTGACCTCAGGGGTGAGGTTTTTATAGTCTTTGCAGGCCAGCTCGCAGGTTTTGCACCCGGTGCAGCGGCTGGAATCTATATAAAAGCCATATTGGGTTGTCATGGTTTAGTCCTCAGGCCTTCTCAATTTGAACCAGATTGGTATGTTGCGGGTTGCCCTTCGCCAGCGGCGAGGGGCGATGGGTGGTGAGGGTGTTCATGCAGGCCCCGTTATCGATGCGATCGCCGCTCATCACGGCATCGTGCCGGGCACCCTGGCCCATGGCGGTGACGCCCGGCATGATGCGTGGAGTGACTTTGGCTGCCACCCGCAGCTCGCCACGGCCATTGAAAACCCGCACCTGGTCGCCATGGGCAATGCCACGGCGCTTTGCATCCAGCGGGTTGAGCCACACTTCCTGGAGGCAGGCAGCCTTTAGCACATCCACATTGCCGTAGCTGGAGTGGGTGCGGGCTTTGTAGTGGAAGCCAAACATTTGCAGCGGGTATTTATCGCGGCTCGGGTCGTCCCAGCCTTCAAAGGTGGAGGCATAGACCGGGAGTGGGCTGATGGTTTCATCTTTAGCCAGTTCCCAACTGGCGGCAATATCGGCCAGCTTTTGTGAATAGATCTCGATCTTGCCCGACGGGGTTTTCAGCGGGTTAGCCTGGGGATCTTCACGGAATTTTTTATAGGCCACGAAGTGCCCAGCGGGATCTTTACGTTTATAGATGCCCATCTTTTTCAGCGCTTCATAGCCCGGCAGCAGCGGGTCTTTGGCCTGCATCTTGGCATAAAGGTATTGCAACCATTCGGCCTGGGTGCGGCCTTCGGTAAATGCCTGATGGACATCCGGCCCCAGACGGCGGGCCACTTCGCTCATGATCCAGTAGATCGGTTTGCGTTCGAACTTCGCCGAGGTGGCTGGCTGAATAAAGATCAGGTAACCCATATTCCCAGCGTAGTCGTTCGGGATAATGTCCTCTTGCTCCACGGTCATTAAATCCGGCAGCAGAATATCGGCGTATTTGGCCGAGGAGGTCATAAAGTTCTCAATCACCACGATGGTTTCGCACTTGCTGTCATCTTCGAGGATGTCATGGGTGCGGTTGATGTCCGAGTGCTGGTTGATGATGGTGTTACCGGCATAGTTCCAGATAAACTTGATAGGTACATCCAGCTTATCTTTACCGCGCACCCCGTCGCGGGTGGCGGTCATTTCCGGCCCACGGGTGATGGCATCGGTCCAGCTAAAGCAGGAAATAGCGGTTTTAACCGGGTTGGTCAGCACCGGCATACGCTCGATGGTCATGGTGTAGGTGGATTCGCGGGCGCCGCTGTTGCCGCCGTTAATCCCTACGTTACCGGTCAGGATCGGCAACATGGCGATGGCGCGGGAGGTCAACTCACCGTTGGCCTGGCGTTGTGGTCCCCAGCCCTGGCAAATGTAGGCCGGTTTGGTACTGCCAATCTCACGGGCCAGTTTGATAATACGGTCTACCGGAATACCGGTAATGCGTGATGCCCACTGTGGGGTTTTCTCGGTGGCGTCTTCACCCTGGCCGAGAATATAGGCTTTATAGTGGCTGTTGGCCGCCGCGCCTTCGGGCAGGGTCTTCTCGTCGTAACCGACACAGTATTTATCGAGGAACGGCTGATCGACCATATTTTCGCTAATCAGCACATGGGCAATACCGGCTACCAGGGCGGCATCGGTACCAGGGCGGATTGGGATCCATTCATCTTCACGGCCTGCGGCGGTGTCGGTGTAGCGTGGGTCAATAACAATCATCCGGGCATTAGAACGCTCGCGGGCCTGCTCCAGATGGTAAGTGATACCGCCGCCGCTCATGCGGGTTTCTGCCGGGTTGTTACCGAACATCACTACCAGTTTGGAGTTAACGATATCAGAGGTGCTGTTACCGTCATTGCTGCCATAGGTGTAAGGCATGGCGCAGGCGATTTGGGCGGTGCTGTAGGTGCCGTAATGGCTGAGGAAGCCGCCGTAGCAGTTCATCAGGCGGGCCACTAAAGAGGCATAGGGTGAGGAGCGGGTAATATTGCCGCCAACAATCCCGGAAGAGTAGTTAATGTAAACCGCTTCATTGCCGTATTGCTCGATGGTTTTCTTCAGGCTCTTGGCAACGGTGTCCAGGGCCTCGTCCCAGCTGATACGTTCAAACTTGCCTTCACCACGCTTGCCGACCCGTTTCATCGGGTAATTCAGGCGTTCGGCGTGGTTCATGCGGCGGCGGATGGAGCGGCCGCGCAGGCAGGCGCGCACCTGGTGATCGCCATACTCATCCAGCCCGGTGTTATCGGTTTCGACCCAATAAACTTCATCATCGCGGACGTGGAGACGCAAGGCGCAGCGGCTGCCGCAGTTAACGGAGCAAGCGCCCCAAACCACTTTATCTGCCGGGGGCGTAACCGCCTGTCCAACGGCGGCGGCGGCCTTATGCAGGCCAAAAGGGAGTGTTAATCCACCGGCAGCCAGCGCAAGGCCGCCGATGGCGCTGGATTTCACCAGCGAGCGACGGGAAATCCCGCCCGTATTACTCGGATTTGACATAATTAGCTCCAGAACAAAGTTAACAAAACTTAAATAATTTGTACTAGTTATGAATAACGCCCATGACAAAAAAGCCATAAGATCGTTATGGGTATTTTTATGTTGGAGGTAGTTTGCCTTGTTGCGAGGAGATAATTCTTAATTCGAATCAAACTTAAGCGGTATTAACGAATACTACTATGGTAGTAATCGATAAGCGGGGTGCATAGATGCACCCCGCTGAGGATTAGCGGTTGTCGTCGCTGCTATCTGAGGAGCCAATACGGCTATACACAATCTTCTGAGTGTCATTGGCACAATGGCCAACCACCTGGCCTTGCTGCTGATCGGCCTGATCACTCGGCACAATTGTCAGGCTGAAGCTGTCTTGTGGGACGCCGTTCTGAATGATTTTTTGCTCAATCTCAGTCTTGACGCGTTCGCAGGAGTTCTGCGCCGCCAGCAGTGGTGTGGTGACCAAGAGTGCCATCGCACCTAACCAGAATACTGGTTTCATTATCATCTCCTTCTGTGTGTTGAATCCTTAAGCATAACAGCACCAGGCTAAATGCCTGTATCCCTCTGGGTAAATTCAGAGTGATGGTAACAAGTTACTGTGCCGTGGGCTTAAGGATAGTGCCAGGAGAGCGGTGTTCTGCCAGATATTGATGCTGGAAGATGCACATCCGAATGGTGTTACGGTATTCGCCATTAATAAAAAACTCGTGAATCAGCTCACCCTCAACCATAAAGCCTAGCTTCTGGTAGATATGGATGGCTTTGGCGTTCTCTTTATCGACAATCAGATACAGCTTGTAGAGATTAAGCACCGTAAAGCCGTAATCCATAGCGGCTTTGGCGGCCTGAGTTGCCAGCCCTTTGCCCTGATAATCCGGGGAGATAATAATCTGGAATTCCGCCCGGCGGTGGACATGGTTAATCTCCACCAGCTCCACTAGCCCCGCTTTCTCGCCAGTAAATTCAATCACAAAACGGCGCTCGCTTTGGTCGTGAATGTGCTTATCGTAGAGATCCGACAGCTCCACAAAGGCTTCATAAGGCTCTTCAAACCAATAACGCATCACGCTGGCGTTGTTATCCAGTTGGTGAACGAAGCGCAAATCTTCACGCTCTAACGGCCGCAGTTTTATGGCAGGGGAAGTCATACTCGCTCCTGATTACCGGGGAATAGGATAAAAAAAAGGCCGCGATGGCGGCCTTTGAACACTTAGGCTTATGGGCGGATCTGGCGGCCAGTACTGCGGTCGAGGCAGCGGCGGGTGCTGGATTCCCAGTAAGCATTGATGTTGGGGCTTTTCAAGCAGCTGTCGCTTTCATCAAAGGCGGCATCGGTCTTGTCCCACTCTTTCTCGGCGCGCTTGTTCACTTTTTGGCGCAGGGAGCGGGTGTCATCCCATTGTTCTTTTGCCATAGCGGCTTCCTGACGGGAAGCGGCGCTGTCACCGGATTCAATAATCAGCTTGCTGGTGTTTGCCGAAGCCGGGGCCATTGCCGCCAGGCCAGCAGCCAGTGCCAGGGGTAACATCAGTGGGGCGAAATATTTACCTAAGAGTGTCTTCATTACTGTTCCTTAATTGGCTTAGCAGGCTCCGTATTAACCAGAGTATACCACCGGCTTTTTTTATCAGATAGCCAGCCCCGCAGGTCACCCATTGAGCCGCTATTAAATGCAATTGTATGCCGACCTACATCAACGAACGTGATACATCGCTCAAAACCTAAACATCATACTTGTATGGTAGTCTGCATCTGGTTAGTTTCAGCGCTATCACGTTGTTCGATGACACCCGCAAGGAAAGAAGATGAAAATAGCGAAAGCCGAAGTATTTGTTACCTGTCCGGGCCGTAATTTTGTCACCCTAAAGATCACTACCGAATGCGGTATTACCGGCTTGGGTGATGCCACCCTCAACGGGCGTGAGCTTTCCGTTGCCTCCTATTTAACCGATCACCTCTGCCCGCAGCTGGTGGGCCGCGATGCGCACCGCATCGAAGATATCTGGCAGTTCTTCTATAAAGGGGCTTACTGGCGTCGTGGCCCGGTCACTATGTCGGCGATTTCCGCTGTGGATATGGCCCTGTGGGACATTAAAGCCAAGGCCGCCGGGATGCCGCTTTATCAACTGCTGGGGGGCGCATCCCGGGAAGGGGTGATGGTCTATTGCCACACCACTGGCCATTCCATTGATGAAGTGCTGGATGATTATGCCCACCATAAAGAGATGGGATTTAAGGCTATCCGCGTGCAGTGCGGCGTGCCGGGCATGAAAACCACCTATGGCATGTCGAAAGGGAAAGGGCTGGCTTATGAACCGGCCACCAAAGGCCAGTGGCCGGAAGAACAGCTGTGGTCGACTGAGAAATATCTCGATTTCACCCCCAAACTGTTTGAGGCGGTGCGCGATCGTTTTGGCTTCCATGAACATCTGCTCCACGATATGCATCACCGGCTTACCCCCATTGAGGCGGCCCGGTTCGGTAAAAGCGTGGAGGAGGCCCGTCTGTTCTGGATGGAAGATCCCACCCCGGCGGAAAACCAGGCCTGTTTCCGCCTGATCCGTCAGCATACCGTGACCCCTATCGCCGTGGGCGAGGTATTCAACAGCATCTGGGATTGTAAACAGCTGATTGAAGAGCAGCTGATTGATTATATCCGTACCACCATCACCCACGCCGGCGGCATCAGCGGGATGCGGCGTATTGCAGACTTTGCCTCGCTCTACCAGGTGCGGACAGGCTCCCACGGTCCGTCTGACCTTTCCCCGGTGTGCATGGCGGCGGCGCTGCACTTTGACCTGTGGGTGCCGAACTTTGGCGTGCAGGAATATATGGGGTACTCCGAACAGATGCTTGAGGTATTCCCCCATAGCTGGACCTTTGATAACGGCTTTATGCACCCTGGTGAGAAGCCCGGGCTGAGCATCGAATTTGATGAAAAGCTGGCCGCCAAATACCCCTATGAACCGGCCTATCTGCCGGTGGCCCGTCTTGAAGACGGCACCCTCTGGAACTGGTAAGGGAGAACAAAATGAAAAGTGTAGTTATCCAACAACCGAACCATTTGGTTATCGAAGATCGCCCCCTGGTGCAACCCGGCCCCCATGAGGTGCGTATTAAGGTGGCGAGTGCCGGGATTTGCGGCTCAGACGTGCATATTTATCGTGGCCATAACCCCTTTGCCAAATACCCACGGGTAATCGGCCATGAGTTTTACGGGGTGATTGATGCGGTCGGTGAGGGGGCGGATCACTGCCGGATCGGTGAACGCGTGGTGGGCGACCCTGTGGTGAGCTGCGGCCACTGCTATCCCTGCCAGGTAGGGCGGCCCAACGTCTGTACCTCTCTGCAAGTTATTGGGGTGCACCGTGACGGTGGCTTTAGTGAATACGTCACCTTACCGGCCCGGAATGCCTACCGGGTGCCAGATAACATCCCTGGCCCGGCGGCCACCATGATCGAGCCTTTCACCATTGCCGCCAATATCTGTAGCCAATTGCAGCCAGGGCCGCTGGATGTGGCGCTGATCTACGGGGCAGGGCCGATGGGCCTGACCACCATTCAAGCCCTGCGGGGAGTGTATGGGGTGAAGGAAATTATCGTGGCCGACCGTCTTGATGCGCGGCTGGCGATGGCAACGGCTAACGGGGCTGACCGGGTAATTAATAACGGTGAAGTGGATCTGGCGCAAACCCTGAGCGATCTCGACATTAGGCCGACCTTGATTGTGGATGCCGCCTGCCATCCGTCAATTCTGCCGGAGGCCATCAGCCTGGCTTCCCCGGCGGCGCGCATTGGCATTATGGGTTTCTCCAGCGACCCGTGCGTCATCAATCAGCAGGGTATCACCAGTAAAGAACTCACTATTTACAGCTCCCGCCTGAATAGTGGGCGCTTCCCGATGGTTATCCAATGGATGGAGGAGGGGAAAATACACCCGGAAAAACTGATCACCCATCAATTTGAATATCTGCATGTAGTCGACGCTCTGGCGCTTTTTGAAAAAGACCAGAAAAGTTGTTGCAAAGTTCTGCTGACATTTTAACCGCAAACTTCTGTACCCGAAGCTTTGCCGCCAGACTATTACTCGTTGCAGAGAACCATTATGAAACAGCAAACACAGAACAGTAGCACCGAGCGCAGTACCACTGACCTGACCAAAGCCGCCGTCTCCGGGTGGCTGGGCACCGCGCTTGAGTTTATGGATTTCCAGCTCTACTCCCTGGGCGCCGCCCTGGTGTTTCACGAAATCTTCTTCCCGGAACAATCAGCGGCGATGGCCCTGATCCTGGCCATGGGCACCTACGGGGCGGGCTATGTGGCCCGAATCGTCGGGGCTTTCTTCTTCGGGCGTATGGGGGATACCATCGGCCGCAAGCGGGTACTGTTTATTACCATCACCATGATGGGGATCTGTACCACCCTGATTGGCGTGCTGCCGACCTACGCCCAGATTGGCATTATGGCACCGGTGCTGCTGGTGACCTTACGCATCATTCAGGGCTTAGGGGCCGGGGCGGAAATCTCCGGTGCCGGGACTATGCTTGCGGAGTATGCGCCAAAAGGTAAGCGCGGGATTATTTCCTCGCTGGTGGCGATGGGCACCAACTGCGGCACCCTCAGTGCCACCGCCATTTGGGCCTTTATGTTCTTCTGGCTGGATCGTGAAGAACTGGTGGCCTGGGGCTGGCGTATCCCGTTCCTGGCAAGCGTGGTAGTGATGCTGTTCGCCATTTGGCTTCGAATGAACCTGAAAGAATCCCCGGTGTTTGAATCAGTGCAGGAAAACGATGGCAACCCGGCGGTGGCCCAGGCTCCAGCCCAGGAGTCCATCGGGTCGATGTTCAAAAGTAAATCCTTCTGGCTGGCTACTGGGCTGCGCTTCGGTCAGGCGGGCAACTCCGGCCTGATCCAGACTTTCCTTGCCGGGTATCTGGTTCAGAGCCTGCTGTTTGAAAAGCGCATCCCCACCGATGCCTTGATGATCAGCTCGATTATTGGCTTCCTGACCATCCCGCTGTTGGGCTGGCTCTCGGATAAATTTGGCCGCCGTCTGCCTTACATCATCGTTAATATCTCCGCCATTCTGTTGGCCTGGCCGATGCTGTCGATCATTGTCGATAAAAGCCAGAGCGTTAGCATGATTATGGCGAGCATTATCGTTATCCATAACGTGGCGGTGCTGGGGCTGTTCGCCCTGGAAAACATCACCATGGCGGAAATGTTCGGCTCACGTAATCGCTTTACCCGCATGGCTATCTCGAAAGAAGCCGGCGGCCTGGTGGCGGTAGGTTTTGGGCCGGTACTGGCCGGGATCTTCTGCAACATGACCGGCTCCTGGTGGCCGATCCTGGTGATGATGCTGGCTTACTCCCTGGTAGGGCTGCTCTCCGCCGTGCTGATGCCGGAAGTAGCAGACCGGGATTTGACCGCGCTGGAAGACGCCGCAGATACGGAACCCAAAACCCAGGCGCAAGGGGCGCGCCATTACTCCTAATAAACGCATTAAGGTAAAAACCTGTCGGACCAATAATATTGTTGGCCGGCAGGGATCACACTTATGACCACTGAAATTGTTTGCCACTTACTGGATGCCTATCTTTTAATTATCTGAAATAATTGGTTTTAGCGTTTTATGGTAATATTAAGTTACATTTGCTGCCATACTGACGGCGTGTAAATTGGTACAAATAAAACTCTAACTTGTCATACCACGTAGTCTGTCATCCTGAATTCGATCCCTTACAAGAGTCAGCCAACTGGACAATAAATTATTAAACGCTAACGCAATCCTCCCGGCCTACGATCGCAGCAAACTGGCAACGCGCATCGTACATCTGGGGTTTGGCGCATTCCATCGCGCGCACCAGGCGGTGTATACCGATATCCTGGCTGCAGAACACGGCAGTGACTGGGGTTACTGCGAAGTTAACCTGATCGGTGGCGAACAGCAGATCGCCGATCTTAAGCAACAAGACAATTTATACACCGTGGCAGAAATGTCTGCCGATGCCTGGCATGCCCGTGTGGTTGGCGTGGTCACGGAGGCCCTACACGCTCAGGTCGATGGCCTGGAAACCGTGCTGAGTGCGATGTGCCAGCAAGAGGTGGCTATCGTTTCTCTGACCATCACTGAGAAGGGCTACTGCCACTCCCCGGCAACGGGCCAACTGATGCTTGATCACCCGCTGATCGTAGGGGATCTGCAAAACCCAAGCCAGCCAAAATCCGCGCCGGGCGTGGTGGTTGAAGCCCTGGCACGCCGCAAAGCCGCTGGCCTGCCAGCCTTCAGCGTCATGTCCTGCGACAATATGCCGGAAAACGGCCATGTCATGAAAAACGTGGTCACCGCCTATGCTCAAGCGTTGAATGCCGAGCTGGCTGCCTGGATCGCGGAAAACGTTACCTTCCCATCCACCATGGTTGACCGTATTGTTCCGGCGGTTACCGTGGAAACTCTCGACAAAATCGAACAGCTGACCGGCGTGCGCGACAGCGCAGGTGTGGCCTGTGAGCCATTCCGCCAGTGGGTTATTGAAGACAACTTCGTTGCGGGCCGCCCACAGTGGGAACTGGCCGGTGCCCAATTGGTGCAGGACGTGATTCCCTTTGAAGAGATGAAACTGCGGATGCTGAACGGCAGCCACTCCTTCCTGGCTTACCTGGGTTACCTGGCAGGCTATGCCCATATCAATGACTGCATGGAAGATGAAAACTACCGCCGTACCGCCTACAGCCTGATGCTGAACGAACAAGCGCCAACCCTGAAAGTGCAGGGTGTGGATCTGGCTAAATATGCTGGTCTGCTGATCGAGCGTTACAGCAACCCGGCCCTGAAACACCGCACCTGGCAGATCGCCATGGACGGCAGCCAGAAGTTGCCACAGCGTATGCTGGATTCAATCCGCACCCATTTGGCACAGGGCAGCGACTGGCGTCTGCTGTCACTGGGCGTGGCCGGTTGGATGCGCTACGTAGGCGGTGTCGATGAGCAGGGCCAGGTTATTGAAGTCAGCGACCCGCTGCTGGCCGATATCCGCGATGCCGTGGGCAGCAGTGCAGAAGGGGCGGCACGGGTTAATGCTCTGCTGGGCCTGAAAGCCATCTTCGGCGGTGAATTACCGGCTAACCCGGCGTTCGTTGCCCAGGCCACTGCGGCCTATGAAATGCTGCTGGCTAACGGGGCGAAAGCCACCGTGGCCGAGTACGCCAAAGGGCTGTAATTAAAAGCATTTAAACACCTTTTCAACCCACAAAACGCCCGATGAATTTCATCGGGCGTTTTGTTTTTTTAAATCAGGCTAATACCTGATGGCAAAGTAAATTTTATATTGTTTAATTATTAATGTTTACAGTGCATAAG
>CBIFWW010000034.1:0-25897 GCA_966186435.1 uncultured Enterobacteriaceae bacterium
GCTAAAACGTTTTTAGTTTAAAAAGATAAATATAAAATGGTTTTTAATTTGTGTCGTTCCAGGGAAAATTTACGCTTATGTCCATGATACGTTTGCAATTTTGTGTAGACCAACCACCACATGAAATGTTTAAAAAATGCAAAAATTCTTGATGCCATAGAGTGTTACTCGTTGAGGTGTAGCCATTAACTGCTTCACACTTAATCGTTTGGTCCATGAACATCAGGCGAAACACTGGCCCCAGGTTGTAATAGTTTACTGAATTTTGCCCTTAATGTAGCTTGGCTCTATTCAAAGTCTGAAAGCCGTCTCTTATCGGGGATGAGTTAATTAAAGTTTCGGATGTGGCAGCTATAAAAAAACCGTCACGCTTTGACGGTTTTTATTGAAAAATCTACTTTTCACAACCCCACGCAACTCTCCCTCAATATCCTTAGCACCGTCTCTGCGCCGCTGCGATTGGGGTTAATACGGATCATGCGCTGCTCCAGTGTCGGGTCGGATTTACGGAAGGTGCCGGAGAGGCGATAGAACAGTGGAGGGATTTCGTGTTTGGATTCTGCACCCACCGGATAGGGTAATGCACCGTGGCGTTGGGCGTTTTCCAACACCTGCCGGGCGATGGGCTGATGGAACTCCACCAACAACACTTTGGACTGGGCATTAGCAATTAACGCCTGTTTGACGTGTGGAATAGCGCCATCATTCAAAGCGGTGACCAAAGTGTCGTTAACCTGGGCCTGGACGGCATGCATCACCGGAGCAAAGACCAGCCCGCGCAAGGCTTCCATCGCCTGGCTACCCTGTACCTGGCAACCGCCGGAGTACATGCTCTGGCGCACTTTTTTTACCGCCTCGTTATCCCCCACCACCACGCCGACCCCCGCCGGGCCAAAGAGTTTAAAACTGGAGAAGGTAGACAGCGTTGCGCCAGATTCACAGCCAATCGCCGCCACTTTCATTACCGCGTAGTTATCATCGGTAAGCGTGGACAAGCCATAGCTGTGGATGCAATCCAGCACCTGTTTTAACTCATAGCCATCGTCAATTTTCTGGCGAGTGTGCTGTACCAGCGCCGCCTGAGGTCGATGCTGCGCGATAGCCGCCTGCACTTTATCCAGCTGGTTAAAATCAGCACGGATAAGCGACAGCCCCATCTGCCCGGCAATCACCTCAGTTGTGGGATAGAGCGGAGCATCGTGGATCAGCAGGGAGCCGCCGGGGTTGAGCAGCGCTGCCAGCCCGCAGCGGATCGCCCCGGTGCCCGCCCCCTGCACTAGCGCCGCGGCCGGGGCATGAAAGAAATCGGCGATTACCGCTTCCACCTGGCGGGTCATTTGCGGTTGGTTCAACCCCGGCACCAGGCCAAGGTCACCGCCATTAAGGAAGTCGGCCCCAGGAAAGTGGCGGCAAATGGCGTCCACCAGTTGGAACTGTTTATCCTGCGCCTGCGCCATAGTGAGGCTTTGCAAAGGCATTGTTTTCACAGATATTGCTCCAAAAAGCCTGCCGGTGTAGGCAGGCATCAATCAGGATCAGGCCGGAACAAATAGCCCACAGTAATAGAGAATGTTGAGGATGATGCCGGTGATCATCACCGCCACCACTGGGGAGGCCATTTTCTGAACCGGGCGGCCCAGGGATTCATTCAGGAAGTAGATAGCCGCCGCAATGGAGAAGCCGGTGTAGCCCGCCATTTTGATGGCAGCAAAGATTGAACCCACCAGCAGCGCCATTTCCATCAGCATATTCATCGCATTACGGATGTTGTCCGAGGCATTGCGCACCGAGGGATAACGGCCCAGCCATTTGCCGATGGAGCGCAACAGCAGCACTTCAACGGTGATGACGATCGCGCCGAGGAAAAAGGCCAGGATCGGGTTGGTGATTAAATACCCCACTGCGTAGACAAAGGTGAAGCCCGCTACCGCATACACCCCGGTTGCCAGCGCCGTAGTGGCAATCAGCGGTATAAAGCCGAGGCCACGCATCACTTCCGCCAGCGCCGCCTGGTTGATCAGGGTTTGAGACTGGGCCGGGTCTATCCCAGCGGCATAGGCCTTCTCAAGAGTAAAGATGGAGACTTCCGAACCGGCAAAGATCTTCAGGCTGGCGACGGCGGCAATCAGCCCACCGACAATGGCAATGTAAGGCAGGTTTTTGATAATGCGTGATGTTCGCTCTTCAAACACTGACACCCCGCCTTCGTCCTGTTCTCGCTCGGCTCTTGAGAGATGGTCTTTGGTGATGGCAATGCCCAGCAGCATCACCATGCCGACGAAAATCTCAATTGATTCCGGGTTGAGGTGCGGGAAGTAACGCACGATAACCACCCGGGTCATCAGTACCACAAAGGCCGCCAGCAGGCTGCTCTTCCAGCCGAACTGGTAAAAGATGGCCACCAGCGGGAACAGCGCAAAAGCGGCCACTACCGGAGAGCTTAATTCCCCCAGGGAGCCGAGCACATCTACCGGCAGGGCCGTCAGTAACTGGTTAACCGGGATCAGGCAGGTGAGGATCAGAATGCCCCACAGCGCCCCCAGGCCAAAGGCCATCATGCCATTTATTGCCAGCACACCGAGGATGTCCGTTGGCAAGAACAGCAGCCAGCTGTTGAGTAAGCCGGTTTTCAGGGTGAAGGAAATCCCCACGGAGGCCACAAAGCCAATGCTCAGGCCGAAGGCGATACTGCCCGCCTCCCGCCGGTTCATATTGCCTTCGATCAGTTGAGGCAGGATTGGGCGGATCCCGTCGTGGAATACGGCGGCGGATTTGTGGGCCAGCAGCGCCGTCATCCCGGTCAGGCTCGCCACCAAAATTAACTGAATATAGAAATCCATAGCGGTGCCTTTATTTTAAATGGGCTATCAGCATTGGAATGGCATGCTCGATATGTTCGACGGAGAGGCCAAAAGCCACTTTGCCCTCCGCCACCATTTTGGCCACCTGCTCTTCTTTGGCTTTAATCCCGGGCTTGGCGATGGTGCAGCTTTTGTTGTAGCCAATCACCGCGATAGCAATGGATAAAGCTGCCCCGGCCCCGGTATTACAGGCTCCGATGTAGTAATCCAGCTGCCCGGATTTGACCTTCATCGCCGCATCCATATCGTTGTGAATAAACACTTCAAAACAATCTGGCGCAGAGGTTTCAATGGTTTTTTTAATAAGTTCGCGCTGTAATCCAGCAACACCGATCTTTTTCATGGGAAGTCCTTATTTGAAGAAAACAGAGGGGTTGTCACGTAACATCAAATCCACGTCAGCCTGGGCCAAACCTGCCGCCAGCAGCATGGGTACAAAAGTGGTGAGCAGATAATCAAAGCCGAGGCCGCCATTGGCCTTAAGGTGGGAACGGCGGGTGATATCCATGGAAAGCATCACGTGGTCGAGAAGCCCGCGCTCGGCTAGCGCCACCAGCATCAATACCCGTTTAGTGTCGGGGTAATAGTTGTTTTTACCGATGGTATCGAACTGCACGTAAGCACCCTGATCGATCATGCGCAGGATGTTGTCGAGGTTATCTTTCAGATCACAGTGGCCCACCACCACCCGGGAGAGATCCACCCCCTGTTGCTTGAGCAAGGCTAATTGCTCCAACCCCATGGTGCTGAAAGAGGTATGGGTGGAGATAGGGCGGCCAGTTTCCCGGTGGGCAATGGCGGCGGCAGTGAAAACTTTGGCTTCATCAGGGGTGATCACATCCACGCTGGAGCCTATTTCCGCGATGATCCCGGCCTTCAGCCCGGTATCATCAATCCCCAGCTCGATCTCGTCGATCATCTCCCGGGCCAGCTGGTGCACCGGCGTGGTCGCCACGTGTGCCGGGTAGAAATCCTGCTGATAGTAGCCGGTACAGGCCACCACGTTGATGCCGGTATCTTGCATGATATCCAACAGGAACTGCGGGTTACGCCCCATGTAGCGGTTAGTCATCTCAATGATATTGCGCACACCCTGGGCATGGAGCGCCACCATTTCGTCACGGATCAGATCGTACTGATCGAGGCGGCAATCGATATTGTTCTTAAAAGCAGAGAGATCGATATGCAAATGTTCGTGGGCGTAGGTATAGCCCGAAGCATCAAAGCCCATGGTGGCCTCCAGTGTGGTTAAGTTGAGACAAGAATGACGACCCGTTCTGAGGCGGCTGGGCACCGAAGAAGTCACAGACCGTGGCCCCTACATCAGACATCGTAATGCGTTTGCCCAGCGGGCGGATGTCATCGGCCTGGGGCCAGATCAGTAGCGGCACATTCTCACGGGTGTGTTTGCTGTGACCGATAGTGGGGTCATTGCCGTGGTCGGCCATTACCACCAGCCGGTCTTGCGGCCCCATCAGGTTGATAAGACGTTGGAGGTTGCGATCCACCAGCTGCAAACGCTCGGCATAGCGGGCTACATCCTCGGCATGGCCTGCCAGATCGGTTTCCTGAATGTTGGTGCAGATAAAGGCGCGGCCTGGCTTCTGCACTTCCGCCAGCGTGATATCCATAATCTGTTGGCTATCCACCAGGTTCTGGTAGCTGACTCCGTGAGTGTTGATGGCGATATCCGCCACTTTGCCCACCAGCACTGTAGGGATTCCCTGCTGATGCAGCTTTTGCGGCACCTGCACGCTGGCATCCACTCCAAACCCCATATGGACTACCTGAAAACCGTGCTGATAGACGCCGGATTTGGGGGCGTTAATCCCCACGTAGCGCTGCTGTTTTTCTTCGGCGGCCGCGAGGATCTGCTGGCTGCTTGCCAGCTCGCCACCAAAGGCAATCACCCTTCCTACCTGCACACAATCACGTACAATGCTCCCGATGGTGCGTACTTCATCAAAGGAAATAGCGGAGAGGTTGGCGCAAATATTAAATACTTGGCCGAGGTCGGCCTCGAGGTTATCGCCAATCGCCACCGCCTGATTAACCCACAGATAGTGCAGGCCCTCCCCACGGCGTTCTACCTGCCAGCGGTCGGCTAGCAGCGCCTGCTCAACCCGGTCAATAACCTCTGAGAACGGCATGCGTAAGGGAGCCTGAGGGTAAGTGCCAAGGATCTCCTGGTGGCCCATAAAGGTGTCGCCGCCTTCATGCTGAAGCTCGGCAGTACCAAACGTCGCCGTGTTTGAAGGCTGCATCACCCCGGGGGCATAACCGAGGGCGTTGATAAGGCCCAGCTTTTCCAGGGTTGGCAAACGCAGATCGGGAAAGTGCTCAAGAATATGGCCGCAGGTATTTGCGCCTGTATCCTCTGGCCGCACCTGCGGCACATCATCCATGGCGCCGACGCCAAAACTGTCGATCACCACCACCACAAATTTACCCATTACTGCCTCCAGGGATTGGGTTACCGAGGCTGTCATACAACTCCTCTAAAACGGGCTGGCCGCAGCTGATACCGCTCACCAGAGCAACATCGCTGCGGGTAACAAATATTTGGGTACGGAAGCACATCACCACCGGGCTACCCACGGGGAATATCCCGCTAATACCGATGTGGTAATCAATGCTGCTGTCATCCATTGACAACAGGTGGGTGGGCTGGGGGCCAGCCCCGGATTCGGGATAAACCAGGGCATTTTTGGCATGGCCCCGGCGATAAAATCCGCCGCCGAAGCAGTAACTGTCGCCACGGAAATGGTGGGAAACCTCCGTCAAATAGAGCATGGCGATGTGCTCCGGCTGGCCGCCAAACTGGTTTGACGGCATAGTGCCAGTCAACGCATGCCCCGGCTCCGCGTGGGTGACGCCATACTCCGCCAACAGGGGGATGGTGCTGCAACTAGAAGCAGAAGGCGCATTAAGCTGTTCGATTTCAACCCCCAGACTATGCAGTTTGTCCCGGGCCTGGAGCAGGGTTTGCAAATTTGCTGTTGGTAAGGTTTTGCGGCGCGCCTCGTCCCATAACAGGCAGGGGAAGTGGGTCAGCCCAGTGAGTTTTACCCCCGGCAGGGTGCGCAGCTCGGCAACTACGTCATCCAGCTCATCGAGCGCAAAGCCGGCCTCCTGGCCCGGGTAAAGATGGTCTTTCTGGTCGAAGATTTTCAGCATCACTGGCTGGACGCGGCCCGCTTGCAGGGCGGCAGCGGAGAGCGCCCGGGCTTTGTCCAGGGAAAACACCGTCACTACTTCCATTGGCTGGGATACCGTCGCTTCCACCTGCTGGGCAGGCACCTGCACCAGGTGGCCGACGTGTAACACCGGTACGCCAGCATTGCGTAGGGTTCGGGCCTCTTTGAAGTCCACCGCCACGGCCCCCTGGAAACCAATCTCAATCAGCCGGTTTGCCAGCCACGGGTTACGCCCCAACTGTTTAGTCATCAGGTAAAGGGTGATGCCGTGGCGCTGTGCGGCCTCCAGCAGGCGGCGTCCGTTTTCTATCACCCGATCCACGTCGATAACGTAGGTATCAGGCGCAACTTTCCCCTGTTGCCAAAGCTTGCGCGTAGCCTCGATTAAGGCCGGGTTTTGCGCTTTTAATGCCTCAATAAACATGCTGTTGCCTCATACTGCGGATAATCACTTTAAATAATCATTTTTTTGAATATTTAAGTTAAATGCATTTGGCCGTTGGATGCTTAGTGGTTAGCCACCCATAAACTGAACAGATTAGCTAGCAAATAGCCCTCTTCATCAGGATGCAGCGCCACGTTAAAAGGCTGGAGCAGCGCCTGATGAATCTGCAACACTTGGGGGTAACTCTCAGCGCTGGCTATTTCCTCTAGCAGCTCTGAATCTAAGGGGCCTACTGCCTCGCCACGACGGCTGCGCATCAGGGCATTAGCCATATGGGTCATGGCCATTTCCCCTTGTTCATTACGTACCGGGATAGCCCAAACGGTCTCCAGTTGGCTGACCACCGTGAGCATTCCTTCGCGAATATCTGTATCAATAATCCCCGCTTCGCAGAGCAGGTTTAATCGCTGTTCCATAGGGCTATACCTTTTATCGTTGAAACTCAGTAACTCGGCTCCTGTTGGCCCGTTAGTACCCGTTGTTGGTGGGCCAGAAGCTCAGCCTTATTGACCACCGTCCTCAGCAGTTGCTGAATGGGGATATCTTCAGCGCGAGTGAGTACCACCGCCTCGGAAGCCTGGATAAAGCACTCATCCCCTTCCAGCGGTAGCGCTTCCAGGCCATAGCGGGCTAAATCCACGTCATTTCCCACGTTCCAAATCACCGCATCCACATCGCCTTTGGCGATACGGTTGAAGCTTTCGTGGTAGGAAACATCCAGTAGTTTAATAGGCCGACCGGCAAAATAAACTTCAGTCATGATGCGCTGATCTGCCGAGCGCGGATCCAACCCTACCCGGCGAATGGCCTGGTTCTCACCGGCGCGGCGGATCAATTTGTGCTCACCCACGTAGGTGTGCGGCCCCAGCGCCAGGGACAGGGATAAATCCCCTTTCTCCAGATAACTTTGCGCCGCCAGGCGGGAAACCACCGCCAGGTCATAGACCCCGTTGAGCAGGCACTCTACCCGGGCATCGGAGCCACGCATGTGAGCATAGTAAAAGGGTATCCCGTCAAACTGGGCCTTTAACCCGCTTGCCAACCCTTCATAAAGCCGGGTGTAAGGTAGCGGCATGGCGCAAACCACCGTGCCGATGTCCGCCATTGCCAGCAGCGCTTTATTATCCATTTTGGTGAGGAAGCTACCGTTTCTACCCCGCCGCTCAACCGCGATGGCCCCGGCGTTTTCCAGGGTCTTCAATGCCGCCTGGATCAACCCCACGGAAAAGCCGCACTCTGAAGCCAGTTCATCGATGGTCTTCAGGCGATTGCCGGTCTTCTCCCCCAGCAGGTAACGGGCCAGGCTTGCCTGGGCTACCCCTTCCTTTTTAATAAAGCTGTGGCTCATTATTAATCTTCAATTTATTGAATGGTTATATCTTCATTAAAATGAATATAAATGGCAAAGGCGCAAGTAGCAAAAGGAGAATAGGGTCACAAAAGGAAGCGGGCTTGGTAATAGAGGGGGGATCAAACACTTGCCTGTGTCCTCGCCACGAAAACATCAGAATTTAATTAACAGTTTATTCCTAAAGTCATAACAATTTGCCTGTGCCATAATTTGTCCTGTTCGATACTGGAAACGTTTAATGAGGATATGATGAAAAAAACAATGATGGCGTTATCTGTACTTCTGCTGGCTTCTCCTGTTTTTGCGGCCACCACTCACTCGACCACACATGCCACCGACGAAACCGTCGCCGAAGCACATAAGAATGCGAATACCGCTGAAGAGAAACTGCATGAAGCCCAAAACCAGGGCGCGGAGCAGCAACTGAAAGCCAAACATGCCGCCGAAGGTAAAGCCAATAGCACCGGCAGCAAGATTAGCGAAGGCACCCAAAAGGGTTGGAACAGCACTAAAGAAGGCACTGAGAAAGGGTGGAACGCTACCAAAGAAGGTGCTGAAGATTTGAAAAATAAAGTGACCAACTAATGGGGTCACTTCTCAAGAGCCGCGCAAGCGGCTTTTTTTATGCCTGATGCCGAATAAAACCCCGTTAGCGGAGATCAGCTATGCTCTGAAAATCGTAAACAGGGGTTATTTTCTCACCAGCAGTTGATTAGCGACAAAGTTCACCGCTTAACCACTTCTCTATAATCGCCGCCATTTGTTTTTCAACTGGTGTGAACTATGGCGTACCAATTAAACCTGAACTGGCCGGAATTTTTAGAAAAGTACTGGCAGAAGAAACCGGTGATCCTGAAAAAGGCGTTTGTGGATTTTGTCGATCCTATCACCCCTGATGAACTGGCGGGGCTGGCGATGGAGCCAGAAGTGGACAGCCGCTTAGTCAGTTTTAAGGACGGGAACTGGCAGGCGAGCCATGGGCCATTTGAGCATTTTGACGGGCTGGGCGAAACCAACTGGTCCCTGTTGGCTCAGGCGGTAAACCACTGGCACGCCCCAACGGCCGAAATGGTGCGCCCCTTCCGCGTGCTGCCAGAGTGGCGGCTGGACGATCTGATGATCTCCTTCTCAGTCCCTGGCGGCGGCGTTGGCCCACATATCGATCCTTATGACGTGTTTATTATTCAAGGAATGGGCCGCCGCCGCTGGCGTGTGGGTGATGCCCTGCCGATGCGTTAATTCTGCCCGCATCCTGCCCTGCTGCACGTTGATCCTTTCCCGCCGATCATTGATGAAGATCTGGAGCCGGGCGATATTCTGTATATTCCACCTGGATTCCCACATGACGGCTTCACCCATGAAACCGCGCTGAGCTACTCCGTCGGCTTCCGTGGGCCGAACGACCTCGAAATGATCAGCAGCTTTGCCGATTACGCGCTGGAAAACGACCTCGGCGGCCACTATTACACTGACCCGGATCTGACCTGCCGCGAACACCCGGGCAAGGTAGAAGAGTACGAGCTGGATCGTCTGCGTAATATGATGATAGATATGCTCAAGAAGCCGGAAGACTTTAACCAATGGTTTGGCCGCTTCGCGACAACCCCGCGCCACGAGCTGGATGTGGCCCCGGAAGAGACCGAATACACCACGGATGAAGTGCTGGAAGCACTGCAAAGCGGTGCCACGCTGTTCCGTTTGAATGGCCTGCGGATGCTGCGGATTGGCAATAGCTTCTTCGTTAACAGCCAAAGGTTAGATACCGTCGATGCCGAGACAATGGATCAGCTTTGCCGCTATACCGAAGTGGATGCTGAGATGCTCGGTTCCGCCATTGAGAACCCGGCCTTCGTCGCTGAACTGGCAGCCCTGATCAACCAGGGATATTGGTTCTTTGACGCCGAATAATCTGCATCAAAGCAATCACCACCTCCCCAGGAGGTGGTTTAGTGGTGACAATGACAACGGAGCCTGAGGCTCCGTTTTTTGGCTTCAATACCCTTCTGGCAACATACTATTGATAGCGCGCAGCCGGCCATTTTCCATGTGGATATAGCCACCAGCCCGCAATTCAGACAGGATTTTAAGCGTATTGCTCCGAGATAACCCAGTATGACTCAGCACAAAATCCAGTACCGAACGGCGGCGGCGCACTTCTTCAGGCAACGCATTTAATGTGATTAACTGGCTGCGAATTGCGGCCCAGGAATCATTACGCCAACGATCGCGGATCAACAGATGCTGGATAGTATTAGACATCACCTTTGCGATATCAGGCCAAAGGTTTTTAGCCGTTGCCAGTTCAACAAACCGTGATACTGGAATGCAGACCCCTTTACACGGGGATTCCGCTACCAGACCGTATCCTCCCCATCCTTGAAGCACATCCACCAAGCCAAAAGTAAAGGGGGCACGACGGGTGGCGATGTGCAACCCATCGCTCAGCCGAATGATCGTACTCACCCCTTCAGTAATCGCCCAAACGCTATCGCTTCCGTGAAGCTGCTGGCCGGTTTCAATCGTCCTCGGCACTGACTGGCTTAAAATGCAGGACTCGATCCGCTTCTCACTTTCCCTGGGTTTAAGCGGTAGGTAGTCCACACCGGGGTGATGAAACAGTGTATTTTTCATGGTGGCTTTATCCTTAAATTTCCTGAAAGGATAAAACGGCCATCTACGCTGAAACTTAACCCCGGAATAGGCGCTATCCGTGCTGAGTGCGATCGCTGTACCAGGCTTCACCGTTCTGCGTCACGCCTGTAGCCAGATTAGCGCCCCAATTTTCTGTGGAGCCGCCACTCTCGTTCACACTGTGCCAAATCACCCGGCATTCTCCGCCCTCCGGGCACCAGGCCATTTTCTTATGGCCAAAGGGCGGAATTAACCCTGCGGCGGCTATCCGATGATCATTAACCGAAATATCCAACAGCGTGACAAAGAAAGGTGTAGGGTTAGCGACTTCGACCTCCTGCCCATCTCGGGTCATCGCCAACTGTTGATAGGCCTCGATAGATTTGCCATGTAGTCCCTCTGGCCGATAGAAAATTCGGTAATGGCTTTGAGTTGCCGAAGGAGGGAGATTGAGTTCATCTGGTGCTAAATCCGCCGGGCGCTCCCCGATGCTCAAGGTCAGCAACGATTCCCTATCCTGGGGTAATAGCTCCTGATGATTGCTGATGATATGGATCTGTGCCTCCCGCCCGGCATTAATCTTCATCACACTGGGAGTCAACATAAAAGGTATTGGCTCCCCGGTAGCCCCGCCAGAAGTCTGAGAAAGACTCTGTCCTTGTGAAAAAGCCAGGGTACTGGTTGCCAGTAAAGGAACAGCACCGGTATTTTTCAACTTAACCACCAGCTCCTTCTTCTCACCTTGAAAAACATATCTCAGTTTACCTGTCGTCAACCCGGCATGGGCCGGCATTATGGATAAAGTAAGCAACCCCGCCAGGGCTAAATGGGTGATGGACTTCATAGGTTCCTCCCTTTGCCATCGTGAAATGAGCGACTACCTTAGCCTGCGTAAAACGGGAATGACGAGTCTGAAAATGAGTCCGGGTTAGGACTTATCATTGAGGGCGAAGCGGGTTACCTTTTAATCAGAAAGCACCATAATTTTACAGCACCTTATCAAGTGACAGGAGGCCAGGATGGCTAAAATAAAACTGCATTACGCGAACTTTCCTTGTGAGTCAGTCAGCGCCACCGGTGGCGCAATATTTATTAAAAAACACTTTTTCCAGCTTAGCGGCGCCATGATCCTTGCCGATGAATTCAAGCAGCTGGAAGAGGTCAGCGAATCAGCAATCCATAACATCGCTAAAACCGTGGGTTGGGATGTGGTGGGCAGCATTATGGCCGGGCCACTGGGCGCTATCGCCAGGGCGGTGGTGGGCGGTAATAGCCATGAAACCACCTTTATTCTCACCTTCTCCAATAAGCGGGTGATGATTGGCACCGTAGGCACAGACGTTTACCAACGGCTGGTAGCAGACAAAGCCTTATTTGACGCGCTTTACAGCCGTGACGTGCAAAAACATAAATCACGCTCTGCCCAAAAACGCCAAGCAGCTTAGCCCCGAAGAAATTTAAACCTGTCGCCAGCGCCGCTGGCGATTCCCCCCTGGCGCAATTTGCGCCAAAAGTCACTGTTATTGCTGGTTATTAAACCATCTGTCACAAAAATAATTCCCGCTCAATTAACCGCACAAATTGTATGATTTCCATCAATTTTCCTTGGTTGGGTTACCCACAAGATAGCGCTGCGATGCTTTCGCGTGTAACCACAAGGAGAATGAAATGGATAAGCATTACCCACCACAGGAGGAAAAGACCGGTCCAGGTGCCTACCTGGCGCTGGCCTTTGCGGCAGTGTTCTTTTCCGGTCTGTTAGGCGGCAACGAATGGTACGGCGTTTTTGACTTCACCACCCTTAACGGGGCCTTTGGTAAAGTGGTCAGTAAAGTCAGCCTGAATGGGGATGAGATCACCACCGCCACCAGCGCATTCCGTGGTGTTGGCGGCCATGGCGCGATGGATGGCTTCCTGTTTGCCCTTGGGCTGATCCCGGCGGTGATGTTTGCACTCGGGATGATTAACGTCCTCGAACATTATGGGGCGCTTAAGGCCGCCCGCCGCCTGTTAACCCCATTACTGCGTCCTTTATTAGGCGTACCGGGCACCGCCGGGCTGGCGATGATTGGCAGCCTACAAAGTACCGATGTGGGTGCCTCACTCACCCGCAATCTGGCCGATGAAGGCCAAATTACTGAAAACGAGAAAGATATCTTCGCCATGTTCCAGTTTTCTGCTGGGGCGATGATCACCAACTTCTTCTCCTCCGGGGCGGTGCTATTCACCCTGGTGGCCATGGATGGGAGCACCGCGGTGCCCGCCTCCATCGGGGCCTGTGTGGCAGTGATGTTTGTGATGAAAATCGTTGGCGCCAATATCATGCGTCTGATCCTCAAAGCCAGCGACCGCAAGACGCTGCCATTATCTCAGGGAGAGTCCTTATGAGTGCACCCGCTAACGCCAAACCCGTCATCACCGATGTCTTTGTTGAAGGCGCCCGTAAAGGCTGGGGGATTGCCACCTCCAGTACCCTACCCAACGTAGTGATGGCTTTTATTATTATCAAAGCGCTGGAAATCACCGGTGCGCTGAAGGGCCTGGGCCTGATTTTTGCCCCGCTAATGGGCTTGTTTGGTCTGCCCGGCGAAGCCGCAGCAGTGCTGATCGGTGGCTGGATGTCGATGGGCGGTGGGATCGGTGTGGCGATTGGCCTGTTTGAAAAGGGCATCATCACCGGTGAGCATCTCGCCATTCTGGCCCCGGCTATTTATCTGATGGGATCTCAGGTTCAGTACTTGGGCCGTATTCTGGGCGTGATTGGCACCAAGGCCAAACGCATTCCATTGATGATTGCCATTTCCGTGGTCAACGCTTTTCTCGCCATGCTTTTAATGCGCGTAATGATTTAGGGATAAATAATGAATATTGATCTGTGGTGTGAAGAACTTCGTGAATTAGTCAATGTGGATTGCGGGACGGCTTCGGTTGCCGGGGTGGCTGAAGTCGCAGGCCGCGTCCAGGGCCTGTGGGATAAAGAGGGCTGGCACACCCAGCGGGTGGATTTAGGCTCCGCCGTCGGGCCGGGGGTTTTCGTCACCAATAAACCCCGAGCGGAACAGTACGATGTATTGTTGGTGGGCCACCTCGACACAGTATTTGGCCCGGGTACGGTTGCCGCCCGCCCTATGAGCCAGCAAGGCCAGCGCCTGATGGGGCCTGGGGTATCAGACATGAAGGGCGGCCTGCTCAATATTCTGTGGGCCATGCGTACCCTAGAGCCTGCACACCTGGAGCGCCTATCTATTGCCATCGCCATGAACCCCGATGAAGAAACCGGCTCTGCCCATTCCCATCAATGGCTAGGCGAGCTGGCGAAACGTTCCCGCCACGTGCTGGTCGCCGAAGCCGCCCGGGCCGATGGCTCACTGGTGAATGCCCGTAAAGGGCTGGCCGGGTATGAAATTATTTTTACCGGGGTGGCCTCCCACGCCGGGAATGACCCGGAAAAAGGCCGCTCAGCGGTAACTGCGTTGGCTCATGCCATCCTGGCGATCAACCAACTGGCCGATATGGACAAAGGCACCACCTTGAACGTGGGTGTGGTCAGCGGCGGCGATGCGGCCAATATCGTGGCCCCCTGGGCCAAAGCGGTAGTGGATTTACGTTTCACCGAGAACAGTGAAGATAAGCGTATCGACCAGGCCCTCCAGGCACTGTGTGCAACCGGTTTTATGGAGGGGGTAACCAGTGAGATCACTCGGGTGACCCACAAACCGGCCATGTCCCCTACCCCACAAACGGAAAAATTCATGCTTTTGGTTGAGCAAGCCGGGCAGCAGGAAGGGGTGAAAATCAGCTGGAAATCCGTCGGCGGCGGCAGCGATGCTAACTTTACCTCGGCGTTAGGCATCCCGACTCTCGACGGCTTAGGCCCGGTGGGTGCGGGCTTCCACAGCCCCGATGAGTATCTGGATCTGGATTCAGTGGAGCCACGGATCAGGCTGCTAAAGCGGATCGTTAGCATGCTTTAATCCACCGCTACTCCGCAATCCAGACAGGCCAGCATCACTCGCTGGCCTGTCTGTGTTACTTCATGCTGGCAACCAGCGTCTCTACATTATGGCGGAAGGCATTTTCATAGGTGCTAGCTGGGCCAGAGGCCGGAGAAAGCGCTTCAGGATACAGCTCGCCACCCGGTTCAGCCCCGGTGGCTGCCGCGATCTGCTTCACCAGCCGTGGATCGGTCTGGTTCTCCATAAAGTAACGATGGATCCCCTGAGCCTTGATCTGCTTGATAAGCGCAGCCACATCGGCGGCACTGGCCTCAGACTCGGTGGAGTAACCTAAAGGCGCCAGGAACCGAACCCCGTACTGTGCCGCAAAATAACCAAAAGCATCATGGCTGGTCAGTACATTACGCTGGCTCTGAGGTACCACTGCGAACTGCTTTTTTGCCCAATCGTCCAGTCCCCGTAACCGTTCAACATAGCGATGGCCGTAACGGTCAATCTCTGACGCGTCCTGCGGGTCAGCTTTCTCAAGAGCGCTTTTAATGTTTTTCGCATAAAGCATACCATTCGCCGCACTATTCCAGGCGTGGGGGTCGGTGATGCTTTTACTGTCCTCCTCCATTTTCAGGGGTTGCACTCCAGTGGAAGCCACCACCATGTTGCCCTTAAAGCCAGAGGCCTGAATTAAGCGATCCATCCAACCTTCCAGGCCCAGCCCGCTGACAATCACCACATCAGCATTATGTAGCGCCGCGCTGTCTTTGGCGCTGGGTTCGAAGCTGTGTGGGTCACCATCCGGCCCCACCAGCGTGGTGACATGGACGTGACTACCGCCGATCTGCTGAACCATATCCTGAAGAATGGTGAAGCTGGTCACTACATTTATCGTCTTAGCCTGGACACTAGTGGCCGCCAGCCCCAGCAACAGCGCCATACCTATCATTTTGGTTTTCATCACTCCCCTGCTCCCTATTTTTTTGAAAAAAAAGCCCGTAGGCCACCACATTCGCCACACATAATTGACACAAAAAATATCCCGCCAGCCGCCAGCACAATGGCGGGGCCTGCCGGGAGGGATAGCCCCCAGGAAAGGCTCAAGCCCAGCCAGGCACTGATTAGCCCGATCCCCCCCGCCACCAGCAGGATGGAGGGCAGGGTCTTAACCCAACAACGGGCAGCCACCGCAGGCAGCATCATCAGCCCTACTGCCATCAGGGTGCCCAATACCTGGAACCCGGCCACCAGATTCAGCACCAGCAGCACCAGAAACCCGCCGTGGATCAGCGGTGGCAACCAGCGCTTATTCAACTGGAGGTAGCCACTGTCGAAGGTTTCCGTCACCAAGCCGCGCCAGAACAGAGCCAGCAGCACCAGGGTGATAGAAGACACTGCGCCGACAAACACCACCGCATTACTGTCTACCGCCAGGATCGAGCCAAACAGCAGATGCAGCAGATCCATGCTGGCGCTTTTCAAGGAGACCAGGCATACCCCCAGCGCCAGGGCAAACAGATAGAACCCGGCAAAGCTGGCATCCTCACGCAGCCGGGTATGACGGCTGGCCCAGCCTGCCGCCAGAGCCACCAGCACCCCGGCCACAAAGCCACCAATACCCATCGCCAATAGCGACATCCCGGACACCAGATACCCGGCGGCCACCCCCGGTAAGATCGCGTGGGATAAGGCATCTCCCATTAGGCTCATCCGGCGTAGCACCAAGAACACCCCTAACAAAGTAATGCTCAGGGATAGCCCAAGGCAGGCCACCAGCGCCCGGCGCATAAAACCAAATTCAATAAAAGGCTCGAATAAGTAGTGATAAACCCACATCACTTCGCCTCCTGTTCCGGCGAGGCAACCTGCCCCCAGAACACGGTTCCGGCAGAAAAATGCAACTTTTGGGGGAAGAAACGGGCCACCCGATTATCATCATGAAGCACGGCAATAATGGTCTTGCCCTGGCTGTGCATCTGATTGATAAGAGACATCAAGATCCCGGCACTGGGCTGATCGACCCCGGTAAAGGGTTCATCCAGCAGGATGGTGCGAGCGTCCTGCACGATTAACCGGGCAAACAGCATGCGTTGGAACTGGCCGCCGGATAAGGTTTCGATGGGCTGCCGAGCCAAACCCGGTAACCCCACCGCCTCCAGCGCTCGATCAATGTGGGCTTTAGCCCGCCCCAAACCTTGTAATAAGCCGATGCGCGGCCAGCAGCCCATCGCCACCACATCCTGCACCCGCATTGGGAACTGGCGATCCATCTGGTTAAGCTGGGGCAGCCAGGCCAGAGGCCGGCCTTGAGGCTGCCAGGTAATTTCTCCACCCACTGGTTTTAACACCCCGGCCAAATGTTTGATTAAGGTGGTTTTACCACAGCCATTATCCCCGGTGATGGCTGTCATGGTGCCCCGTTCAAAAACCCCATTAAGCTCTGGGCCAATGGTGGTTCCCCCATAACCCATCTTCAGTTGCCGTAACGCAATCATGGCAATGCCACCGACCAGTGCACCGCCAGCCACAGCATTAATAGCAGGCCAAACACCGCCGCAGCACGGGTTAAGGCCGCCATGGTGAAAACAGAAACGTACTTCATTACGCGCCCTCGCATTATGTTATAACGTAACATAATTAAGAAAGTCGGCGCTGTAAATGCCGTGTTCACATTTTGTTAAACATTCAACAATCGATAAGGCAAATAGCTATTACAGCAATCATCTTTAGTAGCTATTGTTGCCAAGCCGGGCGCATACGGGCTGATATTCTGGCCTATGTGCCCCTCCAATCGCCGGTGTACGCGGAGATCCTGTGGGGAGTGGGAGCCGATGCTAAGCAGATCGTGGCCGCGGTGTGTTCGAATGCGATGGCGATTATGGTGATGGGTGCAGCCTACGGTTATTTCTTCAATTATTGCCGCCGCTTATTCCAGGTCACTAGCCCGGTGCCTCGTCAGGCCGAAGTGTAAGATCGACTTGATAAAATCCCGTGCAAACACGGGTTTTTTACCGGCATTGTATTTCAGGCTTGCTCAGACCAGTCTGAAACACAATTAGTGTTGTTCCCCAAATAATCCCGATAAATAACGCTCCAGCGCTATCCGTGAACTAAACCCATGGGGAATACCATAATGCTCTTGGGCGTCCCCCCCTAGCCACAATGGAAACTGCTGATAATGGTCGCAGGTTTTCATATCCGAGGCCGGATCGGCAAGGGTAGAACTGCGCTCTTTAAGGGTGGGGTGGATCACCAACGCAGTACGCCCCATGCGGGCTTCGCGGTTAACATACACGTAATTTTCACCACGGCGATAGCCGTAGGCCTTTGCGGTCACAACATCCACTGTGAAACCGGATTTTTCAAGAACGCGCGCTACCTCATCAGGTCGTAAATACATTTATTTTTTCCTCGTCATCTTTTACCGCCCGGAAACCTTACATTAATGAGCATTAGCCGGGCTTTCAGAAAATTCCATAAACCAGCGGGGGATAAATAATGGTCTACACTGAAATCTGTGAAATCAATCAGGGAGAAACACATGTTTAATCGCGCAAATCGTAATGACGTTGAGAATGAAGCTAACGATATCAATAATGATGTAAGCCTACTGGCGGATACGCTGGAAGATGTGCTGAAGTCTTTTGGAAGCGATGCTAAAGATGAAGCCGATGCGGCTCGTCGTAAAGCCCAGTCGCTATTACGTGAAACCCGCGCCAAAATGAATGGCCGTACCCGCGTTCATCAGGCTGCCCGTGATGCTGCCGGTAATGCGGACGCCTGGGTTCACGACAAGCCTTGGCACGGTGTCGGGATTGGTGCTGCAATAGGTGTTGTGCTGGGTGTTCTGCTGGCACGCCGCTAATCCTATGCGGCCTGGTTATCCCGGGCCGCTTTCAGGCGCTTTGCTAGCGCCAATGCCATCTTAGCCAATATCATATTGGTAAATTAAGAATCCCCCCTGCTCGCCGCTCTGGCTGTTTACCACCCTAATGGCTCCATCGCTATATCCTGCGCCAAGAGTTTGTTCCCCGCTAACGGGGGATTTTCCGATTCCTGCCGCCTAACCCTGTTTAGATTAAAACGCTATATATTGAGTGGTTGAAACTTCCCGCAACTACATCTAGTATTTTCATTATTAATCTCAGACAGAACAGCGACCCAGCGTGCCGCTTTTGCAACCCAAAACGGAAATACGAATCATGACTATTACCATTTACACCCGTAAAGACTGCATCCAGTGTTTTGCCACCAAACGTGCAATGGAAAGCCGGGGCATCACCTTTGAGATGGTGGATCTGGACAACCATCCGGAATCAGTCAATACGCTGCGTGAAAAAGGATTCCGTCAGCTGCCAGTGGTAGTGGCAGGCGAAGAAAGCTGGAGCGGGTTCCGCCCGGATTTGATCAACCGTCTGCATCCTGCACCGTCTCAGGCTCAAGCATGACCACGCTGGTCTATTTTTCCAGTAGCTCGGAAAACACCCACCGATTTGTGACGCGCCTGGGGCTACCGGCCCTGCGCATCACGGACAAGCCGGGCCAGCATCTGGAAGTGGATACCCCCTTTATTTTGATCACCCCCACCTACGGCGGTGGCGGCGTGGCAGGCGCAGTGCCCGCTCCGGTGATCCGCTTTCTCAATAAACCGGCCCACCGCGCATTAATTCGCGGGGTGATAGCGGCCGGCAACCGCAACTTCGGTGAGGGCTTCTGCCTGGCCGGGGACATCATCGCCCAAAAATGTAAGGTGCCTTATCTCTACCGCTTTGAGCTGCTGGGCACCCCGCAGGATATCGACAACGTACGTAATGGAGTAACGACATTTTGGCAACAGCAGACGTCTTAACCGCCCCACTCAGCGCGGATTTCCACGCCCTCAACGCCATGCTGAATTTGTATGATGGTGAAGGGAGGATACAGTTCGATTGCGATGTGCAGGCGGTAGATGCCTTTATGGCGCACCACGTTACCCCTCGGCTGGTGGCCTTCGATAGTCTGGCGGCAAGGCTGGCCTGGTTAGTGGAAGAAGGCTATTACGAGGCCGCCATTCTGCAACGCTATTCTGCCCAAGAAGTGGCTGCAGTTTATGCAGCGGCTCACGGGGCGAATCACCGCTTTGCCACCTTCCTCGGGGCCTGGAAGTTTTATACTAGCTATGCCATGAAAACCTTTGATGGCAAAGGGTATCTGGAGACCTTTGCCGACCGGGTAGCTATGACGGCGCTGGGCCTTGGGCAGGGTAACCCTTTACTTGCGATGCAACTGGTGAAAGAGATAATTAGCGGCCGCTTCCAGCCCGCCACCCCTACCTTCCTGAACGCCGGTAAACAGCAGCGCGGGGAGTTAGTCTCCTGCTTTTTGCTGCGCATTGAAGACAATATGGAGTCCATTGGCCGGGCGGTAAACAATGCCCTGCAACTCTCAAGGCGCGGCGGCGGGGTGGCGTTTTTGCTCTCCAATCTGCGGGAGGCTGGCGCCCCGATCAAACGCATTGAAAACCAGTCCTCCGGGGTGGTGCCGGTGATGAAGATGCTGGAGGATGCTTTCTCCTACGCTAACCAGCTGGGCGCACGCCAGGGGGCCGGGGCGGTATACCTTAACGCCCATCACCCGGATATCCTGCGCTTTCTCGACACCAAGCGGGAAAACGCCGACGAGAAAATCCGCATTAAAACCCTGTCTCTCGGGGTGGTGATCCCGGACATTACCTTTGCCCTGGCGAAGGATAACCAGCCGATGGCGCTGTTCTCGCCCTATGATGTGGAACGCCTGTACGGCAAGCCCTTCGGCGATATCGCCATCAGCGAAATGTACGATACCCTGCTGGCCGACGAGCGGGTAAGAAAGCAGTTTATTAATGCCCGGGAGCTGTTCCAGACCATCGCCGAGATCCAGTTTGAATCGGGCTATCCCTACCTGATGTTTGAAGACACGGTAAACCGGGCCAACCCTATCGCCGGGCGCATCAATATGAGTAACCTGTGCTCGGAAATTTTGCAGGTTAATACCCCGTCCCTCCTTGCCGAGAATCTGGATTATCGTGAAGTGGGCCAGGATATCTCCTGTAACCTCGGCTCGCTTAATATCGCCGCCACTATGGACTCCCCGGACTTCGGGCTGACGGTGGAAACCGCAGTACGTGGCCTGACGGCGGTGTCCGACATGTGCCAGATTGGCTCAGTCCCTTCAGTGGCGGCGGGCAATGCCGCCTCCCATGCTATCGGGCTGGGGCAGATGAATCTCCACGGCTATCTGGCGCGGGAGAACATTCTCTACGGCTCAGAAGAGGGGCTGGATTTCACCAACTTTTACTTCTACACCGTGGCCTGGCACGCTCTGCGGGCCTCTAACCAACTGGCGATTGAGCGCCAGGCCCGCTTCGCCGGGTTTGAGCAATCCCGCTATGCCAGCGGTGAATACTTTGACCAGTATGTGAATCAGACCTGGCAGCCAAAAACTCAAAGGGTGGCGGATTTATTCCGGGATGCCGGGATAACCATCCCCGACCGGGCGATGTGGCAGGCGCTACGGGATAGCGTTATGGCCCACGGGCTGTATAACCGTAATTTACAGGCGATCCCGCCCACTGGTTCCATCTCCTACATCAACCATGCCACCGCCAGTATTCACCCGATTGTCTCACGGGTGGAGATCCGTAAAGAGGGCAAACTGGGCCGGGTGTATTACCCTGCGCCCTATATGACCAATGACAATCTGGCGATGTATCAGGATGCCTGGGAGATAGGCCCGGAGAAAATTATCGACACCTATGCCCAGGCCACTCGCCATGTGGATCAGGGGCTGTCGCTAACGCTGTTCTTCCCGGATACCGCCACCACCCGCGACATTAACCGGGCGCAAATCTATGCCTGGAAGCAAGGGATCAAAACTTTGTATTACATTCGCCTGCGCCAGCTGGCCCTGTCCGGCACGGAGCTGGATGGCTGCGTTTCCTGCGCCCTGTGAGGATTTTATGACTACCCTAACCCGTTTTAGCGCCATTAACTGGAATGCCATTCAGGATGAAAAAGATCTAGAGGTGTGGAACCGCCTTACCAGCAACTTCTGGCTGCCGGAAAAGGTGCCGCTGTCTAACGATATTCCCTCATGGCAAAGCTTGAGCGCCGAAGAACAACAGCTGACTATCCGGGTATTCACCGGCCTGACCCTGCTGGATACCATCCAGAATACCTTGGGCGCACCGGCCCTAATGCCCGATGCTCTGACTCCTCATGAGGAGGCGGTACTCTCCAATATTGGTTTTATGGAGGCCGTTCACGCCCGCTCTTACAGTTCGATTTTTTCCACCCTGTGCCAAACCAAGGAAGTCGATGCCGCCTATGCCTGGAGTGAACAAAACCAGCCATTGCAGCAGAAGGCGCGCATCATCACTGGCTATTATCAGGGGGATTGCCCGCTGAAAAAGAAAATAGCCAGTGTGTTCCTCGAATCCTTCTTGTTTTATTCAGGGTTCTGGCTGCCGATGTATTGGTCCAGCCGGGGCCAGTTAACCAATACCGCCGATTTGATTAGGCTAATCATCCGCGATGAAGCGGTGCACGGTTATTATATTGGCTATAAATTCCAGCGCGCTCTGGCTCAAGAGTCCCCAGCACGGCGTGAGGAGTTGCAGGGGTTTGCCACAGAGTTACTACTGACCCTTTATGATAACGAGCTGAGTTACACCAATGATTTATACCAAGCGACCGGGCAAGTTGAAGAGGTGAGCGCCTTCCTGGGCTACAACGCTAATAAGGCCATGATGAACCTCGGCTTTGAGGCACTATTCCCGCCAGAGATGTGCCAGGTTAACCCGGCGATCCTGGCGGCGCTATCGCCTAATGCCGATGAAAACCATGATTTCTTCTCCGGCTCTGGCTCCTCCTATGTGATGGGTAAAGCCGTGGAAACCGAAGACAGCGACTGGGCATTTTAACCTTTAAAGCCGCTAAAGCCGCGTATCCACGCGGCTTTTTTATGCCCTGTGACATATTCCTTCATCAACTCTCATAAATTTTAATTATCATTAGCCTTCGAGTCCGCTGTCCGAAAAATTAAATATGAATGAATCCCCTAAGGGATTAAGCCCCGCGCTGATCCTGTTAATGTCTGTCGCCACCGGTTTGGCTGTCGCCAGTAACTATTATGCCCAGCCGCTGCTGGAAACCATCGCCCGTGCTTTTGCGCTTTCCGTGAATCAAGCCGGGTTTATCGTGACGGCAGCCCAGCTGGGCTACGCGGTGGGGCTGATGCTGCTGGTTCCGCTGGGCGATATATTTGAACGCCGCAAACTGATTGTAGTGATGACCTTGCTCTCCGCCGGGGGGATGCTAGTTACCGCCAGTAGCCAGAGCCTGTGGGTGATGATCTTTGGTACGGCTATCACCGGCCTGTTCTCAGTAGTGGCCCAAATTCTGGTGCCACTGGCGGCCACTTTGGCAGCCCCGGAAAATCGCGGCAAAGTCATCGGCACCATTATGAGCGGCCTGCTACTGGGAATTTTACTGGCCCGTACCGTAGCCGGGTTATTGGCAAGCCTCGGCGGCTGGCGCACGGTTTACTGGGTGGCATCGGTGTTAATGATCCTAATGGCCGGGGCGCTATGGCGTGGCCTGCCCAGCGCCAAGCCGCAGAACCACCTCAACTACTTTCAACTGTTGAGATCGGTCCTCGGCCTATTCCTCGGCGATAAGATCCTCGCCACCCGTGCGCTGCTCGGCGGCCTGACCTTCGCCAGCTTTAGCATCCTGTGGACGTCAATGGCTTTCCTGTTGGCCTCCCCGCCATTTAACTATTCCGAAGGGATGATTGGGCTGTTTGGTCTGGCCGGGGCCGCCGGTGCACTCGGTGCACGCCCTGCTGGGAGTATCTCTGATAAAGGCAAAGCTCATATCACCACCACCGCCGGGCTGCTGCTGCTGCTGCTCTCCTGGGGCTTTATCGCCCTGGGGCAGGTTTCCATCATCGCCCTGATTATCGGTATTCTGGTGCTGGATTTGACGGTTCAAGGGGTGCATATCACCAACCAAAGCGTGATTTACCGAATGGTGCCTGAGGCCCGTAACCGCCTGACGGCAGGCTACATGACCAGTTACTTTATTGGCGGGGCTGCCGGCTCAGTGATCTCTGCCAGCGCCTATCAGCATGCAGGCTGGAATGGTGTTTGTCTGGCCGGGGGCATCATTACCCTAGTGAACCTGCTGGTATGGTGGGGGGGACATCACCATTCTGCACCGGAGAAAGCCGCCTGAGGGCGGGGATTATCCCAAGTTAATTGATTTCAGGGGTATAAAGCTCGACCACACTCTGTTAAGGTTAGGGTGATTTATTCATCCGAGTGACTTTACCCTCTGAAATTTATTAATAATTGATATGGAAAATTCGTCGGTTGTGGTTGAAGCCTCTCCTTCCAGTAAGGCCACCCTATTGGAAGACACCAGAGATAGCCTCCCTATCGTTATCAGTTATCTCCCTGTCGCTTGTGTCTTTGGGCTAAGCGCGACAAAGCTGGGTTTTATCCCAGTCAAATGCCTATTCTTTTCCTGCATTATTTGCGCAAGGGCCAGTCAATTTGTGATTACCGCCCTGCATGCCGCTGGCAGTTCGCTGTGGGTAGCGGCATTAACCGTCATGGCAGTGATTGTGCGCCAAATGTTTTACTACCCATTCCTTGTAGCGCGAATCAATAAAATACTGAATAAATCCAAAACCGCCCGGCTCTGGTGGGCTTTAACATCTTATAAATTACGCAGCATTATCATTCCAACGCTGTTAAGCGCCGTTGTTTATGGAATTACCTGAAACTTAGGGTGGTGAATAAATCATTTTTTGGATGATTCTATTGTAATTATACATTTACTTTATTTGTCACCATCGTTACTATATCGACTGTAATTAATGAGGTTATGCCCAAATGGATAGTTCGTTCACCCCCATTGAACAAATGCTGAAGTTCCGCGCCAGCCGCTGCCAGGAGTTCCCTTTCCAGGAAATCCTACTTACTCGACTATGCATGCATATGCAGGGTAAGCTGCTGGAAAATCGTAACAAGATGCTGAAAGCTCAGGGGATTAACGAGACGCTGTTTATGGCGCTGATTACGCTTGAATCCCAGGAAGACCATAGCATCCAGCCGAGTGAATTGAGCTGTGCGCTCGGGTCATCCCGTACTAATGCCACCCGAATTGCCGATGAATTGGAAAAACGGGGTTGGATTGAACGCCGTGAAAGTGACAACGACCGCCGCTGCCTGCATCTGCATTTAACGGAAAAAGGCCAGGAATTCCTTAATCAGGTTCTCCCACCGCAGCATCAATGCCTGCATCAACTCTGGTCTTCTCTCTCTTCTTCTGAAAAAGAGTCCCTCGAGCAAATCACCCGCAAGCTTCTGGGCCGCCTGGATCAAATGGAAGAAGATCACATTGCTGAGGTCGCCCGCTAACCACAGATATAACACTCGCGACACAGCCCAAATTCACTCTTGGAAGCCAGCATATATTGCTGGCTTTTCTGACCCAACCAATTCGGCAAAAATAATAATATCGTGGAGAACAGCATGAGTTCACATGCGGAAGCCTCAGTGGAACAGCCACCCGTTAATAAAAAACGTAAGCGCAAAACCGCGTTAATCCTGTTAACGCTGATCTTTGTAATTATCGCCGTGGGTTTCGGTGCTTATTGGTTCCTGGTGTTACGCCATTTTGAAGATACCGATGATGCTTACGTGGCAGGTAACCAGGTACAAATTATGTCCCAGGTCCCCGGCAGTGTGACTAAAGTCTGGGCCGATAACACCGACTTTATTAAAAAAGGCGATGTGTTAGTCACCCTCGACGCCACTGATGCCCAGCAGGCTTTCGAAAAAGCCCAAACTCAGCTGGCTTCCAGCGTCCGTCAGACGCGCCAGTTGATGATTAACAGCAAACAGTTGCAGGCCAGTATCGATCTGCAAAAAACCGCCCTTTCCCAGGCCAAAACTGACCTAAACCGCCGTATTCCGCTAGGCCAGGCCAACCTGATTGGCCGCGAAGAGCTGCAACACTCCCGTGATGCGGTAGCCAGCGCCCAGGCACAGCTGGATGTAGCAATTCAGCAATTAAATGCTAACCACGCGATGATCCTCGGCACCAGCCTGGAAAATCAGCCAGCGGTACAACAGGCGGCTACGGAAGTCCGTAACAGCTGGCTGGCGGTGCAACGGACTAAAATCGTCAGCCCGATCACTGGCTATGTTTCACGCCGCAATGTGCAGGTGGGTGCTCAAATTAGCCCAACCAGCCCGCTGATGGCTATCGTGCCTTCGGTGGATCTGTGGGTGGATGCCAACTTTAAAGAAACCCAGTTGGCCCATATGCGTATCGGCCAATCCGCTACCATTGTCAGCGATATCTACGGTGACGCCGTGAAGTACACCGGTAAAGTGGTCGGCCTGGATATGGGTACCGGCAGCGCCTTCTCCCTGC
>CBIFWW010000035.1:0-25716 GCA_966186435.1 uncultured Enterobacteriaceae bacterium
AGAGTCAGGGGTAATTTTACCTTTTGCATAGGGCGCGCATATTAACTTTGTAACGAGTTAGAGTCAAAGAAAAAGGAGCTTCCGCTAGCCTTTTGCCAATTATTCGCACACATTTGCGGCCCACAGTTTAAAATGACCGGCACCGCTAATCCATCATTATAGAAAAAATATGCTGCCTATTGTTCTTGCGTCCACCTCCCCCTTCCGCCGCAGCCTGCTTGCTAAGCTCGGCCTGCCCTTTATCTGTGCTGCGCCGGAAGTGGATGAGACGCCTCTGGCCGATGAGTCAGCCCGCGAGCTGGTGTCCCGGCTGGCCCAGGCTAAAGCCCAGGCGTTGCGCCATCAGTATCCGGCTCACCTTATTATCGGTAGCGACCAGGTCTGTGTGTTAAATAATAAGATCACCGGTAAGCCTCATAATGAAACCAATGCCTGCCGACAATTACATCAGGCTAGCGGCCAGGTGATAACTTTTTATACCGGGCTGGCGCTTTTGAATTCACAAAATGGTCATTTACACACCGAATGTGAACCTTTTGATGTTTATTTCCGACAGTTGACCGATAAAGAAATTATTAATTATGTACGTAAAGAACGACCATTACAGTGTGCCGGGAGTTTCAAAAGTGAGGGGTTAGGCATCACGCTGTTCGACCGGCTTTCTGGCCGGGACCCTAACACCCTGGTAGGTTTGCCGCTGATTGCCCTGTGCGGCATGCTGCGCCACGAGGGATGCAACCCACTTAGTTAACCATTAAAAAAACCGCAAAGAAGAGGTTGTCATCAGGAAGGCTTACGCAGCACTTTCAGACAGCGTTTAAGCTTGTCATCCATCGGGGCTTCTACCCGCATGCTTTCACCGGTGTTAGGGTGCTGAAAGCGCAGCGCCGCCGCATGGAGGAACAGGCGGTTCAGGCCGGTTCCGGCTTCCATCAACTGGCGGTCAAACTCACGGTCACCATAACGGTCGTCGAAAGCAATCGGGTGCCCGGCATGGAGAGTATGCACGCGGATTTGGTGAGTACGGCCAGTAACCGGGCTACAACGCACCAGGGTGGCAAACTCGTAGCGCTCTTCAATCTTGAAGCGGGTTTCTGAAGGTTTGCCTTCACTGTTCACACGCACGATACGTTCACCGCTTTGCAGGATGTTTTTTAACAGTGGTGCCTGGATGGCTTTAACATGGGATTGCCATTGGCCACGAACCAGGGCCAGATAATCCTTCTGCATGCCTTTTTCCCGCAATTGCTCATGGAGGGAACGCAGCGCCGAGCGCTTCTTCGCCACCAGTAAAACACCGGAAGTGTCCCGGTCCAGACGGTGTACCAGCTCAAGGAAACACGCTTCCGGGCGCAGCGCCCGCAGCCCTTCAATCACCCCGAAGCTTAGGCCGCTGCCACCGTGCACGGCGGTGCCGGAGGGTTTGTTCAGCACCAGGATGTGATCATCTTCATACAGGATTACGTCATTCAGGGCGGCGACTTTTTGCAGGTGTGGAGATACCGCATCTTCTTCACGCTCGGCAACACGCACCGGCGGAATACGCACCTCATCCCCGGCCTCTAACTTGTATTCTGGCTTAATCCGTTTCTTATTCACACGGACTTCGCCTTTACGCAGGATGCGATAAATCATGCTTTTAGGCACACCCTTTAATTGGGTGCGTAAAAAGTTATCAATGCGTTGCCCCGCTTCATCGGCGGAAATAGCAACAATTCGTACTGATGGGGTCTCTGTTTTCATGGTTCGCGATTCTAATTATGACGCCGCGATAGCGCCACCTCTTTTTCTGTGCTTATATTGAAGTTCATCGTTTTTATCACAGTAAAAACAGCCTTTTTGCGCGGAATTAAACCAGCGTGGGAAAGTCGGTTAAAAAACTGTGAGAAACCCGGTGATATACGCAAAAGTCATCTTGCTATAACAAGCTTAGCAGTGGAATAATGTTGCGGTTTTCCGTGTCCCGATCGGTTAACTATCGGATTCTACGGAATTACCTTTTTTGCTTGATAGTTCATCCACGCAGCAATGGCGTAAGACGTTATGGACTTTCAGGCATTTAGCGGGCTGCGGGTTGCAGCCTGGCCGGTAAATGGCATCTTCTCTGGCGAACAACCTCCCAGACAGGTCCTTTAATAAATGCGCTGTTTTTTCCGTTTGAAAAACAGGCAGCCGATACTTTGCGCCTCCATGCGAGCGACAACCGTGAGGTTGACGGCTTTGCGAATAGTCACGTGGCCATCGGTTAAGATCCAGCCAGCTAAATTCTGCCCGCGGCTCTATCGCCAATGTAAGAATAATGAGTAAGTTACGATGAAAAGAATGTTAATAAACGCGACTCAGCAAGAAGAGTTGCGTGTTGCACTTGTAGATGGGCAACGCCTGTACGACCTGGATATTGAAAGCCCGGGCCACGAACAGAAAAAAGCAAACATCTATAAAGGTAAAATTACCCGCATTGAACCAAGCCTTGAAGCCGCATTTGTTGATTACGGTGCTGAGCGTCACGGCTTCCTGCCTCTCAAAGAAATCGCTCGCGAATACTTCCCGAATAACTACTCTTCTCACGGCCGCCCAAATATTAAAGATGTGCTGCGTGAAGGCCAGGAAGTCATCGTTCAGATCGATAAAGAAGAACGTGGTAACAAAGGCGCAGCGCTAACTACTTTTATCAGCCTGGCCGGTAGCTACCTGGTACTGATGCCGAACAACCCGCGTGCGGGCGGTATCTCTCGCCGCATTGAAGGCGATGACCGTACCGAACTAAAAGAAGCGCTCTCCTCCCTACAAGTGCCAGATGGCATGGGGCTTATCGTGCGTACTGCTGGTGTGGGCAAATCTGCCGAAGCCCTGCAGTGGGACTTAAGCTTCCGCCTGAAGCACTGGGATGCCATTCTTAAAGCCGCTGAAAACCGCCCTGCACCCTTCCTGATTCACCAGGAAAGTAACGTAATTGTTCGTGCCTTCCGCGACTATCTGCGTCAGGACATTGGTGAAATCCTTATCGATAACGCCAAAGTGCTTGAGCTGGCTCGCCAGCACATTGCCGCCCTGGGCCGCCCGGATTTCAGCAGCAAAATCAAACTGTACACCGGTGAAATCCCGCTGTTCAGCCATTACCAAATCGAATCTCAGATTGAATCTGCCTTCCAGCGTGAAGTGCGTCTGCCGTCCGGCGGTTCAATTGTTATCGACAGCACCGAAGCGTTAACCGCTATCGATATTAACTCCGCCCGCGCAACCCGAGGTGGTGATATCGAAGAAACCGCGTTTAACACTAACCTGGAGGCCGCCGACGAAATCGCTCGCCAGCTGCGTCTGCGTGACCTGGGTGGCCTGATTGTTATCGACTTTATCGATATGACGCCGGTTCGCCACCAGCGCGCGGTTGAAAACCGCCTGCGTGAAGCCGTCCGTCAAGACCGCGCCCGTATCCAGATCAGCCATATCTCGCGCTTTGGCTTGCTGGAGATGTCCCGTCAGCGTCTTAGCCCGTCCCTGGGTGAATCAAGCCACCATGTGTGCCCGCGCTGTAGCGGTACCGGGACCGTGCGTGATAACGAATCCCTGTCCCTTTCCATTCTGCGTCTGATTGAAGAAGAAGCGCTGAAGGAAAACACCAAAGAAGTGCACGCCATTGTGCCGGTGCCTATTGCGTCTTACCTGCTGAACGAAAAACGTGATGCGGTTAATGCGATTGAAACCCGCCAGGGCGGTGTGCGCTGTGTGATCGTGCCTAACGATCAAATGGAAACGCCACACTACAACGTCCTGCGCGTGCGCAAGGGCGAAGAGATTAACACCCTCAGCTACCTGCTGCCGAAGCTGCATGAAGAAGCCAGCGCGATGGAAGTGGATGACGAGCCGGTTGAACGCAAACGTCGTGAAGAGCCAGCCCTGGCTGCCTTTGTGATGCCTGATGCACCGCCTGCGCCAGTGGCTGAAGAATCCAAGCCTGCCGTAGCGAAAGCTGCGGTTGCCACTGCTGAAGTTGGCCCAGGTTGGTTCAGCCGCCTGCTGTCTGGTTTGAAGAAACTGTTTGCCGGTGAGCCTGAGCAGCCAGCAAAAGTAGAAGAAGCGGTGGTGGCTAAGTCTGAAGAGAGTAAGCCGCAGGACCGCCGCAATAACCGCCGCCAGGGTAATAACAACCGTCGTGACCGTAATGGCCGTGATAACCGTGACCGCAATGACCGCGCTCCGCGTTCTGACCGTAACGAGCGCAGTGATCACAACGATCGTTCCGATCGCGGCGAGCGTAGCGACCGTAATGAAGGCCGCGAGAACCGCGATGATAATCGCCGTAACCGCCGCCAGTCTCAGCAGCAAGTTCAGGAGCAGCCGCGCCAGCAGGATATTATCGAAGATCATGATAAATCCCGTGACCAGCAGCCAAAGCGCGATCGTAACCGTCGCCGTAATGATGACAAGCGCCAGGCTCAGCAGGAAGTTAAAGCCCTACAGGGTGGTGATGCCATCAATGCACTGAACAATGCGGTTGATGCCGAGGAAGAACGCGTGCAGACCATGCCACGCCGCAAACCACGTCAACTGAATCAAAAAGTGCGTTACGAAGACAATTCCACTATTGCCGGTGGTTCCGAAGCGGCAGCGGTTGAAACGGTTAAAGCCGATGCATTACCTATTGCGCTGCCAGCACCGGTTGAAACCGCTCAAGCGGAAGACCACAACGAAGGCCGTAGTGACAACGCCGGTATGCCACGCCGCAGCCGTCGCTCTCCGCGCCATCTGCGTGTGAGCGGTCAACGTCGTCGTCGCTACCGTGACGAGCGTTACCCGTCTTCCTCCCCAATGCCGCTGACCGTAGCCTGTGCATCACCTGAAATGGCCTCCGGTAAAGTATGGGTTAGCTACCCGGTTGCTCGCAGCCAGCAGGAAGTATTTGTGGCGGTAGAGGAAGAAGCACCAATGGTGGAAGCCGTTGAATCCAACGCGCCGCCGCTGATCACTGCTGAAGAGTCTAATGAGCCGCCAATGCTGGCAAACGGTGTGGTTGCCCCACGCATCGGCCAGGCACCTGCTCCGGTAGTGGTTACTCCGCCAGTTGACACCGCAGAGGTTGAAACTGCGCCGGTTGAAACCACCCATCCGGAAGTGATTGCCACCCCGGTAGCCGAACAGCCACAGATGATTGCCGCCGCGGATGAAGCTATTGCCGAAACTGTGGCCCAAGCCGCCGTGGAAGCCGAGCCAGTGGTTGAGGCAGCGCCGGTTGTCGAAGCACCTGAGGTTGCCGCGCCAGTGGTTCAAGAGCCAGTGGCTGAAGAGCCGGTTGTTGAAGCACCTGCCGTGGAAACGCCGGTAGCTGAAATACCTGCTGTTGAGACTTCAAAAGTTGAGACACCCGTTGTTGAGGCACCAAAAGTTGCCTCAGCGGAAGCGGCGGTCCCTACTGCCCCAGTAGCCGCGGCGGAAGTGGAAGCGCCTGCGGTAGCCCCGGTGCCAAAAGCAGCGGAGCCGGTTGCTGCGGTTGAAGCCACCAGCGTGAAAGCCGTGAAAGTTGCCAGTGCACCCATGACCCGCGCCCCGGCACCGGATTATGTTGCCGAAGCACCGCGCCACAGTGACTGGGTACGCCCTGCCTTCAATTATGACGGTAAAGGCGGCGCCGGTGGCCATAGCGCAACCCACGCAGCCACTGCACCGGCTACCAAACCACAGCAGTAATACCTCACGTCATGAAAAGGCCAGCTAATGCTGGCCTCTTTTATATCTGCATTCCTTTATATTCAGGCGAAAAAAACCCGCTCCGGGGTGGAAGCGGGCTGGAATAATCAAACTTTATTGTAATGATTATTATTGGTTTAGCTGGAACAACGACATGCCCTGCATATCACTAAAGGTCTTATAGGCAGCCTGCAGGCCCGCCTGCTGCATGGTGTAGGCTGAAATGGCTGAGTTCCAGTCCACATCTATCAGGTCACTCATCTGCTGAGTCTGGATCATCGCCCGCTCATCGCTTTGGCTATCCAACTTGTCCAGTTCGCTCAACTGGGTGCCTAATTCCGCACGTACCGAAAGCACATTGTTCAGGGAGTTGGTAAGCCCACGGCTGGTAGCATCGATTTTTGCCTGCTGTACCGCTTTGGTGGCGTCGTCGGCCCCGTCCAGCGGCACCCGCAGCGAGGTAATAGCCTGATTAAGTATGGCAAACATATCCCCGCTGCCAGTGCCACCGCCAGGCTCTTTTACCGGGTTAACAGGTAAGGACTGAAATACTTGGCTCCCGGTATGGCCAATCACCATAGTACGGGCGCTGTCCACCTGCTGGGTAATGGCTTCAGTCCCCCCGCCGTAGTTCACTTTACCTGTGCCATCGGTGGTGAACGGCTGGCTGTTGGTCTTGTAGCCAGCAAAAACATAGTTACCATTGCCATCGGTACTGTTCGCCAGGTTGAGTAACTGATCGCGGATACCTTCTAACTGGGTTGCCAGAGAATCGCGATCGTTATCACTTAACGTGGCATTGCTAATCCCCACCACCGTAGTCTGGGCGCTCTGAATCGCTGTGGTCACCCGTGACAAAATGATCTCTTCAATGGATGATTTCTGGGTGGCAAAGCTGCGGGCGGTGGTGTACTGGCTGTTTTGCGCCTGGGCCTGGGACAGTACCACTGCCTGGGAGGCGGCCACCGGGTCCTCCGATGGCCGGTTCACCCGTTTGCCGCTGGAGAGCTGCTCCCCCAGGCTGAGCCATTTGCTTTGGGAGTCAGTAACCCCGCGCATGTTTTGCTCATACATCATTTGGGTGCTGATACGCATTAACCGGCTCCTCGGATAGACAATAAGGCATCAAACAGGCTCGATGCGGTTTGCAGTACCTGGGCGTTAGCCATGTAGTACTGCTGATAACGTTGCAGGTTGCCGTACTCTTCATCCAGGTTAACCCCCGACACCGACTGCTGCTGATTACTTAGCTGGGTCACCACGTTAGCCTGAGTGGTACTGGTGGTTTTCAGGTTGCTGGTTTTATTACCTACATCAGCCACCAGACTGGCATAGGTATCATTAAAGCTTTTGTTGCCGCCCACGGTGGGTGCCGTTTGCAAACTCAGTAAGGCCTGGGCGTTGCGATTATCGCTCTCCCCTGCCCCTGCAGCCCCCGCTAGCGCCAGCTCAGCGGGATCGGTAATCAACACTCCCATCCCCGCTACCGCATTCACCACTGGCTTTACCAGGAAGCTATCCCCGTTATTCGGGCTGCCGTTGACGGCAATGGTCAGGCCTTCGAAGGAGAGGGTTGGCGGCGTTACGCTGGTGTCCTGGGTGATGCCGGATACCGTGGTCCCCGCAGGCTGGCGGGTAACCGTCCAGTTGCCGCTGTCATAACTCATGCTGTAGTTGGTGGCCTGCACGGCGGCGCCATTGGTAAGGGTGGCGCTAATACTCCCGCTACCGGTGTTGCGGCCATTTGGCGTGGTATAGGGTACGCCCACGCTAAACACTGGCTTCCCTTCATCCCCGTTCAAATCAAACCCTTCACCATGGACTTTGTTTACCGCCGCAGTAAAGGCCACCGCCAACTGACCCAGTTGGTTACGAACGCTATCCAAATCCTGGCTACGGGAGGCTAACACGCCACCCAGAGTGCCACTGGTGATAAGCTTCTCCGGAATTTCCACATTCCCGGCCTGCTGATCGACATAGGCCACGGTGGTGCGCGATGGGTCGGCCTTGGAGGGCACCGCCGCCAGCTCGGTAGAGCGGCTACCCTGCACCAGCGGCATCCCATTCGCCATGGAAATGTTTAGCGTGTTGCCATCCTGAACACTCACCTGCACCCCCACTACCTGATTCAGTTGGTTGATTAACTGATCGCGCTGATCCAGCAGATTGTTAGGTAATGCACCGCCACCAATGGCGGTCATCTTGGCAATTTGCTGGTTAAGGTTGGCAATTTGCGCGGTATAGGTGTTGATTTGCGACACACTGGACGCCACGGTGCCGTTGACCTGTTTGTCCATATTCTGCAAATACTGGTCGGTTACCTTAAACTGATTAGCCAGCCCGGCGGCCTGGCCGAGAAAGGCCTGGCGTGCTGCCGCATCACCGGCATTACTGGCAAGCGTGGTTACTGAGGCGAAGAAGCCTTGCAGCGCAGTCGAAATACTGCTGGTGCTGCTGGAGAGCAAATTGTCCACTTGAGCGATTTGCTGATAGCGGCTGGTGAGGCCAGTGCTCTGGTTCTGAGCATCACGCAATTGGTTGGTGATAAAGGCATCATATTCACGGCGGATGCCGCTGACGGTCACCCCATTGCCCACCCAGTTACCATTACTCAGCGTGCTGCTCGCCTGGTCTAATACCGTGGTCTGGCGGGAATAGCCGGCCACATTGTAATTCGAGATATTATTACTGGTGGTGCTGAGCGCATTTTGAGCGGCACTCAGGCCGCTCATGGCGCTGTTAATTAGGCTGTTGGACATTAATATTCCCTCTAGTAACCTACTGGGGCAGGCTCTAAATATTTAGCGTGGCTGTTATCAATATCGGCCCCGTCAGACGAAACTTGAGTACCCTCAGAACAGAGTATTGATATCCATGCTGTAGGCGCGGCTAACCTTGTCGGTCATGGCTTTCAACTGCTGGATCATGCTGGTGAGCTTACGGGCATATTGGGGATCGGTAGCATAACCGGCATCCTGTAGCGCCTGTGCCCCCTGCTCCGGGCTGTTGGCGGTGGTGACCGCCGCATAGCGCGGGTTGCGAGTAAGCAGCCCCACATAATCCGATAGCGCCTCCAGATAAGAGCCGTAAACCCGAAACCGGGCGGTGACCTTTTTCGCCGCCCCGTTTTCAAATTCGGTGGTGGTGATATCAGTGGTATGCCCCTTCCAGTTAGCCCCGGCTTTTACCCCAAAGATATTGAAACTAGGCCCCCCATCCTGGGTTTTAATCTGGCGCTGGCCCCAGCCTGATTCCAGGGCGGCCTGGGCCAGAATTAAGTGATGCGGGATGCCGCTTTGTTCACTGGCGAGCCGCGCCGGTAGCGCCAGTTGGGCCAGGAAGTCCTGGTTGTCCTGTGGGAAGGTGTCCGGTACGTTCTGCGGCGTGGGCAGCGCCTTTTTGACCATCGCCGTCAGCACTTGATTCTGGTAACTGGTCACACTGCCCGGCTCCATTCGCATCGGCACCGCGGGGTCTTTAGTATCCGGCTCGGCCCCGTTGGCCCCCATCTGTTTAACAATCATATCCGCCAGCCCAAGCCCCTTGGCACTCAGTTGTTGGGCGATCTGCCCATCATAAAAGCTGGTGTAGAGCTTGGTCTGGTCACTACTGAACATGCCATCCTGGGGCAGTGCATCGCGCATGCTTTTTAGCATCATCTTGACGAACATCCCTTCTACCTGCTGCGCCACATTTTTCACATTGCCGTGGGGATCTTTAGCGGTTTGTGCTTTCAGGTCATTGAGGGAGCGGGAGTCCCAGGCGGCGCTATCCAGAGAGAAGCTGTCCATTAGATAATTTCCAGTTTTGCACGCAGGCAACCGGCGCTCTGCATGGATTGCAGGATCGACATCAGCTCGATAGGTGATGCCCCGAGAGCGTTCAAAGCCCGCACCACATTGTTGAGGCTGGCGCTGGAGTTCACCCGCTGAATCGCCCCGCCGCTCTGGCGTAAATCGATCTGGGTTTGCGGTGCCACCACCGTTTGCCCACCGGCAAACGGTGTATCCGGCTGGCTCACCTGCAACTGGCGGTTCACGGTAACCGACAAATTGCCCTGGGCCACAGCACAGTTATCCAGCGTGACTTCACGGTTCATCACCACAGATCCGGTGCGGGAGTTAATGATCACTTTGGCATCCTGCACCGCCACATTGACTTCCAGATTCTGGATATCCGCCAGCAAACGCACTTGAGAACTGCCGCCGCTCGGGGCTTTGACCTGCACGGTGCGGGCATCCAACGGGGTGGCGCTACCGAAGCCACCGTAACGGTTGATGGTGTCACTGATTTGCTGAGCCAGGGAGAAGTCATCTTCATTGAGCTGCAAATTGATGGTATTCCCGGCGCCAAAGGTGGTGGGTAATTCCCGTTCGATAGTGGCCCCGTTAGTAATGCGTCCGCCGTTCAGTTGGTTGACCTGTACGCTGCTGCCCCCGGCAGCGGCCCCGGCCCCGCCTACCAATATGTTACCTTGCGCCAGCGCATAAACCTGGTTATCCACCCCCTTCATCGGGGTCATCAGCAGGGTGCCACCGCGCAGGCTTTTGGCATTCCCCATGGAGGAGACCACCACGTCGATATTCTGGCCCTGGCGGGAGAAAGCCGGGTATTTGGCGGTCACCATTACCGCCGCCACGTTCTTCAGCTGCATATTGGTGCCCGGCGGCACAGTGATCCCGAGCTGGGAGAGCATGTTATTCAGGGTTTGCGTGGTAAACGGCGTCTGCGTCGTTTGGTCACCGGTGCCATCCAACCCCACCACCAGCCCGTAGCCAATCAGCGAGTTATCGCGAACCCCTTGCACGGTGGTGAGATCGCGGATGCGTTCCGCCGTGGCACTAAAGGCCAGGCCGAGCAAACACAGGGATAAGATTGCTTTAACCATTTTGATACCCTCACATTGGGGACAAGTTGAGGAAGAAACGTTGCAACCAGCCCATGTTCTGCGCTTCATTAATGTACCCGTTACCGACATATTCGATGCGGGCGTCCGCCACCTGGGTGGAGGAAACCGTGTTAGTACCGCTAATGGTGCGCGGGTTAACTACCCCGGAAAAACGAATAAATTCGGTGCCTTGGTTGATCTCAATTTGTTTTTCACCCACCACATGCAGGTTACCGTTGGCCAGCACCTGATCGGCGGTAACGGTTAGGGTGCCGGTAAAGCTGTTACTGGCATTGGCCCCGCCTTTGCCGTTAAACGCGTTGCCCCCGGAAGCATCCACATCGGCGCGGGCATTGCCAAATAACCCTTCCAGATAGCGCGGCGTGGTGCCGAAGCCAAAGTTAGTTTTGCCGTCGCGGCTGGCGTTGGCTGAGGAGCTTTTGCTGGCGCTGACGTTTTCCTGCAACACGATGGTCAGGGTGTCTCCGACGTTACGCGGGCGGCGGTCTTCAAACAGCGGTTGATAGCCATAGTTAATAGGCTGGGCGCTCTGGAAAATCGATCCGTTAGCCATCGGCATCGGGCCGGGAACAGGCTGAGCGGTAGTAGGGCCTTGCACCAGGGGCTTGGAAGGCACCCAGGCACAGCCGCTTAATACTGCCGCCAGGATCAGTAACCCGGGTGGAAAATAAGCGCCGCGTTTATCCATTGTTATCATCTTCTTCTTTATTGACGGGGCAGACTTCCCTACCCCGTCACGGCCTTAGAGTTGCGTTAACTTTTGCAGCATCTGATCGGTGGTGGACACCGCTTTACTGTTGATTTCATAGGCCCGCTGGACTTGGATCATATTCACCAGTTCTTCGGCCACGTTGACGTTAGAGGTTTCCACATAGCCCTGATACAGCAACCCGGCCCCGTTCAGCCCCGGCGTGCTGTCATTGGGCGCCCCGGAAGATTGGGTTTCTAGGTATAAGTTCTCCCCCACACTCTCAAGGCCGGTGTTGTTCATAAAGGTGGTCAGGTTGAGCTGGCCCACCTGTTGGGGCTGCGCCTGACCTTGCTGGGTTACCGATACCACCCCGTCACGGCCCACGGTGATGGTCAGGGTGTTGGCGGGAATGGTTATCGCCGGATCAACGGGGTAGCCGCTGGAGGTCACCAGTTGGCCGTTCTGGTCAGACTGGAAGGAACCATCGCGGGTATAGGCGAAGGTGCCATCGGGCATTTGCACTTTAAAGAAACCGTCCCCTTTGATCGCCACATCTTTACTGTTGCTGGTCTGGGAGAGGTTGCCCTGGGTGTGCAGGCGCTCAGTGGCAACCGGGCGTACCCCGGTACCAATTTGTAAACCTGAGGGCAAATAGGTCTGCTCGGAGGATTGCGCCCCAGGCTGGCGCAGGGTTTGATACAGCAAATCTTCAAAAACCGCCCGCTGGCGCTTAAAGCCATTGGTACTGACGTTCGCCAGGTTGTTGGCGATAACATCCATATTGGTTTGCTGGGCATCAAGGCCGGTTTTGGCAATCCATAAGGCACTGATCATAATGAGATCCTGTGTAATTAACTGGCTGACAGCAGCTGGTTAGCCCGCTGTGCATTATCATCCACGTTTGAGATCACCTTCATTTGCATCTCAAAACGGCGGGCGCTGGCAATCATGTCGGCCATGGCTTCCACTGGCTTGACGTTGCTGCCTTCTAACACCCCTGGCATCACGCGAATCGTTTCATCCTGGCCGAGGGTTGGACCACGGGTGGCCTGGGCCTGGGCGGTCACATAAAACATGCCGTCATCACCACGGTTCACCTCCCGATCGCTGGCCTTCACCAGTTTCAGGCGGCCGATGGGTGAAACCGCATTCGGGCTATCGCCGGGGTTTAAGGCCGAGATAGTCCCGTCGGCGGCAATCGTCAGCTGTGCCCCTTCCGGCACCGCGATCGGCCCGTTGTCCCCTATTACCGGGTTACCCTGAATGGTCAGGTTACCGGTGGGGTCAATTTGCAGGCTGCCGTTGCGGGTGTAGGCCTCAGTCCCGGAGGGGGTGCGCACCGCCAACCAACCATCCTGCTGCAAGGCCACATCCAGCGGGCGGCCGGTGTAATCCAGCTGCCCGGGACTCATATCAACCCCAGGCGTAGAGGCCGTTACCAGAGTACGAGTGGGAATCGACAACCCCTCCACCGGCACCGCCCGCAACGCATTCAGCTGGGCGCGAAAACCCGGCGTCGAAGCGTTAGCCAGGTTACTGGCGGTGACCGATTGCATCTCCAGGGTTTGGCTGGCCGCCCCCATAGCGGTATATATCGCGTGATCCATTGATTTGCCTCAGCGCCTTAGCGCAGGTTGACCAGGGTGTTTAGGATCTGATCCTGGGTTTTGATGGTCTGGGCGTTGGATTGGTAGTTACGCTGGGCCACGATCATATTCACCAGCTCTTTACTCAGATCCACGTTGGAAGCCTCCAGCGCACCGCTGGTGAGGGAGCCAAAGTTACCGGTACCTGCGGTACCCAGCAACGCCAAGCCAGAGCTATTGGTGGCCGACCAGACGTTATCCCCTTCCGATTGCAGCCCTTCCGGGTTGGCGAAGTTAGCCAGCACGATTTGTCCCAGGGTTTGGGTTTGTTCGTTGGAATAGGTGCCGACGATGGTGCCATCGTCATTAATCTGGTAGCTCACCAGGTTGCCCGGCTCATAGCCGTTCTGGTTAGCGGAGATCACGTCGTTACTGCCGGTGTTTTGCTGCATCCCGCCAGTCAAATCGAGGGTGAAACTCGCTGGCGTCGCGCCGTTGATAATGCCGGATGCCAGGGTCAGTCCTGGCCCTGGGGTAGTGGAGGTGCCGCCGGTGAGAGACTGGATCTGCCCGTTAGGATTGAACAGCATGTTTCCAGCTAAAGTCGCCGCCCCGCCGGTGGTGGCGTCTTGGGTATAAATATTCCAGCTATTATCCGCCGTCTTGGCATAGTAAATATTCATATCGTGGGCGTTGCCCTGGCTGTCAAACACTGTCAGGGAGGCTTTTTTGTTATAGGTGTCGGCATTAGTAGCATCAAATACGGCGGTTTGTGCTTTGTCCGAAGAGTTCAGGTTAACCACCATCGAGGCGGTGGTGGTAGGCCGCGCGGTCATCAGGTTATTAGGGATCGACAGCGGTACCGGGTTAGCTCCCTGCAGCACCGTTGGCGGGGTGCCGCTGACCGGGTAACCGGTGACATTCATCCCGGCGGCGTTCACCAGATTGCGCTGGGCATCAAGGGTGAACTGGCCATTACGGCTGTAGTAAACCCCGCCGTTGGAATCCTGCATGCGGAAGAACCCATTCTGGCTAAGCGCCACATCCAGGCCGCGCCCGGTATTAGTGGTGGTGCCGTCGGTAAAGTTCTGGGTCACCGAGGCGACCTTCACCCCCAGGCCCACTTTTGACCCGGCAAACATATCGGCAAAGGCAATGGTGCCAGACTTAAAGCCATAGGTGGCGGAGTTGGCAATGTTATTGCCGATCACATCGAGGTTGCTGGACGCAGCATTCAAGCCGCTGACTGCTTGAGAAAAAGACATCTTTTACTCCTGATAAGTAGAGGGCTTAAATAATCTGCCGCACTTTGTCGAGGGTGATGGTGCCGTAAGTACCCAGATCTAATGCACTGCCGCTGTCGGTACGGGTGATGCCCTGCACCAGCGCAAAGTTAAGCGGCTGAACCACTTGCTGTGCGTTGTTGGTGGTGGCGGTGATATTGACGGTGTAGGCCCCGTCCGGCACCGGGGTGCCATCGGTCTGGGTGCCGTCCCAGCTAAAGGTGTGTACCCCGGCGCTCTGTTTATCTAAATCCAGGGTGCGTACCGCTATTCCGCTGCTGTCGGTGATCACTGCCGTGACCTTCTCCGCTGCCTGCTCCAGTTCAATGCCGAAGGGGCTGGTTGAACCATTGCCCGCCAGCACCGTCTGGCCCGGGATCATCACCCCATGGCCCACAAGCGTAGCGGTTTGCAGTTGCTGAGAGTCATCAATCTGGCCGGAAATCGCCCCCAGCGTGGTGTTCAGTTTTTCGATGCCACTAACGGTGCTGATTTGCGCCAGCTGGGAGGTGAGCTGGCTGTTATCCATCGGGTTGGTTGGGTCCTGATTCTTAAGCTGGGCCACCAGCAGGGTCAGGAAGTTGTTCTGCATATCAGCGGCACTAGTGGCCGTGAGGCTACCAGTGTTCTGATTACTGCCGAGAATCGTGCTGTCGCTGGCATTTACCGCAAGGGTCATGGCTGCCTCTTACTGACCCAGGGTCAGGGTTTTGAGCATCAAACTTTTGGCGCTGTTAAGCACCTCCACATTGGCCTGGTAGCTGCGGGAGGCCGACATGGTGTTGACCATTTCCCCTACCACGTCCACATTCGGCATTTTTACGTAACCTTTGGCATCCGCCATCGGGTTGCCCGGCTGGAACACCAGCTTATCCGGGGCCTGGCTCTCTACCACGCCAGAGACTTTCACCCCACCGGTGGTGGCACCGGGGGCGGCATCAGTCTGGAAGATAACCTGTTTAGAACGATAGGGTTTGCCGTCCGGGCCGGTGGCGCTGTCGGCGTTAGCCAGGTTGCTGGCGGCCACGTTCAGGCGCTGGGACTGGGCGGTTAAGGCCGAGCTGGCGATATCGAAAATGTTGCTTAAAGCCATGGATTACCCCTGTTGCTGGAGCACGGACAGCATGCTTTTGATTTGCCCACCCAGCACCGTCAGGTTGGTCTGGTACTGGAGGCTGTTATCGGCAAACTGAGTACGTTCCCGATCCATATCCACCGTGTTGCCATCCATCGCCGGTTGGTCTGGCACCCGATACAACAGATCCAAATTAGTGCCAGATTGGGCGCCCGCCGGGATATGGCGCGCTGAAGTAAGGGCCAAATTCAGGCCGCTGCCTGCGGCACGGCCTTGATCCATGACTTTTTTAAGTTGGCTGGCAAAGTCGATATCCCGCGCCTGGAAGCCCGGGGTGTCGGCATTGGCAATATTGGCCGCCAGGACATTCTGGCGTTGGGCCCGCAAGTTCAAGGCTTCCTGTTGAAAGCGTAAGGCGGCGTCCAGTTTGTCGAGCATCTTCTTCCTCCTGCATGGTTTACGGGTAGGGTCTAAGGGTATTGTGCGACAGCTTACTGCCAGACCCGGCCCGCTTATCGTTGGAATAGACGCAAATTCGGTCGCTATTTGTTGCCTTGATGGGCAGCGCCGTCCGGTAGGATAAGCCCATGCTGAAATAAGGAGCACCATTATGGGCCGCACCCTTTACCTGCTCATATTCTGTCTGGCAAGCCCGCTGGCGCAGGCCAGCGTCTTGACAGATGATCTGACCAACCTCTTCACTAGCCGTCTTAATGGCGTGGCCGATAAGGTTGCGGTCACGGTCAAAACCCCGGTGAACCAACTCCCGCCCTGTGAGCAGCCGCAGTTGCAGCTGGCACCCAATAGCCGGCTGTGGGGCAATGTGAATGTGCAGGCTCGTTGTGGGAATGCCATGCGCTATATTCAGGTTGTGGTTGCCGCCAGCGGCCATTACGTGGTGGCCCGGGGGCCTATCGTGCGCGGTGCCCAGCTCAACCAAAGCAATGTCACCACCCAATATGGCCGGCTGGATAAACTGCCCGCCCGGGCGATCCTTGATATCAGCCAGGCGCAAAACAGCATCGCCCTGCGAGATATCGCCCCAGCTCAGCCGCTACAGCCCTATATGCTGCGCCAGAGCTGGACGGTGAAAGCCGGGCAGCAAGTGCAGGTAATTGCCTCCGGCGACGGGTTTAGCGTTAATAGCGAAGGCCAGGCCTTGAACAATGCGGCGGTGTCGCAGGCTGCCAGAGTGCGGCTGGCTTCCGGGCAAATAGTCAGTGGCAAAGTGAATGCCGATGGGAATATTCTGATAGGGCTGTAATAAGCTAAAGGAATGACTTTGACTGCCGATATCAGTATCAACAGCAAATCATTATCCGGCTAATGGCCCGACGTTTCGACGAGGACTCAACCATGAGTATTGAACGTACTTCTCCCTTAAAGCCCGTCACCCCGGTTCAGGCGCGGGAAACCCAGGAGCCTTCGGTACAGAAGGCCCGGGCGCAAACCACCTCAGAATTGGGTAGTGCCAATGTTACCCTGAGCGATGCCCAATTGAAGCTCAGCCAGCCGCTAACCAGCGATATTAATCAGGCGCGGGTACAGGCGCTGAAAATGGCGATTCAGAATGGTGAGTTAAAAATGGACACCGGTAAAATCGCCGATGGCCTGATCCAGGAAACCCGCGATTATCTGCAAGGGAAGTAAGCCATGGCTGTGCTGACGGATATTCTTGGCAAGATGAGTTCGGTGCTGGATGCCCTGCATCAGGTGCTGGAAGTCGAACAGCAGGCGCTGTCTGCCGGGTTCGTCAATGGCAGCGCCCTGGTGCGTATCACCCAGGAAAAAAGCAGCCTGTTGGCCGATTTGGATTATCTGGAGCAGCAGCGCCGTGCCGAGCAGCCCGCCACCAGTGCCGCGGGCCAGTGGTTATCCATTCGCCAGCGCACCCAGCGGCTGAATGAGATAAACCAGCACAACGGCTGGCTGTTGGCGGAGCAAATGAAACGCAACCAGCAGGCGCTGGAGGTATTAAAGCCCCATCAGGAGACAGGGCTTTATGGGGCTAACGGCCAGACCCGCACTTATGCCCCTGGCGGCCGCAAAATCTCAATCTGAATTACAGGGTGCGGCGGGCAAAATTCTTAATCCGGAAGCCCAGCACCATCAGGGTGGCAAAGTAGGCCGCGACCCCACCAATCACTAATCCCACCAGACGCAGTAAACGGTACGCCATATTGCCCACATCCCAGGCTGGCATGATATACATCAGCCCCAGCAGCACCGCCGCCATCACAATCACGGCCACCACCAGACGCAACAGGAAAATACCCCATCCCGCTTCCGGGGTGAAAATCTTGCGTTTGCGCAGCTGCCAGTAGAGCAACCCGGCGTTGAGACAGGCAGCCAGACCAATCGACAGCGATAGCCCGGCGTGTTTCAACGGCCCGATAAACGCCAGGTTCATCAGTTGGGTAACGATAAGCGTAACAATCGCAATTTTTACCGGAGTTTTAATGTCCTGACGGGAATAGAAGCCCGGCGCCAGCACCTTCACCACAATAAGCCCCATCAGCCCGACGGAATAAGCTACCAGCGCCCGCTGGGTCATGGCCGCATCAAAGGCGCTGAACTTGCCATACTGGAACAGAGAAACCGTCAGCGGCTTCGCCATGATCCCCAGCGCCACCGCACTTGGCAGAGCCAACAGGAAGCACAGGCGCAGGCCCCAGTCCATCAGGCGGTTGTATTCCTCGTGGTTGCCGCTGGCGAAACTTTTGGAGAGAGACGGCAGCAAAATTGTCCCCAGCGCTACCCCTAACACCCCGGATGGGAACTCCATCAGTCGGTCGGCGTAGTACATCCACGAGACCGAGCCGGACACCAGGAAAGAGGCAAAAATGGTATTGATGATCAGCGAGATCTGGCTAACGGAGACACCGAGGATCGCCGGACCCATCTGCTTTACCACGCGGATAGCCCCGGCGTCTTTAAAACTCACCCGTGGCAACACTAGCATGCCGATCTTTTTCAGGTGCGGCAGCTGATAGAACAGTTGCAGCACGCCGCCCACTGTGACCGCCCAGGCCAGTGCCAGCACCGGCGGGTGGAAGTGGGGGGCCGCAAACAGGGCAAAACCAATCATACTGACGTTGAGGAAGGTGGGCGCAAAGGCTGGCACCGAGAAACGGTTCCAGGTATTCAGGATCGCCCCCGCCAGCGAGGCCAGTGAGATCAGCAGAATATAGGGGAAAGTAATGCGCAAAAGCTGGGAAGTGAGGGTGAATTTATCCGCGGTATCGGCAAAGCCGGGGGCAGTGACCATAATCACCCACGGGGCCGCCAGCATACCCAGCACGGTGACAATCGCCAGCGCCAGCGTCAGCAGACCCGCCACATAGGAGATAAACACCTTTGTAGCGTCTTCGCCCTGCTTGCTTTTGTATTCAGCCAGAATAGGCACGAAAGCTTGGGAAAATGCGCCCTCAGCAAAGATACGGCGCAACAAATTCGGTAACTTAAAGGCCACAAAGAAGGCATCGGTGGCCATCCCCGCACCAAACACCCGCGCCACAATGGCATCGCGGGCAAAACCCAGCACGCGGGAGAACATGGTCATGGAGCTGACCGCTGCCAGTGATTTTAATAGATTCATTGAGTTAGTGTTCCTGCCTGCCAGGCAGACCCGTCGGAGCAAAATAGTGCGCCTAGTCTACCCAGTTAGGCAGGAATTACTACTGCCAGTTGTTACAGGTGATTATTCGCTCATGGCCTCGCGCCACAGCTTTTCCACCAGTCGTTGGGCCACCAGCGCCTGCTCGCCGCTGGTTTCCGCCGCAGTGTGATTTTCCACACATTCAATAAAGTGACGGGCGCAACTGCTGAAGCCACGCTGCTCAAGGGTACTTTGCCAGCCCGGCACTGGGCGATGAATCACCCCACTCCCCCGCTCCTCACGCCACTCGCGCATGTCGGTAATATCCACCAGCCCACCGTCCCCCACATACTGGATCGACTCACGCTGGCTTCCGGCCCGGCGGTGCATGGCGGTGGTGATTTGCAGATGCTCATGGCTGAAATGGTGCTCGGCATAGAGCATCTGGCCGTCGTCATTAGTTAACAGGGTGCCGCTTTGCAGTTGGGCCTTGCCGCCAGATAACCACAGTGCGATATCCACTACATGCAGATAATCATCCAGCAAGGTAAAGCGCAGGTCCTGCGGCCCAACACTATCGGAGCGGTGTTTATCCATCCGCAGGGAAGAAGCCACCCCCATTTGGGTTTTTAACGTCTGGTAGAGCGGCGCAAAGCGGCGGTTAAACCCCACCATCAGTTGCAGACCACGCCGTTCCGCCTGCTCTATCAGCCGTTCGGCATCATTTACGTTTTCCGCCAGTGGCTTATCCACACAGACGTGGACCCCTGCCGCCAGTAAGGCACTCACCACCGCATAATGGCTGGCGGTAGTGCTATGGACAAATACCGCATCGCACTGGCTGGCAAGTGCATCCAGTGAAGAGACATAGGGGATGCGCCAGGCATCACACACCGGGCGCGCTTTAGGTTCAGTGGGTGAAAAGGCCCCTACCAGCTGCCAGTTGCCCGGCGCACCCAGTACCGGCAGCCAGGCTTTTTGCGCGATGCCACCTAGCCCCACCATACCTATTCGTAAGGTCATGGTTATTCACCCAAATGGGCCAGTAGCGAAGCCAGACGGGTTTTCAGCTCAGCAACCTCAATCTCCAGCGCCATCACCCGATCCGCCAGCTCATTATGGGGGCTGTCCGCCGTTACGGTTTCCACCGCCGAAATCAACGTTTCCATATCGCCACTGAACAGGTGCATAAAGCGGCTTTCCCGGCGGCCTGCTTCACGCGGTAGACGCACCGCATAAGGGCCATCTTCACGATTTGAAAGCTGCTCGAGGGCGTTTTCCACCTCCGCCATATCGCTGAATTCGTACATCCGACCAGCGCGGATACGCAGTTCACCTGGGGTTTGCGGGCCACGTAACAGCAGGGTAGCGACCAGGGCCACCTCCGCCGGAGAGAGCTTGAGATCGCCAAATTCCGAGTTGCAGAAGCGCTGTTCGTATTTGGTCACCCGGTTACCAAAACCGCTGACGGTGCGCAAATAGTGACGCTTTACCAGCTCATCGAGGGTGCCTTGTACTTCGCTTTCCGTCAGGTTCATCACCGGCTCGCGGTTAGTTTTTTGATTACAGGCGGTGACGACCCCATTAACGGAAAGCGGGTATTGATCCGGGGTGGTGACTTGTTTTTCCAAAATGCAGCCAATCACGCGGGCTTCTACGGCTGAAAGCTGATATTTCACAGTGGCTCCTTAGCGGCCTGGGGTCCATTCACGGGTGGTCAGTGCGGTGAGGACATGGTCACGCCATACCCCATCAATTAACAGATAATCCTTAGCATAGCCTTCCTTCTCAAACCCCAGCCGCGCCAGCAGATCGCCACTGCGCTGATTGTGGGGCATGTAATTGGCCATTATCCGGTGCAGGTGCTGGGTGCGTTGCATATAGCGAATGGCGCTGGTCAGGGCTTCATACATCAGCCCCTGTCCTTGCCACTTCTCCCCAACGGAGTAGCCGAGATAGCAAGAGTGGAAGGAGCCGCGCACCACGTTGGAAAAGTTGGCAACGCCAATGATCTCTTTTTCTTCCGGATCCAACAGCGCGAAGTAATAAGCGCTGCCTTGCTTGTGCATTTCATTGATCATCGCCAACCGGGCCTGCCAGCCAGAGGGGTAACAATGGCTTTCGTCACGCACCGGCTCCCAGGGTTTAAGGAACTGGCGGTTCTCCGCGTAATAATCAGCCAGCCGCCAGGCATCGCGGTCATACACCAGCCGCACCACGGTGCGGTCAGTGGTTAAACGGATTTTCGGCACATTACTCCGGTAGCCAAACATGAATTCCTTACTCCTTGATTGGGGGGCGCGGGTCGCTATGCATTCACTATAACTGTCTGGCACCCCGGAAATAAAATGCCGATGGCAGGTTTTCTGGATCTATGCCGGTTTTTCAATTAAATCGCTCAGTCAATCCGCGTTTTTTTAATAAAAAATATCATTGTTCCCCCCAGTGCAAGCTAACTGTAAACATCAACATGGTTACCCGCTCGCGACTTTTTCAGGAAACATTATGGCGCCCATCGCGCAGGCTCGTAGCTTGGGTAGGTGGTGGCAATTCAGTAGCCAACGGCCCGATACCAGGCAACTGGAAGCGGGGGCCTGATTTGCCCCCTGAGCTATCCTTCGCCATACTGATTCATTCAGCTGGTAAATAAGGAAGATAATCATGAAGCTTTATGTTTATGACCACTGCCCGTTTGTATCAAGGCGCGCATGATATTCGGCCTGAAAAATATTCCGGTGGATCTCCACGTCTTGCTTAATGACGATGAAGAGACACCCACTCGCATGATCGGCCAGAAAATGGCGCCCATCCTGCAAAAAGACGACAGCCGCTACCTGCCAGAAAGCATGGATATCGTTCACTATGTGGATAAACTGGACGGTAAACCGTTGCTCACCGGGGAACAGAACCCGGCCATTGATACCTGGCTACGCAAAGTGAATGGCTATGTGAATCGCCTGCTGATCCCGCGCTTTGCTAAATCCTCTTTTGATGAATTCGCCACCCCTGAAGCCCGGGCGTATTTTGTTAAAAAGAAAGAGGCCTCACTGGGCAACTTTGCAGACCATATGGCCCACTCCGCCGGGCTGATTAAAAATATCAATGATGATCTGCGGGCGCTGGATAAACTGATTGTTCAACCCAATGCCGTTAACGGCACCCTGTCAGACGATGACATTCATCTGTTCCCGCTGCTGCGTAACCTGACACTAGTGGCGGGCGTGGAATACCCTAGCCGGGTGGCTGATTACCGCGACAATATGGCGAAACAAACCCAGATTAACTTACTCTCCTCTCAGGCTATCTAAGCCGTTCTTTTCGGTGGATTCCGTTGGCGCACCCCGCGCTGGCGGATGACACTGTATTGTGTCAAGATCCTCCGATTCGTCTTACCAGAGAGAAGCTTATGAAGCCGTTTTTCGCCGCCATCACCCTGGCATTGTGTACTTTTATTGTGGGCTGTAACCAGCTCACCCAGTATTCGGTTAGTGAACAAGAGATCAATCAGGCGCTGCAAAAGCATAATAACTACAGCAAGGATATCGGGGTTTCTGGCCTGGCCAACGCCCATATTGTCCTGACAGATTTGACCAGCCAAATTGGCCGTGACGAGCCGGGTAAAGTGACATTAACCGGCAATGCCGCCCTGGATATGACTTCACTCTTTGGCAACCAGAAAGCCAACATGAAGCTAACTTTACGCGCCCAGCCGGTGTTCGATAAAGACAAAGGCGCCATCTTCCTGAAGGAGATGGAAATTGTCGATGCGGTGGTCACTCCGGAGAAAATGCAGTCGGTATTTAAAACCCTGACTCCTTACCTGAGCAAATCCCTGCGCGACTACTTCGAGCAACAGCCAGCCTATGTGCTGAGTGAAGATCGCAGTAAAGGCGAAGCCCTGGCAAAGAAATATGCCAAAGGGATTGAGGTTAAGCCTGGCGAGATCGTCATTCCCTTCACTAATTAATGAATCAGGGGGCCTCGCCCCCTATTTATCGCTGAAATAGAGTGCAAACAGAAACCTTTACCTCTATGCTTTGTGCCCGGCCAACAGCCATCGAATGACTGCTAATCAATGCCGGAGCCATCCATGACTGCACTATCCCAGGTTTTATCCTTGCACCGCCCTGACGACTGGCACCTCCATCTGCGCGATGGTGAAATGCTCTCCACCGTTGTGCCTTACACCAGCGCCATCTATGGACGGGCGATTGTGATGCCTAATCTGGCGCCACCGATCACCACCGTCGACGCGGCCCGCAGCTATCGCCAACGCATTCTGGACGCAGTTCCACAGGGCCATAACTTTACCCCGTTGATGACCTGCTACCTTACTGACAGCATCGACCCGGACGAAGTTGAACGTGGTTTCAATGAAGGGGTATTCACAGCCGCTAAACTTTACCCAGCTAATGCCACCACCAACTCTAGCCACGGGGTGACCAGCGTTGACGCCATTATGCCGGTGCTGGAACGCATGCAAAAACTGGGGATGCCGCTGCTGGTTCATGGTGAAGTGACCCATGCAGATATTGATATCTTTGACCGCGAAGCCCGCTTTATTGAAACTGTCATGGAGCCATTGCGCCGCCGTCTACCGGGCCTGAAGGTGGTGTTCGAGCATATCACCACCAAAGATGCCGCCGAGTATGTGCGCGACGGTAATGAACTGCTGGCAGCCACTATCACGCCTCAGCACCTGATGTTCAACCGCAATCACATGTTGGTTGGCGGCATCCGCCCTCACCTGTATTGCCTGCCAATCCTCAAGCGCAGCACCCATCAGCAGGCACTGCGTGAACTGGCCACCAGCGGCCTTGAGCGGGTGTTCCTTGGCACCGATTCCGCTCCCCATGCTAAAGGCAAGAAAGAGTCCAGCTGCGGCTGTGCCGGGTGCTTTAATGCTCCCTCTGCACTGGCGGCCTATGCCACGGTGTTCGAAGAAATGAACGCCTTGGGTAAACTTGAAGCCTTTACCTCCTTGAACGGACCGCGCTTCTACGGCCTGCCAGTGAATGAAGACCGCATTGAGCTGCGCCGGGTGGTTAACACCGTGGAAAGCGAAGTTATTTGTGGCACAGAGTCGGTGATCCCGTTCCTGGCCGGTGAGCAAGTTAACTGGCAAGTAATCGCATAACGTAAAAAAAATCAGCTCTACTCTTGCATGTTAAAAAAGCTAACTGTATAAACATACAGTATCTTTAAGAGGGGCTGATTATGCGTATTGAAGTGACAGTTGCGAAATCCACCACGTTGCCTGCGGGTGCACTGGATGCGTTGACCGGCGAGCTTTCTCGGCGTATCAGCCACTCATTCCCGGACAGCGAAAACCAGGTGCAAGTGCGTTATGCCACCGGTAATAACCTTTCGGTTATTGGGGGCGCCAAAGATGACAAAGAGAAGATCAGGGAGATCCTTCAGGAAACCTGGGAAAGTGCAGACGATTGGTTTTGTACAGAGTAAAACCTGGATGCGGCGAGGCTAACGCCTGCCTACCACCAACCGTTTTTTTCCGGGCTTCGCCGCCCGGTTTTTTTCATTTATCCCTTTGAAATTTCCCCTCTCATCGCCACTTATTATTTGGTCGAAACAACGTTCAGATTAATCATAAAGTGCAGTGTCTATTTTTTAATCCCAGTTTATTTTTCGCGTAAAAGCCATTTACTGATATAATTAAGTTGCTTCAGATAACATGCATTGGAACCTCATAAGTCGTTGTCATTAACACGTATTAAGGGGGTTATGATGGAAAAGAATAATGAAGTCATCCACACGCATCCCCTTGTCGGATGGGACATCAGCACCGTTGATAGCTACGATGCGATGATGCTGCGCCTGCACTACCTCACCTCAAACCATTCAAATCGGGAAGAAACCGAAGTGGGCCAAACCCTTTGGTTAACGACTGACGTCGCGCGGCAATTTATTTCGATCCTTGAGGCGGGTATCGCTAAAATTGAATCCGGTGAATACCAGGCCGCTGATTACCGAAAACATTAGGGTTGTTTAAATATTAACCAGGGCACCTTAGGGTGCCTTTTTCTATTTCTACTTGTTTCATCTCCTCAGCTTAATTAACCTGCTAATAACTTTCCAATAATGAGTAATGACCATGGATTATGATTTTATTATTGTGGGTAGTGGTTCTGTCGGTGCTGCTGCTGGTTATTACGCCCGCCAGGCAGGGCTAAACGTACTGATGATTGATAGCGCCCACCCGCCTCACCAGCAGGGTGCCCACCATGGCAAAACCCGCTTAATGCGTCATGCCTATGGCGAGGGTGAACGCTATGTCCCACTGGCGTTGCGCGCCCAGCAACTGTGGGAGCAGCTGGAAAGCGCCTGCGGTGAACCGATTTTTGAGCGCACCGGGGTGCTCAACCTTGGCCCGGCCCACTCCCCTTTCCTGGCAAATGTGTTAGCTAGCGCCAGTAAATATCAGCTGCCGCTGGAGCAACTGGACAGTGCCACGGTGGTTAGCCGCTATCCACAGGTCAGCGTTCCTGATGATTATATCGGGCTGCTGGAAAAAGATGCTGGGGTACTATTTAGTGAAACCGCGGTGGCAGCCTATATCCGGCTTGCCTGTGAGGCAGGCTGCGCCCAACTGTTTAACTGCCCGGTTAGTGCCATTGAACCCATCGACGGGGGCATGCGGGTCGTGACGCCGGAAGGGGAATACACTGGCCGCCGTCTGTTGCTGAGTGCTGGCACCTGGGTGAAGAAATTGGCTCCCAATTTGCCCGTTTCACCGTTGCGCAAAGTATTTGTCTGGCACCAGGCCGATGGCCGTTACGGCAAAGAGAATCACTTCCCGGCTTTTACCGGTGAATTGCCCGATGGTAGCCAGTTCTATGGCTTCCCGGCGGATAAAGATAATGAGTTAAAG
>CBIFWW010000036.1:0-25650 GCA_966186435.1 uncultured Enterobacteriaceae bacterium
ACGGCAGATTTACAGTCTGCTCCCTTTGGCCGCTCGGGAACCCCACCAGGGGTATGTTAGTAAAAATATGAACCCTGACTTTGGGTTCTAATCCTTCCTGGCTCAGAAGCCAAGGGAAAGATGGTGGTGGGGGAAGGATTACTCGTCGCTGCGCTCCTCGCCCTCCGGGCCGTTGCCTTTGGCAACGTTCTCTCGCTCTCGCTCGAGTCGAACCTTAGTCGAAGGTTCTCGTCCTTCCCCTGCACGAAGCAATATGGAAACTGAGAGTTTTATTTCGATTCGAGGAGTTTCAAAGAGTGATGGTGGTGGGGGAAGGATTCGAACCTTCGAAGTCGATGACGGCAGATTTACAGTCTGCTCCCTTTGGCCGCTCGGGAACCCCACCAGGGGTCACAAAAAGTAGTGAACAATTTCAATCGGCTAAACAGAAATTACCACTTATTGTGTAAAACACTTCCTTGCCGGAAGCGGGGCGCATAATAACAAATGCTGCGCCCCTGTAAAGCATCTAATTAAGCAAAATGAATTGTTTGCGTGTTTTTTGCCCGTAACGCAGCAAAGCTACACAAATTATGCCCAATCACAGAATAATAGTGCGGTTACCGTAAACAAACACCCGCTGTGCCAACACCTGATATAACGCCCGGCTTAACACGTTTTTCTCCACGTCACGGCCTGCGCGCATCATATCTTCCGCGGTGAAAGTGTGATCCACATTAATCACATCCTGCATAATGATGGGACCTTCATCCAGATTGTCATTCACATAGTGCGCAGTGGCGCCAATGATTTTCACGCCGCGCTCATAGGCCTGGTGATAAGGACGAGCGCCAATAAAGGCGGGCAGGAATGAGTGGTGGATATTGATAATTTTATTCGGGAAACGGGAGACGAAGTCCGGGGTCAGTACCCGCATATACTTTGCCAGTATCACATAATCCGGCTGATGGGCTTCAATGGCATCACCCATCAGAGCATCGTGGGCCTCGCGGGTCAGGCCTTCATGGCTCACCAGCTCAAAGGGTATATCAAAACGCTCCACCAGTGGGCGCAGGGTTTCATGGTTACCAATGACGGCGGCGATATCCACATCCAGGCCACCATAGTTAGCCTTCATCAACAGATCGCCCAGGCAATGGGCTTCTTTGGTCACCAGGATGACAATTTTACGCCGGCCAGCGGGATTTAACTCACGCACCGAGCCTTCAGGCAGGGCGCTGTCGAGATCCGCCAGCAGCGTGGTGTCATTAAAGATACCTTCCAGCTCGGTACGCATAAAGAACCGGCCGGTGCGGTGGTCAACAAATTCATTGTTCTGAACGATGTTCAGCTCGTGCTTGTAGCAAATATTAGTAATACGGGCGATCAGGCCTTTCTGATCCGGGCAAATAGTGCGTAAAACTTTGCGTTGAAGAGCGTGCATTGCTGCGAATTCCGTTGGTGTGTTTGCAAGTTTTGCGGCCGTTACTGGCCACAACATTTTTTGAATTTTTTGCCCGAGCCGCAAGGGCAAGGGTCATTACGCCCGAATTCCGGACGTGTACCGTCAATATAATACCAACGGCCATCCTGTTTCAAAAACCGTGAACGTTCAATGATAGCGCCTGTTTTACCGGCTTCAGCAAATCGGGCCACAAAGCTCACCAAGCCTTCAGCCCCATCGGGATTGATTGTGGTATCGAATACCGTTAGTCCCAGCCATTCAGTATTGGCGAAACCGGCGCGAATATCCTCAGCAAAACTGGCCGCCTGGCAATCTGGGTACCAGGTTTTAATCAAGTAATCGGCATCTTTTAAAACAAAGGCGCTATAGCGCGAACGCATCAGTTTTTCCGGGGTCGGTGCAGGCAGCCCCTCACTTAAGTAAGGATGGCAACATAAGCTATACTCCGATCCACTGCCGCAAGGGCATAATGTCGACACGATAACTCCTTAATATAGACAACATGCGAGCCGCGTTATGGTAACCGAGGCGTAGTGGATTAGCCACGGCGTAAAAAAGAGAATCAATTGGGATGAGAGATCTAAAAATTGGCCTTGCCCTTGGCGGCGGGTGAGCCAAAGGTGAGGCCCGCCTATGCCAGCAATCGTCTGCCGCTCTTTGAGCACTGGGGGCTGATTTCGTTATCGCCGTGGATTTGCAGCATGATACCCATCTGATGCAACAGAATTTGCTGACTGCCTCCCCGCAAGATGTGGTCAATCAAGCTGGCGTGGGCACCTTAGGGCCAAAATTAGCCGGATTAAAGCGCAAAATGCCCAATGGGTACCAACGGCGATGGAGATAATGGCGACATCGATCCAGGTTCTGGAAAATAGACTGAAGTTAAATCCTATGGCAGAGGAGCCGCCTGATATATTGTTGCAACCCTGGCGCCCGCAAATCTCTACCCTGGATTTTTACCGGGTGAATGAAGCCATAGAATCAGGCAAACGTACGGTTGAAGCAAAAACGGCAGAATTGATGGCGCTGATTCCAGTTAAGGCGTAAATCTCACTGCCTCTTAAAGGTTCAGCCAATTCTGACAGGCGTAGGGCGGGGTTCTATGCCACTATTTAAGCATTCGCAATTTGAGGAAATGACATGGTCCCGCCCCTGAACGGAAAACAGATACTCATCGTCGAAGACGAGGCTGTTTTCCGCTCATTACTTGATACCTGGTTAACTTCACTGGGGGCGACCACGCTGTTGGCTGCGGACGGTAGTGAGGCATTGGATCATATCCAAGCATCCACGCCAGACCTGATCATTTGCGATCTGAAAATGCCGCGCATGAGCGGCCTCGAACTGGTCGAACAGATTCGCCTTCAAGGGGATCAAACCCCGGTTCTGGTTATCTCCGCCACCGAAAATATGTCTGACATTGCCAAAGCGCTACGCCTGGGCGTGCAGGATGTATTACTCAAGCCCATACGTAATCTTGAGCGCTTACGTGAAACCGTGTACGCCTGCCTTTATCCGGCCATTTTTAACTCCCGGGTGGAAGAAGAGGAGCGTCTGTTCCAGGATTGGGATGCGTTGGCCAGCAATCCCGAAGCCGCGGTTAAATTATTAAAAGAGCTTCAGCCCCCCGTTCAGCAAGTTATCTCCCATTGCCGCATCAATTACCGCCAGCTATTAGCTAGTGACCAACCGGGCCTGGTGTTCGATATTGCGCCACTGAGTGAAAATGACTTGGCATTTTATTGCCTGGATGTGACACGGGCCGGTGAAAATGGGGTATTGGCTGCCTTATTATTACGGGCGCTGTTTAATGGTTTGCTACAAGAGCAGCTATCCCACCAAAACCAGCGTTTACCCGAGTTGGGTGCTCTGCTGCGGCGGGTAAATACTTTATTACGTCAGGCCAATCTTTCCGGCCAATTCCCACTGTTGGTCGGTTATTACCACAGCGCATTAAAAAATTTGATATTAGTTTCCGCCGGGTTAAACGCCACGCTTAATATCGGCGAACATCAAATTCAGTTAAGTAACGGTGTGCCTTTAGGCACGATGGGCAATACTTACTTGAATCAGATTAGTCAACGCTGTGAATCCTGGCAGTGCCAGATATGGGGTACCGGCGGTCGATTACGGCTCATGTTGTCCGCAGAATGAGCGATCGAGCAAGTGGTTAGGGGAATGATTTTCTTACCGCAAAGCGGCGGTGTTAATATCCCGTCAGTTTGCTCGTATTAGTCTTAAATTACCAATGCGGCGGGTATTCAGCCCAGGTTATCTATTTTGAACTGATATACTCGGTCGCGTTTATGATTCGCAATATCTTAGTTTTAACAGTCCAGGAGAGTTTTAGATGGCTGCAGTTAATTCAAAAGTTAGAAAGGCGGTGATTCCCGTTGCCGGGCTAGGTACGCGTATGCTGCCTGCGACCAAAGCGATTCCTAAAGAGATGCTGCCGCTGGTCGACAAACCGCTGATTCAGTTCGTGGTAAACGAATGTATCGCCGCTGGTATTACTGAAATCGTACTGGTGACCCACTCCTCCAAAAACTCTATCGAGAACCACTTTGATACCAGCTTCGAACTGGAAGCCATGCTGGAAAAACGCGTTAAACGCCAACTGCTGGAAGAAGTGCAGGCTATCTGCCCACCACACGTCACAATCATGCAGGTGCGCCAGGGCCTGGCGAAAGGTCTGGGGCACGCCGTGCTGTGTGCTCACCCGGTAGTGGGTAATGAGCCGGTAGCGGTAATCCTGCCTGACGTTATCCTGGATGAGTTCGAATCAGACCTGTCCCGCGATAATCTGGCAGAAATGATTTCTCGCTTCGATGAAACCGGCCACAGTCAAATCATGGTTGAGCCAGTAGCCGATGTGACTGCCTATGGTGTGGTTGACTGCAAAGGTGCCGAGCTGAACGTCGGTGACAGTGCCCCTATGGTGGGTATCGTTGAGAAGCCTAAAGCCAGTGAAGCACCCTCTAACCTGGCAGTAGTTGGCCGTTACGTATTGAGCGCCGATATCTGGCCGCTGCTGTCCAAAACGCCTCCAGGTGCCGGTGATGAGATCCAGCTGACGGACTCCATTGCGATGCTGATGGGCAGTGAAACCGTTGAGGCTTACCATATGAAAGGCAAGAGCCACGACTGTGGTAACAAACTGGGTTATATGCAAGCTTTCGTAGAATACGGTATTCGTCATAAAACCCTGGGTGCTGAATTTAAAACCTGGCTTGAAGAAAACGTCGGCAATAAGAAGTAATCCATCAATCAGGAATAAGTGATGAAAGTAACCGTATTTGGTATTGGCTATGTTGGCCTGGTGCAAGCTGCTGTTCTGGCCGAAGTAGGCCATGACGTAATGTGCATCGATGTAGATGCTAACAAAGTTGAGAATCTGAAAAAGGGTATCATCCCTATTTTTGAGCCGGGCTTAACGCCACTGGTGAAGAAAAATTTTGAAGAAGGGCGCTTGCACTTCAGCACCGACGCCGAACAGGGTGTGGCCCATGGCGAAATGCAATTTATCGCCGTCGGTACACCGCCGGATGAAGATGGCTCTGCTGACCTGAAATATGTAACGGCCGTTGCCAAAACCATTGCCACTTATATGGAGAGCCATAAAGTGGTTCTGGACAAATCGACTGTGCCAGTCGGTACTGCTGATAAAGTCCGCGCGGTAATGGAAGAAACCTTGAAATCCCGTGGTAAAGATATTTCCTTCGACGTGGTTTCTAACCCTGAATTCCTGAAGGAAGGGGCCGCGGTAGCGGACTGTATGCGCCCTGAGCGTATCGTAGTGGGGACCGATAACGAAGAGGTTATCGACTTGCTACGTGAGCTATATGAGCCATTCAACCGCAACCACGACCGCATGATCCTGATGGATATTCGCAGTGCCGAGCTGACCAAATATGCCGCCAACTGTATGCTGGCGACTAAAATCAGCTTTATGAACGAAATGTCTAACCTGGCTGAACGTTTGGGCGCAGATATCGAAAAGGTACGCCAGGGGATCGGTTCCGATCCGCGCATTGGCTACAGTTTTATTTACCCAGGCTGTGGTTACGGCGGCTCTTGCTTCCCGAAAGACGTTCAGGCGTTGATTCGCACCGCAGAACAAATTGGTTTTGCGCCGCATATCCTTAAAGCGGTTGAAGACGTGAACAATGCGCAGAAATATAAGCTGCCGGGCTTTATTATGCGTCACTTCGGTGAAGATTTAACCGGGAAGACTTTTGCGCTTTGGGGCCTGTCCTTCAAACCTAATACTGATGATATGCGTGAGGCCTCTAGCCGCGTGCTGATGGAAGAACTCTGGAAACGGGGTGCTGCCGTTCAGGCATACGATCCAGAAGCTATGGAAGAAGCGCAGCGTATATATGGCCATCGTGAAGGGCTGAAGTTAATGGGTACTAAAGAATCTGCGCTGCAAAATGCGGATGCGCTAGTTATTTGTACCGAATGGCAAAGCTTCCGTGCACCAGATTTTGATGTAATTAAAAAATCACTCAATCAAGCCGTGATTTTTGATGGTCGTAACCTGTATGATCCAGAAAGACTAAGCAACCGCGGCTTCATTTATTATGCAATTGGCCGGGGAGCATCCATTACAAAAGCATAACCGATGAGGTTTGTATGAAATATCTGGTAACCGGCGCAGCTGGGTTTATTGGCTTCCACGTAAGTGAACGTCTACTGGCCGCCGGTCACCAGGTTATCGGTATCGATAACCTGAATGAATACTACGATGTAAATCTTAAACAGGCCCGTCTCGATTTATTATCTCCTTCCAGTGCCTTCAGCTTTTATAAAATGGATTTAGCCGATCGCGAAGCGATGGCGGCGTTGTTTGCACGTGAAAAATTTGACCGGGTGATCCACTTAGGTGCACAAGCCGGGGTGCGTTATTCCATCGACAACCCCCTTGCTTATGCAGATTCCAACCTGATAGGCCATTTAAACGTGTTGGAAGGTTGCCGTCATAATAAAGTAGGGCATCTGTTGTATGCGTCATCCAGCTCGGTATATGGTTTAAATCGTAAGCTGCCGTTCTCTACCGATGATTCGGTCGACCATCCTATTTCGCTGTATGCGGCCACTAAGAAAGCCAATGAGCTGATGTCCCATACCTATTCCCATTTATATGGGTTGCCGACCACTGGCCTGCGATTCTTTACGGTATATGGCCCATGGGGCCGCCCGGATATGGCGCTGTTTAAATTCACTCGCGCTATTCTTGATGGCAAACCAATTGATGTTTATAACTATGGCCAGATGCGCCGTGACTTTACCTATATCGATGATATTGCCGAAGCCATTGTGCGTTTACAGGATGTTATTCCACAAAAGAATGACAGCTGGACGGTTGAGCAGGGTACGCCAGCCACCAGTTCCGCGCCTTACCGGGTATATAACATTGGTAATAGTTCGCCCGTAACATTAATGGAATATATATATGCGCTGGAGAAAGCGTTGGGTAAAGAGGCTGTTAAGAATATGATGCCAATGCAGGCTGGGGACGTTCTGGAAACTGCCGCAGATACCCAGGCTTTATACGAGGCTATAAGTTATAAACCTTCTACAACCGTGGAGCAGGGGGTTATGCGATTTGTAAATTGGTATAAATCTTTTTACAAATAAGCGTAACTCGAAGGGGTAAAAAAAAGGGCTGATGGCCCTTTTTTATTGGCCTATTTCTCGTTGGCGCTAGCATTATCCTAAAAATAAACTAAAAAAAACCCGCCGAAGCGGGTTTTTAAGAAACTAATACTCATTCAGCAATCAGGAAATCGTCCAGGCCTTTGCCTTGTTCGTCGATAGCTTTCTTGATAATAGCTGGAGTGCGGCCCTGGCCAGTCCAGGTGCGCTGTTCGCCATTCTCATCAATGTAAGAGTATTTAGCCGGGCGTGCAGCACGCTTAGCTTTAGTACCGGTCTTAGCGCTGCTGATTGTGCTCAGCAGTTCATTAGGATCAATGCCATCAGCAATCAGCATTTCACGGTATTGTTGTAATTTGCGGGTACGTTCTTCAACTTCTGCAGCCGCAGCGTTATCTTCTTCACGACGCTCAGTAACAACAACTTCTAATTTTTCGAGCATTTCTTCGAGAGTTTCAAGAGAACATTCTCTGGCCTGTGCACGAAGGGTACGGATGTTGTTCAGAATTTTAAGTGCTTCGCTCATTGTAGTGATCTCAAACTTATATTGGGGTGGTGTGTTAGGGTAATAATAGAGCGTTAATTTAAGTTCTGCAATAGGGACGAATGTAATGAATTCAAAATTAGCGCCTTATTTTGTGAAATGTTGAAATTCCATTAGCTTAATTTTTGTTGAGCTAGCGCACATTGTATTGGGGCCAGGTCAATATTTACCACCCTGCGGCTGGCGAATCTACAGTGATTTAAACCCGCTATACAGCCGCTAAATAGCCTTAATGGATAAAATATCACCCTTATGTATTACAGGCCTAATCGGTGAATTACTGAACCCAATAATAAAACACTCAGCCATTTAAATGTTAAATTTTACTGCGATGGCCAGGGTTGCTTCGGATGAAATCAGCCAAATTCCGAACTTTGAAATAATGTTAACAGTGTTGGAAAATGAGGCCGCTATCTCGACTGGCTTAACACCAGGATGCCAAAAACAGGCATTATGATACAATTAGTCCTAATCTTTATATGAGGTATCCAGGGCGATAGCGAATGGCACAGCTTTATTTTTATTATTCGGCAATGAATGCAGGTAAATCAACGGCATTGCTGCAATCTTCTTACAATTATCACGAACGGGGTATGCGCACGCTGGTTTATACCGCGGAAATAGATGACCGTTTTGGCCCAGGCAAGGTAAGCTCGCGTATTGGGTTATCGTCCCCGGCTAAATTGTTTAATCCAGCAACCTCATTGCTGGATGAAATTTCCGAATTACATCGTCAGCAACCTATACATTGCGTTTTAGTTGACGAATGCCAGTTCCTCACTCGTGAACAGGTGTATGCGCTTTCTGAAGTCGTGGACGAGCTGGATATTCCGGTGCTGTGCTACGGCCTGAGAACCGATTTCCGTGGGGAATTATTTGGTGGTAGCCAATATCTGTTGGCGTTGGCAGATAAGCTGGTTGAACTTAAAACTATCTGCTTCTGCGGGCGTAAAGCCAGCATGGTGTTGCGTCTCGATCAAACCGGCCGCCCTTATAGCGATGGTGAACAAGTGGTGATTGGCGGTAATGAACGCTATGTCTCTGTGTGCCGTAAACACTATAAGCAGGCGTTGAAAGAAGGGGCGCTACCTCAGCGTAGTTAAGATTTTCCAGGCGCGTGTAGCGCCGCTGAGACAGCCAAAGAAGCATCGCAATTAACGCTGGCATTCGGGGGTTCCCCGGATGCCATTTTTTTTTGCCTGCTTCACAGAATAACAGGCAAAAAAAACCTGCCATTAGGCAGGTTTTCTATTTCAGCAGTAATAATTAAGCGGTTTTCTTGGCTTTCTTATCAGCTTTAGCTGGGGCTTCGGCTTTGGCTGCTTCGTTACCTTCGTGATATTCGCGACCGTAGTAAGTATCCAGCAGGATCTGTTTCAGTTCAGCGATCAGCGGGTAGCGTGGGTTAGCACCGGTGCACTGGTCATCGAAAGCGTCTTCAGACAGCTTATCAACATGTGCCAGGAAGTCAGCTTCCTGCACGCCAGCTTCGCGGATGGACTTAGGAATACCCAGTTCAGCTTTGATGCTGTCCAGCCATGCCAGCAGTTTCTCGATCTTAGCGGCAGTACGGTCACCCGGAGCACTGAGGCCCAGGTGGTCGGCGATTTCTGCGTAGCGACGACGAGCCTGTGGGCGGTCGTACTGGCTGAATGCGGTTTGCTTGGTCGGGTTGTCATTCGCGTTGAAGCGGATAACGTTGCTGATCAGCAGGGCGTTTGCCAGGCCGTGTGGGATGTGGAACTGGGAACCCAGTTTATGGGCCATGGAGTGACACACACCCAGGAATGCGTTAGCAAACGCGATACCAGCGATGGTGGCGGCACTGTGCACACGCTCACGGGCAACCGGGTTTTTAGACCCTTCGTGGTAAGACGCTGGCAGGTAGTCTTTCAGCAGTTTCAGGGCTTGCAGCGCCTGGCCGTCAGAGAACTCAGAAGCCAGTACAGATACGTAAGCTTCCAGCGAGTGGGTTACCGCATCCAGGCCGCCAAAGGCGCACAGGGATTTAGGCATGTCCATAACCAGGTTGGCATCAACAATCGCCATATCCGGGGTCAGCGCATAGTCAGCCAGTGGGTATTTCTGGCCCGTTGCGTCATCTGTTACCACCGCAAATGGGGTGACTTCAGAACCGGTACCGGAAGTGGTGGTAACGGCGATCATCTTCGCTTTCACGCCCATTTTCGGGAACTTGTAGATACGCTTACGGATGTCCATAAAGCGCAGCGCCAGTTCCTCGAAGTGGGTCTCTGGGTGTTCGTACATTACCCACATGATTTTGGCAGCATCCATTGGGGAACCGCCGCCCAGAGCGATAATCACGTCTGGTTTGAAGGAGTTAGCCAGCTCAGCACCTTTACGAACTACGCTCAGGGTTGGGTCAGCTTCTACTTCGAAGAAGACTTCAGTTTCTACACCGGCCGCTTTCAGCACAGAAGTGATCTGGTCAGCGTAGCCGTTGTTGAACAGGAAGCGGTCAGTCACGATCAGCGCGCGTTTGTGACCATCAGTAATCACTTCATCCAGTGCGATTGGCAGGGAGCCACGACGGAAGTAGATAGATTTCGGAAGTTTGTGCCACAACATGTTTTCAGCTCGCTTAGCAACGGTTTTTTTGTTGATCAGGTGCTTAGGACCAACGTTTTCAGAAATGGAGTTACCACCCCATGAACCACAACCCAGAGTCAGGGAAGGAGCAAGCTTGAAGTTATACAGGTCACCGATACCACCCTGAGAAGCAGGGGTATTGATCAGAATACGTGCGGTCTTCATTTTATCGCCGAAGAAACGAACGCGTTCTGGCTGGTTATCCTGGTCGGTGTACAGGCAAGAGGTGTGACCGATACCGCCCATTTCTACCAGTTTCTCTGCTTTAGTTACCGCATCTTCGAAATCGTTGGCGCGGTACATTGCCAGGGTAGGGGACAGTTTTTCGTGAGCAAAAGGCTCGCTCTCATCTACGTTTTGAACTTCACCGATCAGAATTTTGGTGCTGGCCGGAACGGTGATACCCGCCATTTCCGCGATTTTAACCGCTGGCTGACCAACAATGGCTGCGTTCAGTGCGCCGTTTTTCAGGATAATGTCCTGAACTGCTTTCAGCTCTGTGCCTTGCAGCATGTAACCACCGTGGCTGGCAAAACGCTCACGCACTGCATCATAGACAGAGCCGACAACCACAACGGATTGTTCGGAAGCACAGATAACGCCGTTATCGAAGGTTTTGGACATCAGGATAGAAGCCACGGCACGTTTGATGTCGGCAGTTTCGTCGATAACAACCGGCGTGTTACCCGCGCCCACACCGATAGCGGGTTTACCAGAGCTATAGGCCGCTTTAACCATGCCCGGGCCACCGGTAGCCAGGATCAGGTTAATATCCGGGTGATGCATCAGTTGATTAGACAGCTCTACAGAAGGCTCGTCGATCCAGCCAATCAGATCTTTTGGTGCACCTGCAGCGATAGCCGCTTGTAGTACGATATCCGCCGCTTTGTTAGTGGCGTTTTTAGCACGTGGGTGCGGGGAGAAGATGATGGCATTACGGGTCTTCAGACTGATCAACGATTTGAAGATCGCAGTAGACGTTGGGTTCGTGGTTGGTACGATACCGCAGATGATGCCGATAGGTTCAGCAATAGTGATAGTCCCGAAAGTATCGTCGGTATCGAGGATGCCACAGGTCTTTTCATCTTTGTATGCGTTGTAGATGTATTCGGAAGCGAAGTGGTTTTTAATCACTTTATCTTCGATGATACCCATGCCTGATTCGGCAACCGCCATTTTGGCTAATGGGATTCGAGCATCTGCGGCAGCCAGAGCGGCGGCACGGAAGATTTTGTCGACTTGTTCTTGGGTGAAGTTGGCATATTCACGCTGGGCTTTTTTTACGCGCTCTACGAGTGCGTTAAGTTCAGCGACGTTAGTAACAGCCATAATGATCTCCTGATAATGTTTAAACTCTTTTAGTAAAGCAGTGGCTAAACAACATTGAAGACTAAAACATATCAGCTTTCTGAATGATTCTAACCCTACTATTACTTGCCTGTACCTTACTACTGACTTACTAAAAGAGCCTGACCCTTGTACCCGAAAAATCGGTCTGGTTATCTTACGGCAAAAACAGATTACTCATTTTTGAGTAATTATTTTGTGACGGTGGTCAATTTTCCGGGGAGCTGACACCTTTCAGCAAATTCTTTGCAAAGCTTCAATACACAGGCAAATCTTTGATTACACAACAATCCTATAATCTTATCATAAATACAACAAATGAATAACAGTCGGGGACTATTACGGTCTTGAATCATAAAACCCACATTCTATAAAGGCCCGGCATGGCGCGATCACGGCTTTTCTATTACTCTACGGCGGAATTTACCCTGTTCACTTGCGGAGCTACGAGTGACTCACCCATTGTTTGATTTCGCTATATATATAAAGTTCTTTATAGGTCTGTTTGCCCTGGTTAACCCGGTAGGGATCATACCGGTATTTATCAGCATGACCAGCTACCAGACTGCGGTGGCCCGTAATAAAACTAACTTAACCGCCAACCTGTCTGTGGCTATCATCCTATGGACGTCTCTGTTTCTCGGGGATGGCATACTACAAATATTCGGTATTTCTATTGATTCCTTCCGTATAGCCGGCGGCATTCTGGTGGTGACCATTGCCATGTCGATGATCAGTGGGAAACTTGGCGAAGATAAGCAAAATAAGCAGGAAAAATCGGAGACCGCTATCCGTGAGAGCGTGGGCGTGGTGCCCCTGGCATTACCATTAATGGCAGGGCCTGGTGCCATCAGCTCCACCATCGTCTGGGGTAGCCGTTACCACTCCTGGATTAATCTGTTGGGTTTTACGGTTTCCATCGCGCTGTTTGCGTTGAGCTGTTGGCTATTATTCCGCGCAGCACCCTGGTTGGTAAGGCTGCTGGGCCAAACCGGTATCAACGTTATCACCCGTATTATGGGCCTGTTATTAATGGCCCTGGGGATTGAATTTATTGTCACCGGGCTGCGCGCTATCTTCCCTGGTTTGTTGAGCTAATCTCACTCATTTTACAAGCGGGCTTAGGCCCGCTTTTTTTACGTCCTGAATCTGGTCAGAACAAAAAAATATGGCTGGATGGCGCAAAATATCCAACGGATGCTTCTGAAAAAACTGATAAATTTCAGTGGAATAAAAAATTAACTCGACCCTGGTGCTCATAAAATAATCAGTCAAAATAAAATTTACATTCGGCGCCTTCCAGGGGCTTGATGCGCATTTATTGTAATGTTATTAGTATCAGCAACAATCCCGTAGAGGAATGTGCTAATTATTAGCTTCATGTGAAGTTTTTGTGAATTCAGGGTGTGGTGATAGAGCAAGTCGCCAAACAGAGTGTGGTTTCCGGGTAAATGTATGTTTGATATAGCTTTACTGGACTCGTCTCTTCCCGGATCATTCAGATAATCCTCATAAACTATTTGCTAAAAGAGAATTGCTTAACATTTTTGCAATTTTTATTGGCGAGCAATCTTTGCTTTTGATATTTTCCGGCGACACAAATGGCTAAATTTTTCTTCAAAAGCAGATAATTTAGCCCAGAAATTATCCAAGAAAAATAAACTATCAAGCTGGCCCCGACAGGGGGGACGGCTTACAGAATCGACGTAAGAGGCGGCCAATAAAGAGCAGCCCATAGATAAAGTCGGTGATAGCGAGCAGTACCAAGGCAGTACCTCCACCCGGAGATAACAGGCCGGTTCACCACCGGTAATAATAATGACTGGAGTAACAACACAATGACCATCATCACTAAAAAGAATCTGATAGCGGCCGGTGTTTTTACCGCGCTATTTGCCTGCGGGTCTGCCATGGCGGCAACGGTTCCGGCAGGCGTTCAGTTGGCAGAAAAACAGACCCTGGTACGTAATAATGGCGCCGAAGTTCAGTCCCTCGATCCCCATAAGATTGAAGGTGTGCCGGAATCGAACGTCAGCCGCGATTTATTTGAAGGCCTGCTGATTACTGGCCTGGATGGCCGTCCAATCCCGGGCGTGGCTGAAAAATGGGAAAACAAAGATTTTAAAGTCTGGACCTTCCATCTGCGTAAAGACGCAAAATGGTCCAACGGCGCACCGGTAACCGCCCAGGATTTCGTCTATAGCTGGCAGCGTTTGGCCGACCCTAAAACCGCATCCACTTACGAAAGCTACCTGCAATACGGCCACCTGGCGAATATCGATGACATCATCGCCAACAAAAAGCCGGCCACCGATCTGGGCGTCAAAGCCATCGATGACCATACTCTGGAAGTCACCCTGACCGAGCCTGTGCCTTACTTTTACAAACTGCTGGTGCACTCATCGATGTCACCAGTACCAAAAGCTGCCATTGATAAGTTTGGCGATAAATGGACTCAGCCTGCCAATATCGTCACCAACGGTGCCTACAAGCTGAAAAACTGGGTAGTTAACGAGAAAATGGAGCTGGTGCGTAACCCGAACTACTGGGATAACGCCAACACCAAAATTGAGCAAGTCACCTACTTGCCAATCTCTTCTGAAGTCACCGACGTTAACCGCTACCGCAGCGGCGAAATCGACATGACCTATAACCAGCTGCCGATTGAATTGTTCCAGAAGCTGAAAAAAGAGATCCCTAAAGAGGTTCACGTCGATCCGTATCTGTGTACCTACTATTACGAAATCAACAACCAGAAAGCACCGTTTACTGATGTACGTGTCCGTACCGCGCTGAAGCTGGGCCTGGATCGCGACATCATCGTTAATAAAGTGAAAGCACAGGGCGACCTGCCAGCCTATGGTTACACCCCGCCGTACACCGATGGAGCCAAGCTGACCAAACCAGAGTGGTTTAGCTGGACCCAAGAAAAACGTAATGAAGAAGCGAAGAAACTGCTGGCGGAAGCGGGCTATACCAAAGACAAACCGCTGACCTTCAACCTGCTGTACAACACCTCAGACCTGCATAAGAAGCTGGCGATCGCTGCCGCCTCTATCTGGACTAAAAACCTCGGCATCAATGTGAAGCTGCAAAACGAAGAGTGGAAAACCTTCTTGAGCACCCGTCACTCCGGCAACTTCGATGTGGCCCGCGCCGGTTGGTGTGGTGACTATAACGAACCGACGTCGTTCCTGAATACTATGTTGTCCGACAGTTCCAACAACACCTCGCACTATAAAAGCCCGGCCTTTGATAAGATCATTGCTGATACGCTGAAAGTCTCTAACGAAGCTGACCGTACCAAGCTGTACGATCAAGCCGAACAGCAGTTGGATAAAGACTCTGTGATCGTGCCGGTTTATTACTACGTGAGCGCGCGCCTGGTTAAACCGTGGGTCGGTGGTTACACCGGTAAAGACCCGCAAGATAATATTTACGTGAAAAATCTGTATATTATCAAACATTAATAATGGCAATACGTGGGGCAGAGCGGTAAAGTGCTGCCCCACTGTGTCTTATCTATTTTGAGTCCAAAGGCACACGCCAGAAGGTACCGGCAATGTTGAAATTTATTTTACGCCGCTGTCTGGAAGCAATTCCGACGCTATTTGTATTAATTACCATCTCTTTCTTTATGATGCGTCTCGCCCCCGGTAGCCCTTTTACCGGCGAACGTAATCTGCCGCCGGAAGTGATGGCCAATATCGAAGCCAAATATCACCTGAACGATCCTATCTCCACCCAATACTTCAACTACCTGAAGCAACTGGCCCACGGGGATTTTGGTCCATCGTTTAAATACAAAGATTATTCTGTGAACGATTTGGTGGCCACTTCCTTCCCGGTATCGGCCAAATTGGGGGCTGCCGCATTCCTGTTGGCGATTGTGCTGGGGGTAACGGCCGGGGTAATTGCTGCCTTGAAGCAAAATACCAAGTGGGATTATTCCGTGATGGGGATCGCCATGACCGGGGTGGTTATCCCCAGTTTCGTGGTGGCACCTTTATTAGTGCTGATCTTTTCCATCACCTTACGCTGGCTTCCCGGCGGGGGCTGGAACGGCGGGGCGCTGAAATATATGGTGCTACCGATGGTGGCGCTCTCCCTGGCCTATATCGCCAGCATCGCCCGTATTACCCGTGGTTCGATGATTGAAGTTCTGCACTCTAACTTTATCCGCACCGCCCGCGCCAAAGGGTTGCCGATGCACCGCATCGTGTTCCGCCATGCGCTGAAACCGGCGCTGCTACCGGTGCTTTCTTATATGGGACCGGCCTTCGTCGGTATTATTACCGGCTCCATGGTGATTGAAACTATCTATGGTTTACCGGGTATCGGGCAGCTATTCGTTAACGGGGCGCTGAACCGCGATTATTCCCTGGTACTCAGCCTTACTATTCTGGTGGGGGCGTTGACCATCCTGTTTAATGCCGTGGTTGACGTGCTGTATGCCGTAATCGACCCAAAAATCCGCTATTGAGGTGCGCCATGATGCTAAGTAACAAAAACAGCGAGGCGCTGGAAAACTTCAGTGAAAAGCTGGAAGTTGAAGGGCGCAGCCTGTGGCAGGATGCTCGCCGCCGCTTTATGCATAACCGCGCAGCGGTAGCCAGCCTGATCGTTCTGCTGGTGATTGCGGTGTTTGTGACCGTGGCACCGATGATTTCCCAATTCACCTATTTTGATACTGACTGGGGCATGATGTCCGCCGCGCCGGAAATGGAGAGCGGTCACTATTTTGGTACTGACTCCTCAGGCCGTGATTTGCTGGTACGGGTAGCAATCGGTGGGCGTATCTCACTGATGGTGGGCGTCGCGGCGGCGCTGGTGGCGGTTATCGTCGGCACTCTTTATGGTTCACTCTCCGGTTATTTGGGCGGCAAAGTGGACTCCGTAATGATGCGTATCCTGGAAATCCTCAACTCCTTCCCGTTTATGTTCTTCGTAATCCTGCTGGTGACCTTCTTCGGCCAGAACATTTTGCTGATCTTCGTGGCTATCGGGATGGTGTCTTGGCTAGATATGGCGCGTATTGTGCGCGGCCAGACCTTAAGCCTGAAGCGCAAGGAGTTCATCGAAGCCGCCCAAGTGGGTGGCGTGTCTACCCGTAAGATCGTGACCCGCCACATTGTGCCAAACGTGCTCGGGGTGGTGGTGGTATACGCCTCCTTGCTGGTGCCGAGCATGATCTTGTTTGAATCCTTCCTCAGCTTCCTGGGGTTAGGAACCCAAGAGCCGCTTTCCAGCTGGGGTGCACTGCTGAGTGATGGGGCCAATTCCATGGAAGTCTCCCCGTGGCTGCTGATGTTCCCGGCCGCCTTCCTGGTAGTGACCTTGTTCTGTTTCAACTTTATCGGCGATGGCTTACGTGATGCCCTCGACCCGAAAGACCGCTAAGGAGCGCCGCAATGACACAACTTTCCACTGCGCCGGCTCTGCTGGATGTCAAAGACCTGCGGGTCACCTTCGGCACCCCCGATGGGGATGTAACGGCGGTCAACGATCTTAATTTCAGCCTGCGGGCCGGTGAAACGCTGGGTATTGTCGGCGAATCTGGCTCCGGCAAATCCCAAACCGCATTTGCTTTGATGGGCCTGCTGGCCCCCAATGGCCGTATTGGCGGCTCGGCACTGTTTCATGGCCGCGAGATCCTTAATCTGCCGGAGGCGGAATTAAACCGCCTACGTGCCGAGCAAATCTCGATGATCTTTCAGGACCCGATGACCTCCCTGAATCCGTATATGCGGGTGGGGGACCAGTTAATGGAAGTGCTGATACTGCACAAGAAAATGAGTAAAGGTGAAGCCTTCGAAGAATCCGTGCGCATGCTGGATGCGGTAAAAATGCCGGAAGCCCGCAAGCGCATGAAGATGTTCCCCCATGAGTTTTCCGGTGGCATGCGCCAACGGGTGATGATCGCCATGGCGTTGCTGTGCCGGCCAAAACTGCTGATTGCCGACGAACCGACTACCGCCCTGGACGTGACGGTTCAGGCACAAATCATGACCCTGCTGAATGAGCTAAAGTGCGAATTCAACACCGCCATTATCATGATCACCCATGATTTAGGCGTGGTGGCGGGGATCTGCGACAAGGTGCTGGTGATGTATGCCGGGCGCACCATGGAATACGGCGCTGCCCGCGACGTGTTCTATCAGCCTTCGCACCCTTATTCTATCGGCCTGTTGAATGCGGTGCCGCGCCTGGATACCGAAGGGGAGGCGTTGCTGACCATTCCTGGTAACCCGCCAAACCTGCTGCGTCTGCCACCAGGCTGCCCGTTCCAGCCCCGTTGCCCCCATGCAATGGAGCGCTGCCTGAGCACGCCGCCGCTGACCGAATTTGCCCCAGGGCGTTTGCGCTCTTGCTTTAAACCGGTGGAGGAGTTGGTATGACGACCGCAAGTGAGCAGAAAAATGTGCTGCTGGAAATCGCCGATTTAAAAGTGCATTTCGATATCAAAGATGGCCGCCAGTGGTTCTGGCAACCCTCTAAAACCTTGAAAGCCGTGGATGGTGTCACCCTACGTTTATATGAAGGGGAAACCCTGGGCGTAGTGGGCGAATCCGGCTGTGGTAAATCTACCTTTGCCCGGGCAATCATTGGCCTGGTGAAAGCCACCAGTGGCCGTGTAGCCTGGCTGGGTAAGGATTTGCTCGGCATGAGCCAGGATCAGTGGCGCGATGTGCGCAGCGATATCCAGATGATCTTCCAGGATCCACTGGCCTCCTTGAATCCACGAATGACCATCGGGGACATCATTGCCGAACCGCTGCGCACCTATCATCCGAAAATGGCTGCCCAGGAAGTGCGTGACCGGGTAAAAAACATGATGATGAAGGTGGGGCTGCTACCCAACCTGATTAACCGCTATCCCCATGAGTTCTCCGGCGGCCAGTGCCAGCGTATCGGCATTGCCCGGGCGCTGATCCTCGAACCTAAGCTGATTATTTGCGATGAGCCGGTATCGGCCCTGGACGTGTCGATTCAGGCTCAGGTGGTTAACCTGCTGCAAAAACTCCAGCGGGAAATGGGTCTGTCGCTGATCTTTATCGCCCACGATCTGGCGGTGGTGAAACATATCTCTGACCGGGTGCTGGTGATGTATCTCGGCCATGCGGTGGAGTTGGGCACCTACGATGAGGTGTATCAAAACCCGCTACATCCTTATACCCGCGCGCTGATGTCGGCAGTGCCGGTGCCAGACCCCGATCTGGAAAAGAACAAAACTATCCAGTTACTGGAAGGGGAGTTGCCTTCGCCAATCAACCCACCGTCCGGCTGCGTTTTCCGCACCCGTTGCCCGATTGCCGGGCCGGAGTGCGCCCAAACCAGGCCGGTGCTGGAGGGCAGTTTCCGCCATGCGGTTTCCTGCCTGAAGGTAGACCCGTTATGATGGTACACGTGATGGCGCGACATGTGTTCATGTTGAGAACCGTTGCTCTGCGCTATCCGACGGCAGACAGAGCTGTTAGGTAAAGGGTGCAAAAATATTTTTTTAAAGACAATGCCGGGTGCCTTATGGGTCCGGCATTAGTGCTTGGGGAGGCAGTTTTTTCGTATTTGAGGTTTAGTGAGGAACCCGTAACCCGTTTTCAATGCCCCGGGTAAACACTATTTGCCACAGCTGGATATCACGGGCGCGGAAGGCACCGGCGCAGGCATTTAGGTAGTAGGTGAACATGCGTTTAAAGCGTTCGCTGTAGTTTCCGGCAATTTCTGGCCAGGTAGCCAGGAAGCGGTCGTGCCATGCCATCAACGTTTTATCGTAGTCTGACCCAAAGTTATGCCAATCTTCCATCACAAAGCGGGTTTCGCTGGTGGTAGCGATTTGACGCACGGAAGGCAAGCAGCCATTGGGGAAAATATACTTATTGATCCACGGATCGACATTATTATCGGTTTTATTGGTACCAATGGTATGTAGCAGGAAGATACCGTCTGGCTTTAGGTTGCGGTCAACCACTTCAAAATAAGCGGCGTAGTTTTTCGGGCCAACGTGTTCAAACATCCCCACGCTAACAATCCGGTCAAACTGATCGTCCAGAGCGCGATAATCCTCCAGCAAAATGGTGACATCCAGCCCCTCACAGCGCTGCTGGGCCATTTTTTGCTGCTCGGCGGAGATAGTCACCCCGGTGACACTCACCCCGTAGTGACGGGCGGCATACTCAGACAGACCACCCCAACCGCAGCCGATATCCAGCAACGTCATGCCTGGCTCAAGCTGTAACTTTTCACATATCATTTTCAATTTAGCGTGCTGAGCATCCACCAGATTATCGGCTGCTTTCCAGTAGCCGCAGGAATACTGCATAAAAGGATCGAGCATGCGGCTGAATAGGTCATTACCTAGATCATAATGCTCTTTACCGACGATCCAGGCCCGTTTCCGGGTTTGCAAATTAAACACCCGGGCGGAAAGTACCCGCAGGCTATCTTTTAAATGATGAGGAATTTGATCTTCCAAACCGGCACGCAGCACTTTAGTGAAGAACTGATCGAGACGCTCACACTCCCACCAGCCGTCCATATAACTTTCGCCCAAACCGAGTGAGCCTTCTTGAAGTACCCGTTTGAAAAACTGCGGATTATTAACTTGAATATCGGAAGGGGCGGGGCCGTTAATGGTAATACCCGCTTTGGCCAACATGTCACTTTCAATACGAAACCACTCACTATCGCGGACGCTTATTTCTTCTATACACGATGAACTCATAGCTTCTCCATCACCTCGTTGTGAAGGAACCTTTCAAAAATAGCGTAGACGCAATTAATGACGGTTGTGAGAAATATCACGGAAAAGATCCGTTAGCCTTGAAATCCGACGTAGAACAGGAAAGAAAATTCTCCCTACAAATATCCAATCCATAAATAAAACGGGGTCAGTATGCCCCATTTTATTTATCATACAAATGATATCATTATGGTGCTGTTATGAAGTATATGCCCGGATGTTAAGTCATTCAACAGATAATTCTTAGGATGCTAATGTATGGCCTTGGGATTATAACTATAGTGATATTATGCCATGACACTTTTGGCAACGGTCTGTTTATGCTGGATTTTATAACCCCATAGCGCCAGCAGGATTGTCACCGCCATCACTGCCGTGGTGCCTTCCAACGGGTTATTGACCATGGCGGAAACCGCCAGACTCGCCAGGAAGCATAGCCCCAATTGCAAGGTATTTTGCAGGGCGGCGGCACGGCCAGCCCCCTGAGGGAATGGCAGCAAGGCACTGGCGACCACGATAGGGTAGATCGCACCATTTGCCATCGCCATCACACAGAATGGGATCAGCAACAAGGTTAGGGTGGCATGGCCGGAGAAAGCCACTACGACGGTGGCGGCAACGCTCAGGCTATAAACAGCCAACAACCACGGCAGCATCGCCGGGCCACTGTATTTTTGCAGCGCCATCCGGCAGCCATAGCCACCCACCAGGAAAGCGATGGTCTGGGGCACATAGCTCAGGCCGATTGCCGCCGGGCCGTAGCCCATGGCATTCAGCAGGAACGGGGAGCCGGTGAGCCAGGCAAAGAAGCTGGCGGAGCAGGCGGCATACATCAGCACGTTACCGCGGTACAGGAAAGAAGCCAGCAGATGGCGGAACTTCAATGCCGGGGCATCCTGATGGGACCGGGGAGGGCGGCCAGCGGGCAGTTTAAGTGCCTGGATCATTAATACCAAGGTGATGACAAACAGCACGGCAAAGATCCCCTGCCACTCGTAATGGTTCAGTATCCAACTACCCAATAACGGTGCCAGGGCCGGGGACAAACCCACTAACGGCATAATGGTGGCAAACACCCGATTGACCCGCTGGGCAGGGTAATAGTCGGACACCAGTGCCTGCCAGGTTACGGCGGCGGAGCACACACCAACGGCCTGGATAAAGCGCAGGATAAGCAGGGTGGTGGCGTTCTCAACCCACAGCATACCGATACAGCTGACGGCAAAAATGCTCAGCCCCATCAACAAGACGGGTTTACGGCCCAGCTTATCGGACAGCGGCCCCCACATTAGTTGGGCCAGGGCGAAACCGGCCAAAAACAGGCTCAGGCTGGCACTTACAGCGCCAGCTTGGGTGTTTAAATCCTTTTGTATGGCCGCAAAAGCCGGGAGGTACATATCGGTGGCCAGGAAACCAAGCACGCTCAGCCCGGCAAGCCATACTAAAAATCCTTTCGAAGGTTGCATCAGTCACTCTTTTTGATTCGCTATTAAACGCCAGCAGTGTAGGGAGTGATAATTCCGTTGTGAAACGGTAATATTTGCCGGGTGCGTTCAAAAAATTTAAAGGCAGAATATGTGGTCAGAATATGGTCTGGAAGTGGTGGATGCCGTAGCTCGCAGCGGCAGTTTCAGCGCGGCAGCCCAGGAACTCCACCGGGTACCCTCAGCGATCAGTTATACCGTGCGCCAACTGGAGTCCTGGCTGGCGGTGCCACTATTTGAGCGGCGTCATCGCGATGTGGTACTAACCCCTGCCGGGAGCTACTTCTTGCAGGAAGGGCGTTCTGTTATCAAAAAAATGCTCGCCACCCGCCAACAGTGCCAACAGATTGCCAATGGCTGGCGCGGCCAGCTATCAATTGCCGTCGATAACATTGTTAAACCAAAGCGTACCCGCCAGCTGATCCTTGATTTTTACCGTCACTTCCCCGACGTAGAGCTACAGATTTCCCAAGAGGTGTTTAACGGTGTGTGGGATGCGCTGGCCGATGGCCGGGTGGAAGCGGCGATTGGTGCTACCCAGGCGATACCGGTGGGGGGGCGCTTTGCCTTCCGGGACATGGGTACACTGCGCTGGTATTGCGTAGTAGCCAGCCATCACCCGTTGGCGCAGAACAATACCCCCCTTAGCGATGACGAGTTACGGGCCTGGCCTTCATTGGTGTTGGAAGATACCTCCCGTTCGTTGCCTAAACGCACTACCTGGCTGCTGAATAACCAGCGGCGACTATTGGCTCCGGATTGGGCTTCGGCGATGGATTGCCTCTCTGCCGGGTTGTGTATCGGCATGGTGCCGGTGCATGTGGCCGCCCCGATGTTGGCAAAGGGGGAGTGGCAGATCCTGGTGTTGGAAAACCCATTCCCTGATGCGGCCTGTTGCCTCACCTGGCAGCAAAACGATGCTTCACCGGCCCTGGCCTGGCTGCTGGAGTACTTGGGAGACAGTGAAACCCTGAATGCCGAATGGCTGGCATAACAGTGGGGGTGAAATAAAAAAAGCCGCGGTGAGCGGCCTTTCAAACTTAACGACGATAATCGCGGAACGGGCCATCAGCCACAGAGCGGCGCTCTACCAGACGCGGGTGCACCTCGATAGTTTGGCTCTCTTCACGCTTGTTGATAATACGATCCAACAGCATATTAAAGGCCGCTTCACCCAGCGAATCCTTAGGCTGGTGAATAGTGGTCAGCGCCGGGGAGAAGTAGCGGGAGTTGCGCACGTTGTCGTAGCCGATTACCGAAATATCATGTGGCACCCGCAGGCCCATCTCATCGGCGGCGCAAATCGCGCCCATCGCCATCACATCGCCACCGCAGAATACCGCCGTCGGACGCTGAGGCTGGGACAGCAACTGTTGCATCGCGTGGTAACCGGATTCTGGCTCGAAATCGCCCTGAACAATCCAGCTTTCCGGCAGTTTGATCAGCGCTTCTTCCAACGCCTTACAGAAGCCAGCCAGACGACCAGCCCCGGTGTTACGTTCCAGCGGGCCTGGAATCACGCCAATGTCACGGTGGCCCCGCTCGATCAAATAACGCCCAGCCATATAGCCGCCCTGGAAGGCGTTATCCACTACTGAGTCAGTAAAGTCGGCTTTGGATTCACCCCAGTCCATGACAACCATCGGGATATGGCGATACTCTTCCAACATAGTCAACAGGGAGTCCGGATACTCGGAGCACATCACCAGTAGCCCATCCACGCGCTTTTGCGCCATCATGGAGAGATAGGCGCTTTGCTTCTCTTGATTGTTCCAGGCATTACCGAGAATGAGGGTGTAGCCCCTGGCAAAACAATTTTTCTCTACCGCTTCAATGATTTCCGCAAAATACGGTGCTTCACTGCTGGTGGACAACAAACCAATCGACTTAGTGTGATTGACCTTTAAGCTACGGGCAACCGCACTTGGGGAGTAATGCAGCTCCTTGATGGCTGCCCATACCGCGTTGCGCGTGTCTTCAGCGACAAAGCGGGTCTTGTTGATCACATGTGATACGGTTGTAGTGGAAACGTTTGCGCGCTTCGCTACATCTTTAATTGTTGCCATTAAAAATCACTCCAGGCCACACCCTAAACTCCAGAATATATGGTAGTTAATCGTTTGCCTCGGTCTTCCTCTGACCACAACGTTGGGTTGTGACAAGTATGAGGAACGCCATTGAACGGAAGGAGGGCGTAATGGGCAGTATAAAATAATTTAGCATCGGATTTTGTCCTATCTGCGACGAAAGTGGAAGAGGCAAAATCAGGATTCAACCATTTATGGCGAGATTTTTATCAGTAGTTATGGGAGTATGGGAATGATGACCCCAACAAGGACAATGAGGAGCAAAACAATGAGCGTTGAACTGAAATATTCCCTGACCAGCACCTTTATCGCCCTGGCACTGATCGTCGCTGTCAGCTTGACGGCAGTGATGCACTAATTATCTTATCGCTAATTTGTGTTGATGCACGGGGCCTTCACGTGCATACAGGAGATAGATAACCGAACCCATATTTAATACGGGCAGCAGCCGGTGGATATATTCACTGGCTGCCTATCGCTGTCTGACAATCAGCAAATCACAATATATTCTCTCTCAGCACAAGGGACTTGGCCACTTATGAATTGTGCACGCCGTAGCAGAACAGGGTATATCTGCATTAAACCATTGAATTGCTATTTATATGGTCTATAGATTAAGTAAGTTACTTTCAAAATGCCCAAAGTAACTCATATTCTATCTAGTTTAATAACCTGAAATCATAATCCTGTCTGTTTAAAGGAACGGCTAATATGAATAAATACGTGATAGCTTCTGGGTTTTTAAGTTTGATGGTTACAGATACGGTTCTGGCTCAGGAAGTTGAAGATCCTTATGCCGTTAATTTTTCTGCTGATAGTATAACGGTGAGTACCTCACTGGGGTGGCTGGAGGGTGAATCCAAAGAGTATGTATATGATACTGATACCGGTAGAAAAGTAAGTGAGCTTAACTGGAAGATCAATAATACTGCAATCATCAAAGGTGATATATCCTGGGATCCGCTTTTTTGGCTGACATTGAATGCAAAAGGTTGGACCACGCTTTCCTCAAGTGGGGCAGGAATGGATGATTACGATTGGCTGGATCCTAATCAATCGCATTGGACTGACTGGTCGAATAGCCCGAACACCCGCCTCAATTATGCTAATGAATTTGATGTTAACGCCAAAGTCTGGTTTATTAAACGCGCTGATTATAAAGTCGGTGCGGTAGTGGGCTACCAGCAAACGCGTTTTAGCTGGACTGCTTTTGGTGGTCACTATCAATATGATAATGGTAGTACTGTGGGTGATTTTCCTAATAGAGAACGGGGTATTGGCTACCAGCAAAAATTTAGCGTGCCCTATGCAGGCCTGGCCGGCAGTTATCGTTACCGTGATTTTGAATTTACTGCACTATTTAAATTCAGCCCTTGGGTTGAAGCGAAGGACAACGATGAACACTATTTGCGGGATTTGACCTTCCAGGAAAAAACCCGTGGTTCTGATTATTATTCGGCATCAGTGGATGTAGGCTACTATGTTACACCTAACGCGAAAGTATTCACCGAGTTGACATGGAACCAATACTCCGAGGGTAAAGGTGGGTCGAAGGTGATTGATCGCACAAATGGGATGTCGCAATATGAAGGCGGGGATGCTGCTGGTATAGAAAATAGAAATTATAGCGTGACTGCGGGCCTACAATATCGTTTCTAAATTGAAAGTAAAAATTTAGGTAGACAAAAATCATCGCTAATCAATGTAGAAAACCAAATGCGTAAGCAGATAAATAT
>CBIFWW010000037.1:0-25393 GCA_966186435.1 uncultured Enterobacteriaceae bacterium
GACTTATACCTGCCTTATAAGCAGAAGCGCCGCACCCGTGGGCAGATCGCCATTGAAGCAGGCTTAGCGCCGCTGGCAGATTTGCTGTGGGCCGAGCCTTCTCACGACCCGGAACAGGAAGCGGCCCACTTTGTCGATGCCGATAAAGGGGTGGCGGATGTTAAAGCAGCCTTGGATGGGGCGCGCTATATCCTGATGGAGCGCTTCGCCGAAGACGCAGCCCTATTGGCGAAAGTCCGTGATTATCTGTGGAAGAACGCCCACTTGGTGGCTAAGGTTGCCAGTGGCAAAGAGGAAGAAGGCGCGAAATTCCGCGATTACTTCGACCACCACGAACCAATTGCCTCAGTGCCCTCCCACCGCGCCCTGGCGATGTTCCGTGGCCGCAACGAAGGTATCCTGCAACTGGCGCTGAATGCCGACCCGCAGTTTGACGAGCCACCGCGCGAAAGCCACTGCGAGCAGATTATTACCGACCACCTTGGCCTGCGCCTGAACAACGCTCCGGCAGACAGCTGGCGGAAAGGGGTGGTGAGCTGGACCTGGCGCATCAAGATCCTGATGCACCTCGAAACCGAGCTGATGGGCACCGTCCGTGAACGGGCGGAAGACGAAGCTATCAACGTCTTCGCTCGTAATATGCACGATCTGCTGATGGCGGCCCCTGCTGGGCTGCGCGCCACTATGGGCCTCGATCCGGGCCTGCGCACCGGGGTGAAAGTAGCGGTGGTGGATGCTACCGGCAAGCTGGTGGCCACAGACACTATCTACCCGCACACTGGCCAAGCTGCCAAAGCTGCCGTGGCGGTGGCTGCCCTGTGCGAGAAACATCAGGTAGAGTTGGTGGCGATTGGTAACGGTACCGCCTCCCGCGAGACCGAACGTTTCTACCTCGAAGTGCAGAAACAGTTCCCGAAAGTCGTTGGCCAGAAGGTGATTGTCAGCGAAGCCGGGGCGTCGGTCTATTCCGCTTCCGAACTGGCTGCGCTGGAATTCCCGGACCTGGACGTATCCCTGCGCGGGGCGGTTTCCATCGCCCGCCGTCTTCAGGACCCGCTGGCTGAACTGGTTAAAATCGACCCGAAATCCATCGGGGTGGGCCAGTATCAGCATGATGTTAGCCAGACCCAACTGGCGAAGAAGCTGGATGCCGTCGTGGAAGACTGCGTAAACGCCGTGGGGGTGGATCTCAATACTGCCTCCGTGGCGCTATTGACCCGGGTGGCCGGGCTGACCCGCATGATGGCGCAGAACATCGTCGCGTGGCGTGATGAGAATGGCCAGTTCCGCAACCGCCAGCAGCTGCTGAAAGTCAGCCGTCTAGGGCCGAAAGCCTTTGAGCAGTGTGCAGGCTTCTTGCGCATCAACCACGGCGATAACCCGTTGGATGCCTCAACGGTGCACCCGGAAGCCTACCCGGTGGTGGAACGGATCCTGGCAGCGACCCACCAGGCGCTGGCGGATCTGATGGGCAACAGCAATGAATTACGCGGCCTGAAAGCCGCTGAATTTACCGATGCCCAGTTTGGTGTGCCAACAGTTACCGACATCATTAAAGAGCTGGAGAAACCCGGCCGCGACCCGCGCCCGGAATTCAAAACCGCCCAGTTTGCCGATGGCATTGAAACCATGAACGACCTGCTACCGGGTATGGTGCTGGAAGGCTCCGTCACCAATGTCACCAACTTTGGTGCCTTTGTGGATATCGGCGTTCACCAGGACGGCCTGGTGCACATTTCCTCGCTGTCAGACAAGTTTATCGACGATCCCCACAAAGTGGTGAAAGCCGGGGATATCGTGAAGGTGAAGGTAATGGAAGTCGACCTGAACCGTAAACGTATTGCCCTGACCATGCGCCTGGACGAACAGCCTGGTGAAGCCAATAACCGCCGCAGCAATAGTAGCGCTGGTAATGGCGGCAACAGCGAATCTACCAGACGCCCTGCCCGCCAGAATACCCCACGGCCACCGGACAGTGGGCCAGCAGGTAACAGTGCCATGGGCGATGCCCTGGCCGCAGCCTTCGGTAAGAAGCGTTAATCTTAAGGCCTTTCGGGGCCTTTTTACTTTTTAGCACAATATGTATTTTCCGCATTCAAGCCCCGCCGATATAACATTTGATGATCAATCCCGGGTAAATAAATTTAATATCAACTAATTAGCGAGCGTTTATGAATCGCAGCTATTTTTCCTGTGACTTCATTTATCGATCCAATCATTAACAATCCACCATTAGTAATAACAATAGCGTGCTAAATGACATCTTGTCACCGCAGGTTAACCTTATTAACACATTGTTTTTATTTGAATTAACCACCTCAGGACGTATAAAATCTGAAATAATCATTTTCTCTTGTCAAAGATCAAACCTATCTATTTCTGGAATGATTTTCTGATTGAAGGCGAAAACCATTCTCATTATCATTATGATGTTGGTTACTTCTTTTTCTCTCTTATTGACAAAGTGTATTCGCCATCGCACCCACGCGAATTAAGTTGGTCAACTTAATACAGGTAAACGATATGCAATTTTCTCCGAATAGCGCATGGAAGATCACTGGCTTCGCCCTTGAAATCAGCCCGGCCTACCGCCAGAAGCTGCTGTCTTTGGGTATGTTGCCCGGTTCCTCTTTTAACGTTGTGCGTGTCGCCCCCTTTGGCGACCCCATCCACATCCAAACCCGGCGCGTCAATCTGGTATTACGAAAAAAAGATCTCCAGTTGTTGCAGCTTGAAGCGGTGGCTTAAGCCCGTTGGCTTGCCCGCATTAGTTTCCTTACTTCATCGTTCACGTTAAAAAATGAAAAAACTTACTATCGGCCTGATAGGCAACCCGAACGCCGGGAAGACTACCCTGTTTAACCAGTTGACCGGTGCGCGGCAGCGCGTGGGTAACTGGGCGGGGGTCACCGTGGAGCGTAAAGAAGGCCAGTTTAAAACGGCTGAACATCAGGTCACCCTGGTGGATCTGCCGGGCACCTATTCGCTCACTACTATCTCTTCCCAAACCTCGTTAGATGAGCAAATCGCCTGCCACTACATTCTGAGTGGCGAAGCGGATTTGCTGATCAACGTGGTGGATGGCTCCAACCTGGAGCGCAACCTTTATCTCACGCTACAGCTGCTTGAGCTGGGCATTCCCTGTGTGCTGGCCCTTAACATGCTGGATATTGCCGAGAAGCAAAATATCCGCATCGACGTAGACGCCCTGTCTGCCCGTTTGGGTTGCCCAGTGTTACCACTGGTCTCCACCCGTGGCCGGGGTATCGACAGCCTGAAGCTGGCAGTGGATCGCATTAAGGCCAACCGCGAGGTGGAGCGGGTATATTATCCTGCACGCCTGCTGGCTGCTGCCGATACCCTGGCCCAAGATATGCCACAGACCGTTCCTGCCCAACAGCGCCGCTGGTTGGCCCTGCAAATACTGGAAGGGGATATCTACAGCCAGGCTTGGGCCGGTGAAGCCACCAGCAAACTAGAGTTCGTTAAGGCCCAACTGGCCGATAAGATAGCCGACCCGGCGCTGACCATCGCTGATGCCCGCTACCAAAGCATTGCCACTATTTGTGATGCCGTGAGCAATAGCCTGACGGCGGAACCCCATCGCCTGACGGCGGCCATGGATAAAATTATCCTCAACCGCTTCCTCGGGGTGCCGGTGTTCCTGCTGGTGATGTATTTAATGTTCCTGCTGGCGATTAACATCGGTGGGGCGCTGCAACCGCTGTTTGATGTAGGCTCTTCCGCCCTCTTCATCCAGGGGACTCAATGGCTGGGCGCTACCCTGCACTTCCCGCAGTGGCTGACTATCTTCCTGGCCCAGGGCATCGGGGGCGGTATCAACACCGTGCTGCCGCTGGTACCGCAAATCGGCATGATGTACCTGTTCCTCTCCTTCCTTGAGGACTCTGGCTACATGGCCCGTGCCGCCTTTGTGATGGACCGGTTGATGCAGGCCCTGGGGCTGCCGGGTAAATCCTTTGTACCATTGATTGTCGGCTTCGGCTGTAACGTGCCGTCGGTGATGGGCGCCCGTACCCTGGATGCCCCCCGTGAACGTATGATGACCATCATGATGGCGCCGTTTATGTCTTGCGGCGCCCGCCTGGCTATCTTTGCAGTGTTTGCTGCGGCCTTCTTCGGCCAACAAGGCGCTTTTGTGGTGTTCTCCCTATATATCCTGGGGATCGTAATGGCTATCCTCACCGGCCTGATGCTGAAGCACACCATCATGCGTGGTGAAGCCACCCCGTTTGTTATGGAGCTGCCGGTTTACCACGTGCCACATATCAAGAGCCTGTTGCTGCAAACCTGGCAGCGCCTGAAGGGCTTTGTGATGCGTGCCGGTAAGGTGATTATCCTGGTGAGCATCTTTATCGGGGCGCTAAACAGCTTCTCCTTTAGCGGTAAGGCGGTGGATAACATCAATGATTCGGCCCTGGCTTCCGTCAGTAAAGTGTTGACCCCACTGTTAAAACCGATTGGCGTGCAGGATGAAAACTGGCAAGCCACCGTGGGTCTGTTTACCGGTGCCATGGCTAAAGAAGTGGTGGTGGGTACCTTGAATACCCTTTATACCGCCGAAGATATTCATCAGGCCCCGTTTAACCCAGAGGAATTCAATCTTTGGGGTGAACTGGGCGGTGCGGTGTCCGAAACCTGGGATAGCCTGAAAGGCACCTTCAGCCTGAGCGTGTTGGCGAACCCAATCGAAGCCAGCAAAGGCGATGGCGAGATGGAGAACGGCACCATGGGCGTGATGAGCGCTAAGTTTGGTAGTATGAGCGCGGCTTACAGCTATCTGATCTTCGTACTGCTGTATATCCCATGCATCTCGGTGATGGGGGCTATCGCCCGTGAATCCAGCCGTGGCTGGATGGCTTTCTCGGTGCTGTGGGGGCTGGACATCGCCTATTCGTTCTCCACTCTGTATTACCAGACGGTGAATTTCAGTAGCCACCCGCGCTTTAGCCTGGTGTGTATACTGGCGGTGCTGCTGTTTAACGTGGTACTGCTGGGTATGTTGCGCCGCGCTCGTAGCCGGGTGAACGTGAACCTGATGGCAACCCGCGAGCCGGGTAGTTGCTGTAATTCGACCGGTGATTGTCACTAGAGCATGGTCATTAGGCTATAGGAAATAAAAACATGGCTAGCTTGATTGAAATCCGTGATTTGCTTGCCCTACATGGGCGAATGGAAGCGCAGCAGGTCAGCCAGATATTGAACACCCCTCAGCCGCTGGTGGATGCCATGCTACAACGCCTGGAGGCCATGGGCCGGGTGATAAAACGCGAGGAAGATGCACAAAGCTGCCTAACGGGGAGCTGCAAAAACTGCCCGGAGGGCAAGGCCTGCCTCACCGAGTGGTGGTCAATTGCATAAAAAAGGGCGCTTTGCGCCCCATTCTCATTATTTGTAGACGTCCGCCGTGGCATGGACATCTTTGGTGTATTTCTCACCGCTGGTGACCACGAAGTACTTGCCACCCAACTTGTCTGCCTTCTCAGAAAGATCGCGTTTTGCATCCATCGGCGCAGAGGTGTCGCTGGTCACGATGGTGCCAATCTTGGTCAGATTCATCTCTTTCAGCTTGTCTTTTTCCAGCTCTTGAGCAGCCATTGCACTAAAAGCCACAGAACTCATAATCAATGCGCTAACCACGCCAGTCAGTAATTTCATAGCAGCTATCCTTATAGGTATTGAGTTGTTATGTTTATCAGGCACCGCAAGTCATTCCTTGGATACTTCACTCGGAAACCTGAAACCATTGAATTAATCAAATAAAGCGGTGCGTAGTGAGTATTGCAACTTTTTTAACTTTTTCCAGTCGGCGTATCAAAACTGTCGGCTGAATTCAATCAGCAGCTGGCAAAAAGCCTCCGAATGGGAAATAAACGGGGCGTGGGCGGCCTTATCAAACACATAAACCTGTGACTGCGGCCAGGCCTTATCCAATAGCGGTACGATCCGCCGGGGCACCAGACCATCCAGCCGACCATAGAGCCGCAGAAAGGGCTTATCAAAACTCGCCAGATCCTGCCGCAGGTCTTCACAGCGCAAAATCTCCAGCCCCCCATTGAGCACCTCCACGCTGGGCATCGGCAATGCCAGTACGCTGCTTTTCAGCAACCGCGCATCTTGGCGGGCGCTCTCGGTGCCCAGGGTCTGGAGTGAAAGAAAGCGATCCACGGTACGCTGGAAATCTTCACTTAACTGCTGCTGGAAGCCCCGTAATACCTCCGGTTTGATCCCCGGCCAATCCTCATGGGCGCTAAAACACGGCGAGGAGGCTACAGTAATCAGCCCCCTTACTTGCTGCGGGAAATCCAGGGCAATCTGGCTGGCCACTAATCCACCTAAACTCCAGCCCAACCAAATGGCCTGTTCTGGCCCCTGCTCTGCCACCATTTGCGCCATCGCCTTTAAAGGCATGGCACCATAACCGTGGCTACGGCCAAACCCAGGCAGATCCACCAGATGCAAGGTAAATTGCGAGGCAAGCCGCTTAGTTATGCAATCCCATACCCCGGCATTCAGTCCCCATCCGTGCAGCAGCACAAGATGGCGATCGCCCTGTCCGATTGTTTGCCACCAGAGTTTGTTCATCAGCTAGGTTACTCTTTTCAATCCCGTGAGGCCGTTATGCTAACAATCCCTGGCCGCTGTTGGCTATGCCAGTGTGCGCTGGCCCTTCCCCACTGGGGGATATGTAGCCGCTGCCACCCCCGCCGCCCTGATAATAGGGTGTGCCCGTGCTGCGGGCTGGCTTCCCACTGGCCTCACCAGCCCTGTGGCCGCTGCCTGCGCAAGCCCTGTGCCTGGCAACGGCTGGTGTGTATCGATGATTACCGGCCCCCATTCAGCCAGATGATTAGCCGGTTGAAGACCTATCCTGAGGGGGCCTGCGCCTTGGCGCGTCTGTTATTGCTACGGCTGTTGGAAGCGCGGCGAATTGAAGGATTGAAGCTGCCACAGCTGATTATCCCGGTGCCGCTCCATCGCAAGCGAATTTGGCGGCGGGGCTATAACCAAAGTGCACTACTGGCAGGGTATTTGGGCCGCTGGCTGGGGATCCCGGTGGCCGAACATGCCATTCGCCGCTTACGGCACACGCCTCACCAGCGTAAACTGAGCGCCCACGCACGGCGGCACAATTTGCTTAAGGCTTTCCACCTTGAAATTGCGGTTAACGGGCGCCATATCGCCATAGTGGATGACGTGGTCACCACCGGCAGTACCGCGGCAGCGCTGGCCCGGTTGTTACTTGCCCGCGGGGCGGCTTCAGTAGATATCTGGTGCCTGTGCCGCACCTTGTAGAGCCTGAACGATGGGCGTATTATAACCGACTAAAGCAGTCAACTATTTAGGCCAATTTATGATCCGTATTTCCGACACAGCCCAGGCCCACTTTGCCAAACTGTTGGCGAGCCAGGAAGAAGGAACGCAAATTCGCGTTTTCGTCATTAACCCAGGTACCCCGAACGCAGAGTGTGGCGTGTCTTATTGCCCGCCTGACGCCGTGGAAGCGTCCGATACTACTCTGGAATTCGAGCAGTTAACCGCCTACGTGGATGAACTGAGCGCGCCTTACCTGGAAGATGCGGAAATCGATTTTGTGACCGACCAGCTTGGCTCCCAGCTGACACTGAAAGCCCCGAACGCCAAAATGCGTAAAGTGGGTGATGATGCCCCGCTGATCGAGCGCGTGGAGTACATGCTGCAAGCCGAAGTTAACCCGCAGTTAGCCGGCCACGGTGGCCGTGTCTCGCTAATGGAAATCACCGACGAAGGCTACGCCATTCTGCAATTCGGCGGCGGCTGTAACGGTTGTTCAATGGTGGACTTCACCCTGAAAGAAGGGATTGAAAAACAGCTGCTGGCTGCCTTCCCTGAATTGAAAGGCGTGCGCGACCTGACCGAGCACGAGCGCGGCGAGCACTCCTACTACTGATTGCAAACCTACAGTACAACGGCACCCAATGGGTGCCGTTTTTTTATAGCCGGTTCACAGGTTCAAGACCTGGCGGCTTTAACTTTTTTCACGGTGTTTTTTACAGCAGCCTTAACTGCATCAGGCTTAACCGCTACCGGTTTAAGCACCACCGGTTTTTTTGGCACCGTGACCGGCACATGACGGCGGCGCTTATCCAGGTCTTTAATCAAGCGGTTTACCGTGGCATCACCAAACATCCCCTCCAGCGTGGCGGTCAGCTTGCGCCGCCAGTTGCGGTACTGGGTGCTGGTACCCGGAATATTCACCGGATCAGCCATATCCAGCCAGTCTTCCGGCTGTAGCCCCAGTAGGGCGCTGTTGCTATCGGCAATGTAACGTTGCAGCCCGCGGTTTAACACCGGGTTCATCGCCATACGCTTGGCGGTGCGCCCGGCCTTTTTCGGCAAACATTGATGCTGATGGAGACTGTTAAGTAACCCTTGCTTAGCCTGTTCCCGATCGTGATACAGCCCGCGCAAGATCAGCTCATCAGGATATAACCCCAAGGAGCGCCCTAAGGCCAGATCGCCGCTTTCCCAATAGCCGCGCAGCGTAGGCAGATCGTGGGTGGTTGCTACCGCCATCGCCTGCGTAGGCCAATCTTCCGGGGCGCGGAATAGGTTGGCGCTGCTACGTTCAAAGTAGAGTACTTTGTAGGAGTAAATCCCACTTTCCTTCAGCTTACTGACGATCTCTACCGGCACCGTGCCAAGATCTTCGCCGATCACCATGCACTGGTGGCGCTGGCTTTCTAAGGCCAGGATCGCCAGCAGATCGTCCACCGGGTAGTGAACATAGGCCCCGAGGTCGGCAGTTTCACCATAGGGGATCCACCACAGCCGCAGCATCGACATTACATGGTCGATACGCAGTGCCCCGCAGTGGGTCATATTGGCGCGGAGCAACTGGACAAATGGCTCATAACCGCGTGCTTCCATCACATGGGGATCCATCGGCGGCAGGCCCCAGTTCTGGCCCAACGGCCCGAGGATGTCCGGCGGCGCACCTACGGATGCTTTCAGGGAGTAGAGTGAACGGTCACACCAGGTTTCCGCCCCCCCTTCCGCCACACCTACTGCCAGATCGCGATATAAGCCAATTGGCATCTCGGCCTGCTGGCACACCGCCCAGCAGTCGGCAAACTGACGGTATGCCAGCCACTGGAGCCACAGATAAAAACGCACCTCTTGTTGATGTTGGGTGCAGAAGGCTTTCACCTGCTTGCTGTGGGCCTGCTGAAATTCCTTCGGCCAGGCTGGCCAGCCCCAACGTGAGGAATCTTCCGCCACCTGGAAGGCGTGGATGGCATCATAGGCCGCCTGATAGTAAAGGCTTTCGCCACCTTCATTGATGAAGTGTTCGAAGGCTGACTGCTGGTGATCGTTGGCTGGCCGCAGGTTGAATTGCTCCCAAGCCAGACGCAGGGCCTCCAACTTCAGATGGGTAACAGCGCTGTAATCCACCCATTCGGTATGGCGAGCAGACTCCAGACGTTTCCGCGTTTCCGCCTTCTTCCACCAGCTTTGTGCTGCTTTGCTGGCTTTAAAATCCTCTACCGCATTGACGTCGATATAGATGACGTTAAGCCAGCGGCGTGAGGAAGGGCTATAGGGGCTGGCGCTCTCCGGGTTGGCCGGATAAAGAGCGTGGATCGGGTTAAGGCCGATAAAAGAACCGCCCCGGGCCGCCACTTCACCCAGCATGTTTTTCAAATCGCCAAAATCGCCAATCCCCCAGTTGCTCTCAGAGCGCAGGGTGTATAGCTGCACGCAGGCGCCCCAGAGTTTTTCACCCTGATGCAGCGCCCGGGGTTCATAGCAACGTTTTGGCACAACGATAACCCGGCAGCGCCAGTGGCTCTCGCCCTGGCTGAGGATCAGGGTGTGGTAGCCCTCCTCCAGCTGGCGGGGCAATGTCAGCTTTTTACCGGCACTGGCTTTGCCCTGGTGTTGGCCGCCAGTTTCGGTTTCCAGCTGCCATTGATACTCCCCACTGCCGCCCAGCGTCAGGGCCATATGGGTCCCGGCATGGAACACTTTCACCGCCGGTAATGGTCGTTCCTCCGGCGTAACAGGGGTGGTGCTGCGGCCCATGGCAGCCAACAGCCGCTTTTTGGTGTCCTCAGGGATCGCCTGCGGCTTGCCGTGGGCATTGATATAACTGGCGGCGATACCCGCCGCCAGCGCTGCGCTATCCAGCTTTTTGCTCTTCATGGCTTTCCCTTAACGTTTAGCCTGCCAGATGCGTTTTTGATAATCGCGGATCGAGCGGTCAGAGCTGAACATCCCGCAGCGGGCGGTGTTCAGAATGGCGGCACGGGTCCAGGCTTCCTGGTCGCGATACAAAACATCCACGGCCCGTTGGGCTTCCACGTAGGCCGTGAAGTCGGCCATAACCAGATACGGATCGCCGCCCTGTTTGCCAATACTGTGGAGCATTTGGTCGAAGGTGTGCTTATCGCCGTTGCTATAAACCCCTTTCTCCAGCTCCTTTAATACCGCATCCAGCACTTTATCTTTCTTACGCCATTTCACCGGGTCATAGCCTTTGGCTTTCAGCGCTTTTACCTGTTCTACGGTATGGCCGAAGATAAAGATATTCTCTTCACCGACTTTGTCGGCGATCTCCACGTTAGCCCCGTCCAGGGTACCGACGGTTAAGGCCCCGTTGAGCGCCAGCTTCATATTGCCGGTGCCGGAGGCTTCTTTACCGGCAGTAGAGATTTGCTCGGAAACATCCGCCGCCGGGATCAGCATTTCTGCTGCGCTGACACAGTAATCCGGCAGGAATACCACTTTCAGCTTGTCGCCAATGCTAGCGTCATTGTTAATCACCGCCGCCACGTTATTGATGGCGTGGATAATATTCTTCGCCAGGTAGTAACCCGGCGCCGCTTTGGCCCCAAACAAGAACACCCGGGGTACGCGGTCGGCTTGCGGGTTTTCGCGGATCTCTTTATACAGCGCCAGAATATACAGTAGGTTGAGGTGCTGGCGTTTGTACTCGTGCAGGCGTTTGATTTGAATATCAAAGATCGCCTCCGGGTTGATAATAATCCCAGTGCGCTGCTGGATGTACTGCGCCAGGCGAACCTTATTGTGGCGTTTAATATCGCGATAAGCCTTACGGAATTGGGCGTCATCGGCATAAGCCTCCAGCCCTTCCAGCACATCCAGGTTATTAGCCCACTCTTTTTTCAGGGTGCTATCCAGCAGGTCTGAAAGCGCCGGGTTACACTGCTTGATCCAGCGGCGCGGGGTGATGCCGTTGGTTACGTTATGGAATTTGTTCGGCCACAGCTGGCGGTATTCCGGGAACAGATCCTTCACCACCAACTCAGAGTGTAGGGCGGCCACGCCGTTCACCGCAAAGCCACTGACCACGCACAGGTTAGCCATACGTACCTGGCCGTCATAAACCACCGCCAGTTTAGCCCACACCGCTTCGTCACCAGGCCAGGTTTTATCCACCAACTTCTTAAAGCGGCGGTTGATTTCTTTGATCAACTGAACATGGCGCGGCAACAGGGTACGCATCAGGCGCTCATCCCAGCACTCCAGCGCTTCTGGCATCAAAGTGTGGTTGGTATAAGCAAAAGTTTTACTGGTGATGACCCAGGCGTCATCCCAACTCATTTGGTGCTCGTCGATCAGCACCCGCAGCAGTTCCGGGATGGCGATAGTCGGGTGGGTATCGTTCAACTGGATGACTTCGTGGTCAGGCAGGCTGGCAATCGGGTGGCCCGCCAGATGGTGGCGGCGCAGAATATCAGCCACCGAGCAGGCGCACTGGAAGTATTGCTGCATCAGGCGCAGTTTTTTACCGGCCTGGTGGTTGTCATTGGGGTACAGCACCTTGGTGAGTTTGTCAGCATCAATACCCTGCTGCTCTGCTTTGAGGAACTCACCGTCGTTGAATTTAGTCAGGTTGAAGGGGTGAGCATGGGTGGCCTGCCACAGGCGCAGCGGCTGGGAGACACCGTTATGGTAACCCACCACCGGCAGATCCCAGGCCTGCCCGGTGATGGTGAAGCCCGGCTCCCAGTGGCAGATTTTGCCGGTTTTCACTACCTTGCCGCCGATCCCCACCTGCACATCCAGAGCGCTGTTATGGCGGAACCATGGATACTGGCCACGGCCCCAGTCATCCGGGGCTTCCATCTGCACCCCATCCTGGAAACTCTGGCGGAATAAGCCGTACTGATAATTCAGGCCATAGCCGATGGCAGGCTGGCCGACGGTTGCCATGGAATCGAGGAAACAGGCCGCCAGACGGCCCAAACCGCCGTTACCCAGGGCCGGGTCGATCTCCTGCTCCAGCAGGTCTGTCAGATTAATGTTGTGCTCCGCCAGCACGTCGGCCACCTGCTGATACCAACCGAGGTTAAGCAGGTTGTTACCGGTGAGGCGACCAATTAGGAACTCCATCGAGATGTAGTTCACATGGCGTTGGCCCGCTTTCAGTTTTGCCGCTGGCTGAGCGGAAAGCTGCTCCGCCAACGCCCCGCTTACCGCCTGCCACCACTGGTGGGGCGTCATTTGATCAGCGCCGTTAACGCCGGTTCGCTGCCACTGACGCGTCAGTGCAGCCTGGAATTGTGCTTTGTGGAAAGTCGGCTGTGACATAGATAATCAGGTTCCTGTGATTAATCAAAATAGCTTTAATGGTAGTGTGCCCGGCGCCCCGGCTGACTTCCTCATCCTGTGGGGGATTAGACAGGGAGGAGGAGTGGGTAGTAGGCCATAATGTGATTTCAATCGCATGACGCCAGTGAACTGCTGGCGATTTAACCACATTATTATCAATAAATTTTATTACTGGGCCTGGATATTTCTTGCGGTCTGTCAGAGGAATTAATGCTGGCAGCGCCAATTAAGCCATCAATTAATAGGGATAAGGGGATTATGACTCTTAATTCATGGGGTTAAGGTTTTTCTCTAAGTGGATAGATAAACTGGGCATTACTCGGAAATCCCATAGATGAAATAGTTTGTAGCCTGAATTAATAAATTAACATCATGTATGCCCGTTAACTTTTCAGGAGAATATATACCTCAGCCATATTACTATGCTATAGCCGAAGGTTTTGCAGATAATCTGAATTACCAGCAATCCCGTGCCAGCTCTGGCATCGGGTCAAATTTCATCGAGAAAATTTTACGGTTTATTAAAATGTGACCAGGCGCACCTTTGGGCATCAGGAATGCTTATCACGCTTGCATTAGAAATCAAACTAGCCGAATTTAACGTAAGAATTAATTACGAAGCGCAAAATAATTTCTTTTCTTCTTCACAGTGAAGTGACTAACTATGTTGATACCCTCAAAATTAAGTCGCCCGGTTCGGCTGGATAACACTGTGGTTCGTGAACGCCTGCTATCCCGAATGTCGCGGGCAGGAAATTACCGGTTGGCATTAATCACCAGCCCGGCAGGCTATGGCAAAACCACACTGGTTTCCCATTGGGCTGCGGGTAAGTCTGGTTTGGGTTGGTTCTCACTTGATGAAGGTGACAACCAGCAAGAGCGTTTCGCCAGTTATTTCATTGCCGCAGTGCAACAGGCCACTAACGGCTTCTGCCGCACCACGGAAACCTTGGCCCAAAAACGCCAGTACAGCAGCCTTAATGCCCTGTTTGCCCAACTGTTTATCGAGCTGGCCGAATGGCATGACAACCTCTATTTGGTGATTGATGATTATCATCTGATCACCAACCCAACTATCCATGAAGCGATGCGCTTCTTCCTGCGCCATCAGCCGGACAACGTCACCCTGGTGGTACTCTCCCGCAATCTACCCCAACTTGGTATTGCCAACTTGCGGGTGCGGGATCAGCTGCTGGAAACCGGCAGCCAACAGCTGGCCTTTAATCACCAGGAAGCCAAACAATTCTTCGATGTGCGCCTCCATGCGCCCATCGAACAGGCTGAAAGCAGCCAGCTGTGCGATGATGTGGCCGGTTGGGCCACCGCCCTGCAACTGATTGCCCTTTCTGCCCGCCAGAGCAGCGGCGCGGCCCATCAGTCCGCCCGCCGCCTTTCCGGCATTAATAGTAGCCATCTGTCAGATTATCTGGTGGATGAAGTGCTGGATAACATTGATGACAGCACCCGCCAATTTCTCCTTAAGACCTCCCTGCTGCGTTCAATGAACGATGCCCTAATTGTCCGGGTCACTGGGGAAGAAAACGGCCAGATGCGGCTGGAAGATATTGAGCGCCAGGGGCTGTTCCTTCAGCGTATGGACGGTAGCGGCGAGTGGTTCAGTTACCACCCGCTGTTTGGATCCTTCCTGCGCCAGCGCTGCCAGTGGGAGCTGGCCAGCGAGTTACCGGATATTCACCGGGCGGCGGCGGAAAGCTGGATGGCCCAAGGCTTTGCCAGCGAAGCCATCCATCACGCTCTAGCCGCCGGGGATGCCAACATGCTACGGGATATCCTGCTGCATCATGCCTGGGCGCTGTTCAACCACAGTGAGTTGGCCCTGCTGGAAGAATCCCTCAAGTCACTGCCTTGGGATAGCCTGCTGGATAACCCGAAGCTGGTGCTGCTTCAAGCCTGGTTAATGCAAAGCCAGCACCGCTATGGCGAAGTAAACACCCTGTTGGCCCGGGCCGAGCAAGAGATGAAAGTCACGATGGATGAGGTGCTGCGGGCGGAGTTCGATGCCCTGCGCGCCCAGGTGGCAATTAACAATGGCGAACAGGAGCTGGCGGAAACCCTGGCTACCCATGCCTTGGAGATCCTGCCTTTAGCCAGCTACCACAGCCGCATCGTGGCAACTTCCGTCCATGGTGAAGTGCTGCACTGCAAAGGCTGCCTGACCGAATCCCTGGCGATGATGCAGCAAACTGAACAAATGGCCCGCCACAATGATGTCTGGCATTACGCCCTGTGGAGCCTGATCCAGCAAAGCGAGATTTTGTTTGCCCAAGGCTTCCTGCAAGCGGCCTGGGAAAATCAAGAGAAAGCCTTCCAGCTAATCCGTGAGCAGCATCTGGAACAACTGCCGATGCATGAGTTCCTGCTGCGCATTCGTGCCCAGTTGCTGTGGGCTTGGGCCAGGCTGGATGATGCGGAAACCTGCTCCCGTAATGGTATTGAGGTATTAGCCGGGGGCCAGCCGCAGCAGCAGTTGCAGTGCCTGGCCCTGCTGGTGCAATGCTCGTTGGCCCGGGGCAATCTGGATAACGCCCGTAACCACCTCAACCGTTTAGAAAACTTGCTTGGCAGCGGGCCTTACCATTCGGACTGGGTATCTAATGCCGATAAGGTACGGGTGATTTACTGGCAGATGACCGGTGATAAAAAGGCGGCGGCCAATTGGCTGCGCCAGACCCCTAAACCGGCCTTCGCCAATAACCACTTCCTACAAAGCCAGTGGCGCAATATCGCCCGGGCGCAGATTTTGTTGGAAGAATATGCCCCGGCAGAAATCGTGTTGGAGGAGCTTAATGAGAACGCCCGTAGTCTACGGCTGATGAGCGATCTCAACCGCAACCTGCTATTGCTGAACCAACTTTACTGGCTGGAGGGCCGCAAGAGCGATGCCCAGCGGGTGCTGATTGAGGCGCTGGCGTTAGCCAACCGCACCGGGTTTATCAGCCACTTTGTGATTGAAGGTGAGCCGATGGCCCAGCAGCTGCGCCAGCTTATTCAACTGAATACCCTGCCGGAGCTGGATCAACACCGCGCCCAGCGTATCCTGCGGGAGATTAACCAGCACCATCGCCATAAGTTTGCCCACTTCGACGAAAGCTTTGTCACCCATTTGCTGACCCACCCGGACGTGCCGGAGCTGATCCGTACCAGCCCGCTGACCCAGCGGGAGTGGCAGGTTCTGGGGCTGATTTACTCCGGCTACAGCAATGAACAAATAGCCGGGGAGCTGGATGTGGCGGCCACCACCATCAAGACCCATATTCGCAATTTGTACCAGAAACTGGGGGTGGCGCACCGTCAGGATGCGGTGCATCAGGCGCAGCAATTATTGAAGATGATGGGGTATGGGGTATAACCAAACGGGCGTGCTCAGCGGCACGCCTGCTTGATTAGCACAATTCCAGCTGGGTTTTGTTTTCCAGTAGCACCTGCATCACCCCCTCCGGCGGCAACACATCGGTATACACCGCACTCACCATGCTGATGCTGCCCATGTTCACCATGGCGTTACGGCCATATTTGGAGTGATCCACCACCAGCATGGTATGGCGGGAGTTCTCAATGATCGCCCGCTTGGTGCGGACTTCGTGATAGTCAAACTCCAGCAGCGAGCCGTCGCTATCAATGCCGCTGATACCGAGGATGCCGAAGTCCAGACGGAACTGTGAGATAAAATCGAGGGTTGCCTCACCGATAATCCCCCCGTCGCGGCTACGTAATTCGCCACCCGCCAGAATAATACGGAAATCCTCTTTCACCATCAGGGTGTTTGCCACATTGAGGTTGTTAGTCACCACCCGCAGGCCGTTATGGTTAAGCAACGCGTGGGCCACCGCCTCCGGGGTGGTGCCGATATCGATAAACAGTGAGGCCCCGTCGGGAATATCCTGGGCCACCCGCTGGGCTATGCGGGCTTTTTCGGAGGTTTGGGTGGCTTTGCGATCGTGCCAAGAGGTGTTAACTGAACTGGAAGGGAGTGCCGCCCCACCATGGTGGCGCATAATAATGTTCTGCTCCGCCAGGTCATTCAGATCGCGGCGGATGGTCTGCGGGCTGACAGCAAACTGCTCCACCAGCTCTTCCGTGCTGACGTAACCTTGTTTTTTGACCAGTTCCACAATGGCATCGTGTCGTTGTGTTTGTCTCACACTCTTCTCCGTGCGCTAAAAATTATGTTCGTTTACGCACATGCAGCGTATCTACCAACGCCATCACCAGGCCAACGGCCAACCCGCTGGCATGGGCCGCATTGGCAATAGACAGCCCGAAAATATCAAACCACCCGGCCACCAGCCACAGCAGCGCAAAGGCCATCAGACCGCGCTGCATATAGATGCCGCTCTCCGGGTCACGCTCGCCGCGCAGCCAGACATACCCCATCAAGGCATAGACCACGCCGGATAACCCGCCGAACCAGGCCCCGCTAAATTTGTGCTGCACATAGCCACTGAGCAGGGCGGAAATCAGGGTGATGACCACCAGTTTCCCGGTACCAAGACGGCGCTCTACCGGGCCGCCGAGATACCACCACCATAACAGGTTAAAGGTGATATGCAGCACCGAAAAATGCAGCAAGGCATGGGTGAAATAGCGCCAGAATTCAAAGCGCACGTCCGGTGAGTAAGGCCAGGCCAGCCAGATCATCACCGCCTGGTTACCCAGGGCCAGCATCGCCAGATACACCAGGATGCACAGGGCCATTAATCCTAACGTGAAAGGGCCGGCCTTTTGGCGCACGGTGGCCAGGAATGGGAAACGCCCATATTGCAAGCCGCTGTTGGTGTGGCCCGATTGCCAGCTGGCAGCCAGGTAGCGGGGGTCATTAGGGTTAGCCAGAAATGCCGCCAGCGCCTGCTCAACTTCCGCCTGACGGGTTTCATCCGCCAGCCAGACATCGCTGTGGGTGTGCTGCTGGATAGTCAGGACAATGCCCTGGGTCGCCAGGTAATCCACGAAGGCCTGGGCCATTCGCGGGTTGTTAAAAGAGGTGATCATCAACATTAGGGGCCGCCTGATATGGCACACAAAGGGTGACAGTATACCCGTTCCCTCGCCCCCTGCCGATGGGCTTACTCACCCCGGGCTACTTCCGCCGGGAAGTGACGGTGCCAGGCATCAAAACCACCATCCACGCTATAAACCTTGTCATAGCCCTGCTCCAGCAGATACTGGGCGGCACCTTTACTGCTATTGCCGTGATAGCACATCACCATCACCGGGATATCAAAATCATTGGTCTGCATAAAGGAAACCAGGGTGTCATTGGTGAGGTGCCAGGCACCGGGCGCATGGCCAAGGGCATAGCTTTGCGGGTCGCGAATATCCACCAGCACCGCGTTGGTATTGACTAACTTCTGATGGGCCTGTTCAACGTTAATGCATTCAAACTGTTCCATTTTTCTCTTCCCAGATAGGTTACTGCTGCGGGGATTTACCCCGGCTATGTTAATGCAAAGTGTACGTCCGGCGGGGCCAGGAACGCCAGAATGTTATGCATATCACGCACAATTGTTTTTTTTAGGTTACCAAATGCGCGATTGCTTGCTATTATGAGCGATATCGAACATTTATGAACGCTAACGAAAGTGCGTGAGGTTGAGAATGGACATTAAAGATCTGATTGTGATTGGCGGCGGAATCAACGGCGCCGGTATTGCTACTGATGCCGCCGGGCGCGGGCTGTCCGTTCTCATGGTGGAGGCGCAGGATCTGGCCTGTGCCACCTCCTCTGCCAGTTCCAAACTGATCCACGGCGGCCTGCGTTACTTGGAGCATTATGAATTCCGTCTGGTGAGTGAAGCCCTGGCAGAACGTGAAGTACTGCTGAAAATGGCCCCTCACCTGGCCTTCCCGATGCGCTTCCGCCTGCCCCATCAGCCCCACTTACGCCCGGCGTGGATGATCCGCATTGGCCTGTTTATGTATGACCACTTGGGCAAACGCACCAGCCTGCCGAAGTCTGCCGGGTTGCGTTTCGGTGAAGACTCGGTGCTCAAGCCAGAGATCACCCGTGGTTTCGAATATTCAGATTGCTGGGTAGATGATGCCCGCCTGGTGCTGGCCAATGCCCAGATGGTGGAAGAAAAAGGCGGTGAAGTGATGACCCGCACCCGCGTCACCGCCGCCCGCCGGGAAAATGGCCTGTGGACCGTGGAGGCCGAAGATATCGACAGCGGGGAAACCTACACCTGGCATGCCCGGGGCCTGGTGAACGCCACCGGCCCGTGGGTAAAACACTTCTTTGATGAAGGGTTGCAGCTTAAATCCCCTTACGGCATCCGCCTGATCAAAGGCAGCCATATTGTGGTGCCAAGAGTTCATACCCAGAAGCAGGCATACATTCTGCAAAACGAAGATAAGCGCATTGTGTTTGTCATCCCGTGGATGGATGAATTTTCCATTATCGGCACCACCGATCAGGAGTATCACGGCGATCCGAAGGAGGTGGCAATTGATGAAGGCGAAGTCAGCTACCTGCTTAAGGTGTACAACAACCACTTCAAGCAACAGCTGAAGCGGGATGACGTGGTATGGACTTACTCCGGGGTACGGCCACTGTGTGATGACGAATCCGATTCACCCCAGGCGGTGACCCGGGATTACACCTTAGACGTCCATGACGATAACGGCGTCGCGCCGTTGCTGTCGGTATTTGGTGGCAAGCTCACCACCTACCGCAAATTGGGTGAACATGCGCTGGAAAAACTGCGCCCGTGGTATCCGAACATGGGGCCAGCCTGGACCCAGGGGGCCACCTTGCCCGGCGGCCACTTTACCGGCGACCGGGATGATTATGCTGCCAGCCTGCGCCGTCGTTATAGCTTCCTGAGTGAGTCGCTGGCCCGCCATTACGCCCGTACCTACGGCAGCCAGAGTGAAAATCTGCTGGAAGGAGTGCGCGAACTGCGGGATTTAGGGGAGCACTTCGGCCATGAACTGTATGAAGCCGAGCTGTGCTATCTGGTGGATCACGAATGGGTGCGCGGCCTGGATGATGCCATCTGGCGCCGTACCAAGCTGGGGATGTGGCTGAGTGCCGAGCAGCAATCGCGAGTAGCGAATTGGCTGCTGCACCATACGCAAAAGGTTACGCTCTCACTTGCCAGTTAACGGCTGAATGAATATATAGAAAAGCCACCTTGTGGTGGCTTTTAATGACTCCAGGCAACTGCCCGGCGGGGGTTGAGGAGCACTGGCTCAAGGAACGATCATCCCCCGCCGCCTGGCATCAGTGGCCGCCGTGTAACTCTCGCATTTTTTTTATTTCGGCCATTTCATCCGGGCCTATCCCACCGGCACTTTCTGCGCAGACTTCCTCAGGCCGGCTGTACTCAGGGTGCTTGCCGCTGAGGAAGTAAGGGTCAGAATATTGCCAGTCCGCCATGCGGCGCAGATCTTCCAGGAAGCATTTATCATGGGAGCTTTCACAAATCCCCACCGGCAGATCGTAGGCCACCACCCGACTCATAAACTCTGGCCGCAAAGGCAGCGAACTGTGATCGCTGGGCTGGGAGACAAAAGTACGCAGCCGCGCATCCTTTTCCTCCCTAGTTTCTTTGCGGCGGTTCAGCCGCTGATCCTTGCCGTTTTGCGGGTACCAGCCCATGGTCCCTTTGTCCGCAACCAGCCGGCTGGGGTACAGTGAAGCATACTAGGGGAAGTTTTCGTCATTCGGTTTCGGTTTACCATCTTCACCCACCGAATACTGCCCCCAGCCGTGGCCTTCCTCCCCGGTATTTTTTTTATTTTCTTTTTGCCGCTCCACCCGGCTGACATCAAACCCCATCATTTGCTCTGCCGTTAACGGCTCGGGCACTTTTTCACCGTTGATAGACAGCGTCTGGTTAACCGGCGGGGCGTCATAAATGCCGAACTGCCCTCCGTCATCCCAGAAGGGAGAACCCTCCGGAGGAAGGCGGCCAAAGGGGGTGTCCTGCCGGGGTGCCTCACCACAGGATGTTCCCCGGGCCAACATCCGCTGGAACAAATGCCCCTGGTAATTCTGCAGTAATTCCGGCAGCTTTCCGTTCTGGTCATTAGGCAGCCCCTGCCAGCCAATACTCAGCAGGGCGCTCATGCCCATTACCCGATCGTGGGCATTACAGTAGATCCAGGTGCGCCCGTGGTTATCCCGTTCCGGGGTCCCGTTATCCGCCATCCCGGTGGGCTTCCAGCTGCGCCCGTCGGCATCCACCCCCGACACCAGCCGGCCATAATCCGCTTCACTCAGATGCCGGGCCTGCAGCGCCACCTTTTTTACAACCGCTTCAAAAGTCTGCTGGCGGGCAGAATCTGAAATGCACTCATTAAAAACATAGGAAAAGCGGTCCATGGTTTTGTGCGCCATGGCATAGGGAGAGTTCATCACAAACAGCGCATCCGGGGCTTTATCCGCCAGCAGCGTGGCGGCCATGGCAATCATGGTCCCCTGGCTGTGGGAGACCAGCGTGACCGTGTCCTGCGGGTAGGTACCCCTGATGGTGTTGAGCAAATCCGCCAGCCGCCGGGCAGCGTGGGCGTAATAGCGGCGCGGCGGCGCATTGGTCAGCAGGCGGTCCAGCTCGCTGTTAACGAACTGGACGCTGAACGGCACGGGCACTTGCTTCAGCCATTTGCTGAACCCCTCATCGCTCCACAGTGATACCAGTTGGTTGCAGCCGTTTTGAAAAGGGCCACCGCCCCAGAACCAGGGGCCGCGGGCGGCGATTTGCGCATCCGGCAGTTGCTGATAGTTTTTTAAGTCGTGATAGTCGTCGCCCGCCAGGTTTCGCAGCGGGATCTGATATTTATGTTCAGTGCCCGGTTCGGCTGTATATCCCCAGTAAAAACGTATTACCGGGGAGCGGCTTAAATCAGGGTTAGATATTTGCCGTAATTGAGCAATCCCGGGGCTATATTTGTTTTCCTTTAACTCCATCTCAGGGGGCAGATGCAGACGTTTATTTAATCCTAAACATAAATTCTCTTCTGCCACATCATACCATTCGCCCTCCGAATTTACCCCGTGAACAAAAATCACCAGGCCAGGCAGTTGAATAGGGTTATAACAGGCGGATCGAACTTTTATATTTTGATGTGAACGCATTCCCCGCCAGCTGGGTTTGCCATTATCATCTTTACGCATTGGGGCATCGCGTAATGGTTCGGGTTGTTTATTATTCATACGTTGGTATCCCTGTGGCATCAGAGGCGTATACTTGCTTAGGCGTTATGCTGATATTTATTGGTTTTATTGTTGAATCACAGGTAAACCGACTCACTCCGGACGGCGTTTTTATATTTTCTGGAATTTCAACATCATAATAATCTCGGTCTCCAGCATAGGGGATTCTAAATCTTTCCGCTTCAAAATGCTTCGGATATGGCGGTCTACCTTTGAGATACACGTTATGATCATCGACGTATACATATAAATCACCTCCTCTATAAGATGAGGCAGATATATATATACTCTTCCTTGTGCTATTATTTGAATGATACAAATAGACTCCGCCATTTGACCTTTTCTCATTATAGCTGTGACGCATCACTGGATATGCAATAACATTATCAGAGGCAGCATATACAAAAACCCCTTTCCAAAACAATGTCGGATTAGGCTCTAGTATAGAATTACTATCCGATCCGCCATTAATATACCTTTTTATTTTTTTATTAGTGTCATTGTAATACATGATACCGCCATGATCGCAGTCCTTATAATTTTCCAGAGTAAAGAACCGGTGATCGTCAATGCGGTAAACTACCTGCGGCGGGACATCAAAGAGGTAATATTTAAAATCGTTACCCATTCCCCTGGCGGCCATAGCACCCGACGCGGCACCAAATGCCGCACCGCTTGTCACCGCACAGCCTGAAAGAGATACATTTGCCAGTATCAACCCGGTTGCACCTGCTATGAGCTGCATAATTTTTTTACTGTCACCCATGGTTAGTTTCCCTTCACCAGTTCAAAAATAACGTCATCCAATGTTTTCCCCTGAAGCAGCGGCGTTTTACCCTGCGCATCCGTTACCCCCTCCTGTACCGTCCCGTCAGGCAATATCAGGCGAAAATGCTGGTTGGCTACCGGCTCTTTACTGATGGGGTGTAATAACGCAAAACGCTCATCAAAAGTTTCCGGCTCAAACGATTTCATCACTCCCTGCATACTGCCTGAGCCCGCTTTCTTGATACCCGTATTCTTAATCAGCAGTTTGCCCGGCCCGCCGATTTCAACATTCCCGTCGGCAATTTTGATATAGCCGCCGCCGCATATCAGCGTCAGTTCATCCTGGGCGGTAATCACCGTCTTTTTGCCGCTTGAAATGTGGGTGTCCTGCGTGGACCAGGTGGTGATATTCCCGCCCTGCGCCTGAATATCAATGTCGTTGTGAGAACTGAACAGCTTTGCCCCCTCGCGGCTGAATAGGCTGAGCCGTTTGCCTGCCGACAACGTGAAGTCTTTGCGCACGCCTACATCCAGCTGTCGTCCCGCCGTCAGTGTCAGGTTTTCACTGGCCGCCAGCTGCATGTCCTCGCCGCTTACCAGCGCCACCCCCTTAGGGGCGCTCAACAGCAGCACTTCCTGTTGGAGTTTATCCAGCTTTTTGTACAGCAGCGCCTGCTGGCGGCTGACATCCGCAGCCAGCGCCTGGGCCTGTTGTGCACTGGCCGCCAGCGACTGCATTTCCGCCAGTGCGGCTGAAAGGCGGGCCGTTGCCGCCTGCATATCCAGCACCTGGCCCTGCGCTTTTGTCTGGCCGTCGGCGCTGATAAAAATGCCCTTTTGTGCCCGGATGGCACCCCAGTCGTCGGTTCTTAGCTCAAAGCCTTCGCCGCGCTTGTGACGCTCGCTGTCCACCAGGTGGCCGAGGTTCAGCTGGCTTTTGCCGCCGTATTCGGTGCTGAGTTTGATGTGCTCCTGCCCGCGGCTGTCGTCGAGGCGGATTTTGTTGTTGGCCGGGGTGCGCAGCACGTTGCGTTTGTAGTTGCGGATGGTGACGTGGTCGCCGTGGGCTGAGTCATGCAGCACGCCGGCGATGTAGGGCCGGTCCGGGTTGCCGTCCTCAAAACCGATTGCCACTTCGGTGCCCGCCAGCAGCGGCAGGTGCAGGCCGTAAGTGTCCCCGGCGTAAGGCCTGGACTGACGCACCCACAGGCTCTCAAAGCCGGTGTCCCAGCTGTCACGGTCAAACAGCATGTTCACGCGGTAGCGGCCGTCCTTGTCGATGTGGCCGTAAGTGTCGTTTTCAGTGGTACTGGTAACCCGTGCCGGTAAGGTGCCGGCCATCACCGGGCGTGGGCCGGGCTGCGGGCGGAAGCAGAAGTCCGGGCTGTCCGGGATACCCTCAAACCGGACGATAAAGGCCTTGTCACGCCGCGCGTGGCTGTGGACGGAGGTGATAACCACACCGCTGGCAAACACCCCGGCTACCTCCTCACCGCCGGTGACCTTAAGCCCCTTCCCCGGAACCAGGGCAGGGCTGGCAGACATGCCCGCAAGCCGGGTCTGGCCGTTCAGGTAACGCTCGTGACGCAGCCGGGCGTAAAACGCCCCGGACTCCGGGGCTGGGTTACGCTCATGCCGGCTGCCCGCCGTCAGGTAGTTGTCTGCCCAGTGGTAAGCCTCGCCGTAGGTGGTGGCGTCGCCACGGGTGACATCGGCCTGGCGCGCCATGTCTTCATGCGCCTGGCGGTAGTTGTAGTCGCCGGTACTGACCTGTTTCTGCACCACATTGTGATGGCTTTCCATCTTCCATACCGAGTCCACGCCGCTGGAATGCTGGCCCGACGGCGGCACCGACGGCAGGGTCAGCGCCGGCTGGTAGCCCTGGCGGCTGTCACAGAACTCCGCCACGTCTATTTTCAGCCGGGTGTCGGCGGTGAAACGGAACCAGATACCGACCTCACCCAGCAGCCGGGTGATAAAGCGCAGGTCGTCTTCGCCGTACTGCATGACCTGCTCACGACGCGGGTACTCACGGCTCAGCGAGAACAGGAAATCCTGGCCGCGCATCCCGTGGCGTTCACGCAGGATTTTTTCGACAATCTGCGGCACCGACATGTCCTGGTACACCGCGTTCTGGAAAGAACGGCCCAGCAGTGCCAGCCGGGGGCTGAGCGTCAGGGCATAACGGGTTTCATCCTTCGATGTGCCAAGGCGTACAAAACCGCTCACCACGCCCTGTATCACCCGCACTGGCTGCTGAATTTTAATCCCGAAGCCCTGATCCACCGGGGCCTGCAGGGTCAGGGAGCCAGCGTTCATCAGCATGGCCTCTTTGCTGATGCCGTGGTTAGCGCAGGTGAACTCAACGCGGTAGCGGAACGGGGTGCTCAGGGTTTCATGGCCTTCAAATGCCAGGACGTCCAGCTCAGCCGTACAGCCTTTCACCGCCAGCAGATGGTGGCTGTGGTTAAACGCTGTCAGGAGATTGGTGCTCATTTATCAGTTCCTTCTGAAGTGGAGACAGTCACGGCATTAATTATGCGAGCGCTAATATCCCTTATTACTCTCCAGATATTGAAACCACATAAATCCAACCGTTCGGCTGCGATGAGAAATGTTGATTACTTTATTTTAGAATACCACCATAAAAACTTAACACACTTTAACCGGAGACTATCACCACTAATAAACAGATCAACTTAAATATATCCAATTTGTCGTCTTGCTATAATTTTATCAATCAAATACAAGATCAACTAATAACTCCCCCCACAACTTTAATGAATAACAAATAGCAACACTAAAATT
>CBIFWW010000038.1:0-25026 GCA_966186435.1 uncultured Enterobacteriaceae bacterium
GAATTAGATAAAGCTAGCCTTCAATAGTAAATGTTCTTCAAATTATTTGAATAGCATAAACATCGGCGGATAATTGTTCTGGGATTCATAAGAATATATTATCATTACGACTTTAGGGGCTTTTGCCCCTTTTTACTGTTCGCTCAGCTATAAAAAAACCGGGTCGTGATATGCGTTTAAACCTTGATGTATTACTCATCCTTGAAGCGCTGGACAAACACGGCAGCTTCGCTGCTGCGGCAGAATCCCTGTTTAAAACCCCGGCTGCACTCAGCTATATGGTGCAAAAACTGGAAAGCGATCTCAAAATTACCTTACTGGATCGTAGCGGCCATCGCGCTAAATTTACCGACACCGGGCGCCTGCTGCTAGAGCAAGGCTCTCTGCTACTGGATAATGCCCGCGCCCTTGAAAAACAAGCGGTTCAGCTTGCTTGCGGGTGGGAAAAAGAGCTAATGATCACCCTCGATCGTTCACTTCCGTTTACCACTTTGTTGCCAACAGTAGAGAAGTTTTACGCCCTGGGCCAACAGACCCGGTTGAAGTTCCATCACCATACTCTGGCAGGCTCTTGGGAAGAACTGACCCATCATGGTTCCGATATCATTATTGGTGCAATTAACGAACCGCCGACCTCCGCCGCCTACTGCTACAAGCAGCTTGGCTCGATGGAAAACGTGTTTTTAATTTCCCCCATCCACCCGCTGGCGAAGGAGACCGGGCCACTTACTAACCAGCAAATCTGCCTGCACCGGACCATTGTGGTCAGCGACAGCGCCCGCTATTGCGCCCCGATTACCACCAATTATTTTGAAGAACAAGAACAGATCGTGGTGGATGATTTCCCGTCCAAAGTTTCGCTACTGCAGGCCGGTTTGGGCTGCGGCTTCTTACCGCGCCATATTGCCCAGCCCTCTATCGATGATGGCAGTCTGGTCATCAAAGAAGTAACCTCTTACCGCCAGTATGATGTGGCCTATATGGCCTGGCGCAATGACAGTGTGGGGTTAGCTTCCCGCTGGTGGCGGGATGAATTACTGAGCGAAGGGTTCTCCGCCCAAATTTACGCTGCTTAACCAACCTGCCACAGGGTTGCCGAGCACGCCGGGAGCACCAGCTCCCCGGTGTGTTCGGTAAACGCCCCCTGCCCTTCCCGGCACTGCCAGCCTACGGCCGCCAGCAGGGGTTGATCGCCCAACTGGACGCGCCGCGCCGGGCCACGGTTTAGGGCCACCAGCACCCGCTCCTGGCGATAAACCCTAACAAACACCAGAATATCACCTGCGGCATGGATTATCTGGCAGCCACCACGGCGCAGCGCTTTGCTACTCTGGCGCAATGCCGCCAGCCGCTGGTACAGGCCCAGTAATTGCCGATCCTGTTGGTTTTCCTGCCACGGGAACGGCTTGCGGCACATCGGATCGTTTTCACCATCCACCCCCACCTCATCGCCATAGTAAATGCAGGGTACGCCAGGCCAGCACATCAACCACATCACCCCCAGCGGCAGCCGCGCCACGTCGCGCCCGAGCAGAGTTTTAAAACGTGGGGTATCGTGACTATCCAGCTGATTAAACATGCGTAATTGCTGTTGATGGGACAACCCGGCCCGGTAGTTATCCATCCAGGCCGCTGCCCCAGCGGCATCGAGTTGCTGCGGATCGAAGGAGATATCGGTATTGGCAAGGAACCCCCATACCGGGATACTGAACCCCCGGTAGTTCATGGCCCCGTCTTCGGCATCGGCCTGGAGCCACTGGCGAGCATCACCGAAATGCTCACCCACCATATAGGCATCCGGGTGGGTTTCGCGGGCCGCCTGGCGCATTCCGGCCACGTGCTGGAGGTTGTTCCTTGCCCCGCCCCCTTCCCCCAGCATATGCACTACGTCCAGACGCCAACCGTCCATCGACCAGGGCGCTTTAAGCCAGTGGCGCACAATGCTGTCCTGGCCCTGATACACCTCATCCCGTAGTGCTTGCGAGCTGAAATCCAGCTTTGGCAAATGGCTGTAACCTAGCCAGCTGCGGGCGCTGCCATCTTCATTGAACCCGTACCAGCCGCGCCATCGGGATAATGGATTGTTAAGTGCCCCACCGCCGGTGGTGCCTGCCCGGTCAAACCACGGGTGAGTATCCCCACTGTGATTAAACACGCCATCCAGCACCAGACGCATCCCCTGGCGTTGGGTCTGCTGGCGCAGCCGCAGCAAGGCTTCATCGCCACCGAAGCCTGGGTCAACCTGGCGGTAGTTTTCAGTGTCGTACTTATGAACGCTGGGGGCGGTAAACACCGGGTTAAGATAAAGCGCGGTGACACCCAGCTTTTTCAGGTAGGGGAGCTTTTCGGTGATACCATTCAAGTCACCGCCGTAGAACGTGGAGCCGCCGTGATCCCGGGTTAATGGCTGGTGCCACTCCCGGCGCACGATGTCATGGCCCACGGCGGCATGATGCCAGATAGCCTCCTGTTCCGGGGTACGCTTACTGCTGCGAGCAAAGCGATCGGGGAATATTTGATAGAAAACCTGATCGGCCACCCAGTCAGGCCCTTCATCGGGTGCATCAAACGCAAATTGGGCCAAGCGCGCTGGAGGAAAAGCGCTGAAGCCCTCCGGGGTAAACCACTGCTGGCGATCCTCCCACAGCAATTTAAAACAGTAGCGGCGGCGCGGCTGGCCGCAGGTCAGGTCAATGGTGCCTTTCCATTGGCTCACCCCGCCAATGCCGCCGCGGGTTAAACGCATCGGTAATGAGGTTTCTTCATTGTCGTTTTCATAGCGGATCGTTACCCGCTTGGGCTGCGTTTTTCCCCGTAGCCACAGTACCAGGGTCATTCGCCCTGAACGAATCTGAACGAAGGGCGCTACGGGTAAATGCCAGGCCTGTAACATGGTTAATCTCCGGAGTTTTATATCAGGGCACCATGCCATAGCAGCCGCAAAATTAACTCATCATAGCGCGTTTTTTTCCGGGAGGAGGCATAGGGTGGAGGGGGATTTTAGCCACGATTAACCATTATTCACTCTGGCTTAAACCATTCATTAAATGAATGTAATCAGTAATTTATTTAACTTTGCAGTATATAAAAATCCCTGCTATTGCTTAATAACCCGGGGCCGAATTTCCGCTACGGGTTACACCAACCGCAAATCGGGGGATAAAAATGAAACTGCCTATCCTGACCCTGCTATTGACCTTGCCTTCTCTCGTACCGCTCGCCTTTGCCGATGCAGTTGCCATCGTAGGCTGGCACGCGACGGCTTCTAAAAACAGTGCCATGATGGCCGGGGCCTGGCCCATAGACGATAACAGCGTCGTTAACGTCGGGGCTGACGGGCATATCCTCCGCCAAGTCGCTAATAGTAGCGATGACGCTCATCTGCTAAAAGTGGAGGTGCTGCCCGTTGAATCTGGCTCCTCCGCCCCACTCCAGGCGGTTCCGGCACATTATCTGTTACCTGCCCAGTCCGACGGCCAGGTGCGCCTGGTCTATCAAGGCCCATGGGATAATCAGCCCCACCGTTACCGCTTACGCTGGGTCAACACCCCGATTAATGGCCAAGGCCAGCCGCAAAGTTTATTCACCGAGATAGTGGTTATCCCGCAGTAAAGTGGTGGATAACCGCAACAAAAAAGCCGCTGGCAAAATTGACAGCGGCTTTGATTAACACGGCAATAGATGATTACAGGCCAGACCGTACTTCACGACGGCGTTTAAACCACCACCCTACTAGCAACAGCAGGATCCAGGCAAAGCCCACATACAGTGAAATGCGGGTTTCCGGGTGGTAACCAATCAGGCCAATGATAAACACCAGGAAAATTAAGCCAACAGTGGTGGTTGCCACCCCGCCCGGGATGGGGAATTTAAGCTTTTTGACCTCTTCCGGCGGCAGTTTACGGCGGAAGGCTATCTGTGAAAGCAGGATCATGATCCATACCCACACCGTCGCAAAAGTCGCCAGTGAGGCAATCACCAGGAACACGCTGCCCGGCATAATGTAGTTCAGATAAACCGCGAGCAGCAGCGCCACGGTCATGACCAGTACCGTGACCCACGGGATCCCGCGACGGGAGGTTTTGGCAAAGAACCTCGGCGCACTGCCCTGTTCTGCCATGCCGTGTAACATGCGGCCTACGCCAAACACATCACTATTGATGGCAGACAAGGAAGCAGTCAGCACCACAAAATTAAGGATGCTGGCGGCAAAGGTGATCCCCAGATGCTGGAAGGTCATCACGAAGGGGCTACCGTTAGTGCCCACCTGGTTCCACGGGTAGATCGACATAATGACAAACAGGGTGCCAACATAGAACACCAGAATGCGCATCGGTACCGAGTTAATCGCCCGAGGGATGGATTTCTCCGGCTCTTTAGCTTCCCCGGCGGTGATACCAATAATTTCAATCCCACCATAGGCAAACATTACCATTTGCAGGGACATCACCATGCCCAGCCAACCGTTACTGAAGAAACCGCCGTTGCTCCACAGATTATGAATGCCGGTAGGTTGCCCACCGTTGCCAATTCCCCAGATGATGATGCCGAACCCGGCTACAATCATGATGATAATAGTGGCGACTTTGAAGAAGGAGAACCAGAACTCCAGCTCGCCAAACACCTTCACGCTCATTAGGTTAATGGCGCAAATCAGCATAACCACGCTGAGCACCCATATCCAACTCGGCACATCCGGGAACCAAACACCCATGTAAATCCCAAAAGCGGTCACATCAGCAATCGCCACAATCAGGATTTCAAAGCAATAAGTCCAACCAGTGATATAACCCGCCAAAGGGCCTAAGTAATCCTGAGCATAGCGGGAAAATGAGCTGGCCGCAGGGTTATGAACCGACATCTCCCCCAGGGCGCGCATGATGATATAAGCGGCCACACCGCCGATGATATAAGCCAACAGTACGCTAGGCCCAGCCATTTTAATGGCATCCGCAGAGCCATAAAACAGACCGGTACCGATCGCCGAACCGAGGGCCATAAACCGAATATGCCTGGTACTGAGGCCCCGTTTAAGCGAGTTTTTTTCCATGATGTCTACCCAATTACACAATAAAAAAACCACGGGGCTGCCCCGTGGTTAAACATGATTTATCGATTAATGCGCGTTATATGCGATTCGACGCCCTGCAACCCAATCCCAAATCGCGGTACCAATCAGCACCACCAGCGCCGGCAGCATCCAGGCCAGGCCCTGTTCCGAAAGTGGCAGGTGGCGGATCCAGGCTGGCAGGGTTTCTGCCAGCGCCGAGGCTTTAACGCCGTCGATGATACCAAAGATAAAGCTAACCAACATCGCTGGCGCAATCACCCGGCTGGATTTATTCCACCACGGGCGGGTGAAGCTCAGCACCACCAGCACGAGACACGGCGGGTAGATAGCGGTAAGAATCGGTACAGAAATCTGTATCAGGTGGCTTAAGCCCAGGTTTGAAACCCCCATGGAGAACAGGCCGAGGATAAACACCAGGCTGCGGTAAGACAGCGGCAGATACTGCTCGAAGAATTCAGCACAGGCACAGGTCAGGCCAACAGCCGTAACCATACAGGCCAGGAAAATCAGGGCCGCCAGCAGGAAGCTACCTGCCCCACCAAAGGTGTGCGCCACATAGGCATGCAGGATGGCAGCACCGTTGGCAGACTGGTCCACCAGGGTGGCGCTATCAGAACCCAAACGGAACAGCGCCAAATAAAGCAGCGCCAGACCCACTCCAGCAATCAAACCGGCCCAAATGGTATAGCGGGTCAGCAGATGGGATTCGGTCACCCCCCGGGAACGGGCGGCGTTCACAATAACAATCCCGAAGACCATGGCCCCCAGAGTGTCCATGGTCAGATAACCGTTAACAAACCCATTAGATAAAGCAGCATCCTGATAAGCTTGCGTCGCGGTGCTGATCCCCCCGGCTGGCCACAGGATGGCGGCAACAGACAATACCACCAGGGCGAGAATTTTAATCGGTGCCAGGAAGTGGCCCACGGTATCCAGCAGCTTGCCAGGATAAAGGGACACGCCAATCACAATAATGAAATAGACCAAGCTGTAGATAAAAAGCGGCAGTTGACCATCGCCGGTCAGCGGCGCGATACCCACTTCAAAGGAGACCGTCGCGGTACGGGGAATAGCAAACAGTGGGCCTACGGCTAAATAGCAAATGGTCGCCAGCAGAATACCGGCACGACGGCCAATTGGGGAACTTAGCAGATCCATCCCGCCACCGACTTTGGCAAGCGCCACCACGGTAAGCACCGGTAAACCTACGGCAGTTATCAGGAAGCCAATAGCCGCCCACCAGACGTTTTCGCCAGCCTGCAAGCCAACCATTGGCGGGAAAATGATATTGCCAGCACCAACAAACAGCGCAAAGGTCATAAAGCCCAGTGCGATGATGTCGCGAGATTTTAAATGACGGGTCATAGATATTTACAGCCTTGGAAAGGTGGTGTTGTAAATAATTTATTTCTACCAGCAAGCTGGCGAAAAAATGGCAAAGTCAGTAAGTAACAGCAATAAATGTTGGTAAAACCGTGGTGGCTAAGAATAGTTGATTAAATTACCACCCACTTCTGGTTAGTCTGACATCGACAGTGCTACATTTAAACGCTTATAGCGTTTGAAGGCAACCTGGAATCGGAAAACCAGTACGATATACTGACATTAAAATATGAGTCAGTCATATCCTCCAATCTAAAGCAAAAAGCACGGCTTATAATTCGGTCAAAAAACACCCAACGGTTAAGGATTCGGAAGTTAAATATGTATCAGATGGGGCCTTTGCCGTAAGCGGCTATTCCGTCAACCCAGGTTTAGAGGTTAAACAAGCCCTCTCATTTTTGATTACCCCGTGGATTATGCGCGGCCTCTCGCGAAATTTTGTATGTGGGCAACAAACGGGAAAGCGGAATTGCCAGTGGCGTCAAACAGGCACGTTAAGTGCTGGGCAAAATCTATACGGTCAGCAGCAGAGTGTTTATTATCGGCGGGCTGGCTTTATAGCCAGTAGGTGTGACGGCGCGGGGGATCTCTATCTTCCGCGGCACCTTGCGCTAGATGGAGAAAACCCCCGGTCGTTGCAAATATAAAACAGGCAACTAACGGGGGTAATCTATGACCCTAAGCAAGTCAAGGATAGCCGCCAGCGTTTGCCAAAGCAAGGAAGGCTTACGCATGGAATTTCTGAAAAACGTGATTTTAATCGTTCTAATCCACATTATTGCGCCGATCTTGGTGCAATACGCTGAGAAGGACGTGGCAGTTCACTGCGTTTGTGTGACGCATCACGGCAGGGAGGAAACCAGCGAAGGCCATCGCTGATTTGGCTATGTTGCGCCTTAGATTAGCCCCGTTTAGGCGGGGCTTTTCTTGCTGACAAAGAAGGATAAAACGTGGTTTTTCCTTCTTTGTGGAAAAGAGGCGAAGATCAATAAATTGATTTTCCTAGTTTATAAAATGACGACGCCAACATTCAGCTATGTGATGAGTGAAAGTTGGTCATCTGCCTCAGCCCCGCTCAGGCGGGGCTTTTCTTTTAAGGCTGAGCAATCAACCGGGCCGGTAAGGTAAAGCTAAAGCGGGTGCCTTTGCCGGTAGCGCTGGTGATATTGAGCTGGGTGTCATGGTGGGAGAGCGCATGTTTTACAATCGCCAGCCCCAAGCCACTGCCCCCGGTCTGGCGGGAGCGGGCTTTATCTACCCGATAAAAACGCTCCGTCAGCCGCGGAATATGCTCCTGAGCAATCCCCGGCCCGGTGTCAGCTACGCTAAAGCAAGCCCCACCGTTCTCACGTTGCCAACTGACGGTAATCTCTGTGCCGTCGGGCGTATGATTTACCGCATTATAAACCAAGTTAGACACTGCACTGCGCAGCTGCTCGTCATTGCCTAACACCTTAAGATTATTGTCTATGTCGAAGGTCAAATCATGCCTGCCGTGGCTGAGGGTTTTTGCCTCGTGCTCCAGCAACCGCAGCATCATCGGGATATCCACCCGTTCATTCAATGCCACCACCGGTGCCGCTTCAATGCGTGACAAAGTAAGCAACTGGCTGACTAACCCTTCCATGCGCAGGGTTTGCTCGCCCATGGTATGTAGGGCTTTTTCGCGGATCGGCCCGGTAAGCACCTGGTCTTCCATCATCTCCAGGTAGCCTTGCAGCACCGTCAATGGCGTGCGTAATTCATGGCTAACGTTAGCGAAGAAGTTACGCCGCGCCCCTTCCAATTGATGCTTTTGGGTCACGTCCCGGGCCACCATCAGCAGTTGATTATCGCTGTAAGGCATCATTCGCAGCTCAATGTGGTGCCCCTGATTCAACACCAGGTGCAGCGGGCGGCTAAAGTCCCGGGCTTTGAGATAGCGGGTGAATTCAGGGTAACGCAACAGATTGAGGATGTTCTGGCCGTTATCATCGGGCCAACGCAGATGGAGCAACTGCTGTGCCAAGCCGTTACACCAGAAAATATTGCCATCCGCCGTGGTAAGCACTACCGCATCAGGCAAAGACTCTGCCCCACTGCGAAAGCGCTTGATGGTGTTCCCCAATTCTTTACGGCGTTTTTTATTACGCATTTGCATCTGGTGCAGGCCGTAAAGTAACGGTTCCCAGCTACCGCGTCCTGGCGGCGGGGTCATACTGCGATCCACCCACAACCAATAAGAAAGGCGCAGCAAATTCCAGAAGTGCCACACCAACAGGCCGGTAACGGCCGCCAATAAAAACCACGGGATATAGCCAAAAATCAAGCCCAGAACCAGTGCCGGAAGACAGCATAACGCCAGCTCCAGAACCAGGCGTTTCCATGATAAACGCTCCAGCACGCGTCACACTCCTGTCACAATTAAAAACGGACGGAAAAACGGTAACCCGTACCACGCACTGTCTGCACCATGCGGTCATGGCCCGTCAGCTCGAGGGCTTTCCGCAATCGGCGAATATGCACATCCACCGTACGATCTTCAACATACACATTGGTGCCCCACACATGGTTGAGCAACTGTTCGCGGCTGTACACCCTTTCCGGGTGCGTCATAAAGAAGTGCAGCAGCTTAAATTCTGTTGGCCCCATATCCAGAGGGGACTCACCGGTCATCACCCGATGGGATGTGGGATCGAGGCTCAGCCCCTGCATCTCTATCACCTCTTCCACTGCCATCGGTGAAATACGGCGCATTACGGCTTTAATCCGGGCCACCAGCTCCTTAGGGGAAAAAGGCTTAGTCACATAGTCATCGGCTCCGGTTTCCAGGCCACGCACCCGATCTTCTTCTTCACCCCGGGCGGTAAGCATCACCACCGGTATATCGCGGGTTAAGGCTTCACGTTTTAAATGTTTGATGAATTGAAGACCCGATCCACCCGGTAACATCCAGTCCAACAGGACTAAATCTGGCCAAGGTTCGTTGAGCTGGTTTACCGCGCTGTCATAATCTTCCGCTTCTACTGGCTGGAAGCCATTTTGCTCAAGAACAAAACAAACCATCTCGCGGATAGGTGCTTCATCTTCAACGACCAGAATACGTCTTGCCATGGTAAGCCCTATGTAAATAAGTCATTACTGTGTAAATGCGCGGACATTATGCGTCAGTTTTGTGACAGATTTATGAAAAACATGACTGTTCTATGAACTGCGCCCGGGCCTTAAAACCCGCCACTGCCGCCGAGGTCATTATTGTTTATAATGACCAACTTGCTTTTTTGCCACCGGAACAGGCCATGCGCATTATTCATACCTCAGACTGGCATCTCGGCCAGAACTTTTATACCCGCAGCCGTGCCCCTGAACATCAGGCCTTCCTTGACTGGCTGCTGGCGATGGTAGCAACCCATCAGATTGATGCCATCGTGGTGGCCGGGGATATCTTTGATACCGGCTCGCCACCAAGCTATGCCCGGGAAATCTACAACCGCTTTGTGGTGGCGCTTCAACATACCGGCTGCGCCCTTTACGTGCTCGGCGGCAACCATGATTCGGTGGCGACCTTAAATGAATCCCGCGAGCTGCTGGCCTGCCTGAATACCCATGTGATTGCCAGCGCCCAAACCGACACCGGCCATCAGGCGCTGGAAATCCCGATGCGTAACGGCAACCCAGGGGCAATCCTGTGCCCGATCCCCTTCCTGCGGCCCCGTGACATTTTATACAGCCAGGCGGGCCAGTCCGGTCACGAAAAACAACAAGCCTTGGGCGAAGCTATCGCCAGCCACTATCAGCAATGTTTTGCCGCCGCCCAGACATTAAAAGGTGAGCGCCTACTACCGATTATCGCCACTGGCCACCTGACCACCGTAGGGGTGACTAAGTCCGAATCCGTGCGCGACATTTATATCGGTACTCTTGACGCCTTCCCGGCCCACTGTTTCCCGGCGGCAGACTACATTGCCCTCGGCCATATTCACCGGGCGCAAATGGTTGGCGGCCTTGAGCATATCCGTTATAGCGGCTCCCCGCTGGCCCTCAGCTTTGATGAAGTGGGCAAAACCAAAACTGTCAATCTGGTGAGCTTCGAGCAAGGGAAGTTGGCGGAAATTACCCCTCTGGAGGTGCCGGTCACCCAGCCATTAATGACCATCAAAGGTGCGCTGGCCGAGATTATCTCCCGCCTGAAGGCCTGGCCCGTTGACGGGCCGATGACCTGGCTGGATATCGAAATTGTCACCGATGAATATCTCCACGATCTTCAGCGCCAGGTGCAAACCTTGACCGAGCACCTGCCGGTGGAAGTGCTACTGCTGCGCCGCAGCCGTGAGCAGCGCCAGAAAACCATCGAGCGCCAACATAAAGAAACCCTGAGCGAACTCAGTGTAGAAGAGGTGTTTGAACGGCGGCTGGCATTGGAAGACATCGACAATGACCAGGCAGGGCGGCTGCGCCAACTGTTCGCCCTCACCCGCGAGACGCTGCATCAGGAGCCTGAGGCATGAAAATCCTTTCCCTGCGTTTAAAAAACCTCAACTCCCTAAAGGGCGAATGGAAGATCGATTTTAGCGCTGAGCCTTTTGCCAGCAACGGTCTGTTTGCCATCACCGGTCCAACCGGGGCAGGTAAAACCACTCTGCTGGATGCCATTTGTCTGGCGCTGTACCACGAAACCCCGCGCCTGGGGAATGTCTCCCAATCCCGTAACGATATCATGACCCGGGATACCGCCGAATGCCTGGCAGAGGTGGAGTTTGAGGTTAAAGGCATCGCTTACCGGGCCTTCTGGAGCCAGAACCGCGCCCGGGGCGATGCCCGGGGTAACTTGCAGGCCCCGCGGGTAGAACTGGCCCGCTGCGATGACGGCACCATTATGGCCGACAAAGTGAAGGACAAGCTGGATGCTATCACCCGGATCACCGGGCTGGATTACGACCACTTCACCCGCTCGATGATGCTCTCCCAAGGCCAGTTTGCCGCCTTCCTCAATGCCGATGCCAATGTGCGCGCCGCCTTACTGGAAGAGCTTACTGGCACCGAGATCTACGGCGCCCTTTCCGCTGCGGTATTCGAACATCACAAGCTGCAAAAGCAGGCCCTCGCCAATAAGCAGGCCCAGGCCGGGGGCATGGTGCTGCTGGCAGAGGACGCTATCAGTGAATTAAACCAAGGTTTGCAGGCGCTCACTGACCAGGAGAAAGTAGAATCCACCCGGTTACAGACTCTCCAGCAGCAGCACCAATGGCTGGTGCGCGAGGCCGAGCTACAGGCTGCCCAGCGCCAGTCTGCCGCCGCTCTCGAACAGGCAAATCAAGCAATGGAACAAGCCCGCCCGCAGCTTGAACGTTTGGCTCAAAGCCAGCCTGCTGAGGCCTTACGTCCATTGTGGCAGCAGCTTAGCCAACAGCAGCAGGCTCTCTCCACCGCTGGTCAACAGCGGGATGAAGTGAACACCCGCTTACAGGCCGCCCAGCGTGAGCGCCAGCAAATCCGCCTCTGGGCCAGCAATGAGAGCCAGTCCCTGCTGGCTCGCAGCACCTCACAGGAACAGTGGCTTAAAGAAAATGACCGCTTCCGCCACTGGCGTGCTGAATTAGGGGGCTGGAAAGCGGCATTCGCCATCTTGCAAACCCTTGATGGCGAAATCGCCCAGCTTAATCAAGCCCTGAAGGATGCCAGCACCCGGCTGGCGGCCCTCCCGGATAACGGGCTGGGGTTGGATGAATCGCAAACCGTTGAGCAACTCGAAACGCTTTCCCGTCAGCAGCCTGTCCGCGCCCGGCTGGCTGCCCTGCTGCCTCAATTCACGCCGCTGGAGAAACGCCAGGCCCATTGCAGCCAACAGCAGGCGGAGTACCAACAACAGGTGGCAGCCCTGGAGAAAACCATTGCCAGCCTGCGATTCGACTGGAGCAATAAAAAGCGCGAACGCGATGACGTCAACAAACTGGTGGAGATGGAGAAAGTCATCGCCAGCCTGGAGAGCCACCGCGCCCGCCTCCAACCCGGCGAAGCTTGCCCATTGTGTGGCGCGCTAGAACACCCGGCCATTGCTGAGTATCAGGCACTTGAACCCGGCGAGAATCAACAGCGCCTGGCCCAACTGGATCTGGCCCTGCAATCATTGGGGGATGCAGGCAATACTCAAAAAGGCCAACTGGCTGAACTGGCACGCCAGCTGGCACGGCTGGAGCAAGAATCCCGCCAGTTAGTAGAAGAGCAGCAGCAGCTTCAGTCCCGCTGGCAGCAGCAGTGTGATCAACTGAGGCAACAGTTTGCCCCGGAAGCCGCCACCCAACGCTGGCTTGAAGAGCAGGATAACCGTGAGCGCCAGCTGCATCAGTGGCAGCAGCGGCTGGGTCAGGTGGCCCGTCAGCGCGAAATCGAACAACAACTTCAGGCTCGCCGTGACCAGCTGATTCAGCAACAGGCGGCGCTGGACACCCAGTTGGCAGACTGGTCCCTCGCCCGGCCAGCGGCTGAAGAAGTAAGCCAGTGGCTAGCCGAGCGGGGCCAGGAGGCGGAGAGCTGGCAACAGCAGCAGGATGCCCTGTTAGCCTTAACCGATACCCAGCGCCAGTTGGCCCCCTTGCTGGAAACCCTGCCCGATGACGGCAGCACCCCGCCTCCACTTACGGCGGAGCAGGCCGAGCGGGCGCTGGCCAACTGGCAGCCGCTCCACGGCCAGTGCCTCTCCCTTGAAGGCCAACGCCAAAGTCTTGAGTCTCAATACCAGCAGGCCCACGCTCAACTGAGCCAACACCAGCAGGCCTTTGATGATGCCTTGGGTGCCAGTCCGTTCCCCAATCAGGAGAGTTTGCTGGCGTCCTTGCTGGATGAGTCCGAGCGCAAGGCGTTAACCGAGCGCAGTCAACAGCTCACCGCCAATCTTCAACGCCAACAGGCGCTGAGCCATCAGGCCCAGGAAACCCTGGAACGCCACCTGAGCGGGCGGCCCGCTGAGCTTGCGGCAAACACCACCCAGGCCACGCTGCATCCGGAGATTGACGCACTCAGCCAAGCCTTGCATACCCTCGCCACCCGCCAGGGTGAGATCCAGCAACAATTACGCCAAGACAACGAGAACCGTAGCCGCCAGCAAAGCCTGGCAGCCGAGATTGCAGCCCTGGAGCAGCAGGTCGCCGATTGGGGCTGGCTAAATGAACTGATTGGTTCCCAGAAGGGGGACAAATTCCGTAAATTTGCCCAAGGGTTAACCCTGGATAACCTGGTGTGGCTGGCAAACAACCAGCTCACCCGGCTCCACGGCCGCTACCTGCTACAACGCAAAAGTGGTGAGGCGTTGGAACTGGAGGTGGTGGATACCTGGCAGGCCGATGCGGTGCGTGACACCCGCACCCTCTCCGGCGGCGAGAGCTTCCTGGTCAGTCTGGCCCTGGCGCTGGCGCTATCCGATTTGGTGAGCCATAAAACCCGCATCGATTCGCTGTTCCTCGATGAAGGCTTTGGTACTTTGGATGCGGAGACACTGGATACGGCGCTGGATGCCCTTGATGCCCTGAATGCCAGCGGTAAAACCATCGGGGTGATAAGCCACGTGGATGCCATGAAGGAGCGTATCCCGGTTCAGATCGTGGTGAAGAAGGTGAACGGGTTAGGGATCAGCAAGCTGGCCCGTCAGTATGCGGTAGCGGAATAGCAAGGCTCCCGGGGCCGGGTCACCGGCCATCGGTTGGCCATAGCCACGCCGCCCCCCACTAGATGACATCCAGGTCGAGGATATTCACCGCGTGGGCCAGGGCAATCCTTTTAGTTTTGATGCCACCTAAATCAATACCAATGCGCATTTCTTCTTAACTGCCCGATATGTCTCGCAAACCCGAACACCGGATATGCGCCGTGGGTGAAACATCCCCGTTGATTCGGTATCATGCCCGCTGCGTTTCAGACATAGGCAAAATAATCATGCTGTGGTTCAAAAATATAATGGTTTACCGTTTAAGCCGCGATGTCCAGTTGGCCGCGGAAGAGATGGAAAAACAAATGGCCGCAATGACCTTTACCCCATGCGGTAGCCAGGATATGGCGAAAATGGGCTGGGTACCGCCGATGGGTTCACAGAGTGATGCGCTGACGCATGCGGTTAATGGCCAGATCCTGGTTTGCGCCCGGAAAGAAGAGAAAATCCTGCCTTCCCCGGTGATCAAACAAGCCCTGGAAGCCAAAATCACTAAACTGGAGGCCGACCAGGGCCGCAAGCTGAAGAAGACCGAAAAAGACGCGCTGAAAGATGAAGTGCTGCATAGCTTGCTGCCCCGCGCCTTTAGCCGCTTTAGCCAGACCATGATGTGGATCGATACTGTTAATGGGCTGCTCATCGTCGATTGCGCCAGCGCCAAGAAAGCGGAAGACACTCTGGCACTGCTGCGTAAGAGCCTCGGTTCTTTACCAGTGGTTCCGTTAGCGTTGGAAACCCCAATTGAAATCACCCTCACTGAGTGGGTTCGCTCCGGCACCGTGCCGCAGGGCTACCAGATGATGGAAGAAGCCGAGTTGAAAGCCATTCTTGAAGGCGGCGGCGTGATCCGTGCCAAGCAGCAAGATCTGGTGAGTGATGAGATCGCCGTCCATATTGAAGCCGGTAAAGTGGTCACCAAGCTGGCGCTGGACTGGCAGCAGCGCATTCAGTTCGTGTTGGCGGAGGATGCCTCCCTCAAGCGCCTGAAGTTTAGCGATGAATTGCGCGATCAGAATGAAGATATCGACCGGGAAGATTGGGCGGCGCGCTTTGATGCTGACTTCACCCTGATGACCGGTGAACTGGCGGTGTTGATCCAAAGCCTGGTAGAAGGGCTGGGCGGCGAAGCCCAAAAATAACCGGTTGCGCCAGCCATAACAAACCCGCCGCGGCGGGTTTGTTATTAATGCTTTAGCGTATTACGCTTTCACCTGTGCGGTTTCCGGCAGATAGCGGCACAGGTAGGCAGACGGCTCCGCAACCTGAAGGTTAAACTCACTGTGGCCCGGCACGTGGAACACCTCCCCGGCACTAAACAACTTCCAGTCACAGGCCCCCGGTAATAGAACATTAAACTGACCACTCACCACGGTCATTTCTTCTGGCTGGGCAGTCCCGAAGGTGTACTCCCCGGCATCCATTACCCCAACGCTGGCACGGCCAGTGGCACTACTGGTAAAACCGATGGATTTCACTTTCCCTTCGAAATAGTCATTACTCTGAAGCATGGTGTGTCCCTGTGTAATAATGGCTGAAAAACCAATATATACCGTAATACTTCAAATTGCAGCGGCGTTGGCTTTAGCGGTACTCGTCTCATCCATGAGACTCGCCCTTACGGGCCGTCGCGCAGCTCTGTTCAAATCTGTTCCCGACAAATTTGTCACGCAAAATTATGCCAGTAGCTCCGACGCAAGACGTGCGACTAAAACATTCGACAATAACACCGGCACATTCAGCGCCTTTTGGAGCAAGTTGCGATGCCGCTGATGATAGCCCAAACAATCCAGCACAATGACCCCCGCACCACTCATCACCAGTTGCGTTCCGGCCTCCAGTAATACTTCATCGTCATCGGTAATCGGGTTCGCCAAAGCGAACAACGGCGGGATATCCAGGATCTGCCACTTTTTGGCCTGGGGCTGATGCAACGCCCGGTTAGGAACAATAATCCCCACTTGATGCCCTTCCACAATAGACGCTACCAGCGGCGGAATTATCCGCCCTGGCTCCAGGAGAGTAGCGGTTTGCGCTTGCAGCCCGTCAAAGTCGGCCATGCTCATCAGCATAATCACTTCATAGAACTGGCTTTCCAATAACGGGATAATATTATTCAGGGAGTTTTCAATCCTGGTGCGGGATAGGGTCAATAACTCACGATCATTAAGAATCGTCAGTAGCGCCTCTTCGACCTCATTACTGGGGCCATACTCAGCAAAAATTTGTTCTTGGGAAAGACCTCCCAATAGGCTTATCTGCGTGATCTCATGCTGAGCAATATTCTCGGTTAACAGTGGAAGGATTTCATCCACAGGGAGATTACCAATCGAGAGGATCGCCAGCTTCGTATTCATTATATATCTACCTTATTATCACTCTCTCTGCCGCCGTGAATGGAATTTAATAATTACCAAGCGTAGTACCTGCTGTTGCGCCTGGCCTCACGGTTTCCTCAAGGTAAACGTGTGCAGAAATGACAAATCAATAATAACAATGCCATAAAATTTTTAAGTGTGTAAAAGGTGTGATTTAGATCTTATCTGCGCTTTTCGGAATCGAGCCAAGTAGTGGCCGACGTGTCGGCATAGTGTGCCGCACAATCGCACGGCACAGCAGGTTTAAGCGGGGTGCGAAAATTGCAGCTGGCTGAGAATATCATCTACCACCTGAGCCGGAATGCGAGCAGCATCCACCACGTGATGAGACACGTCGCGGTACAGGGCTTCACGGGCCGCTAAGATTTCCACGATCTCATCTGTGATCGGCCTGCCGGTCAGCGTTGGGCGCTGGCCTGCTTCCGGGAAGGCTTCCAGCCTGTTCGCCAGAATATGAGCTGGGGCGCGCAAATAAATCACGGTGCCGTTTTCACGCATAAAGCGGCGGTTGACTTCTGCCAGTACCATGCCACCGCCGGTGGCAATCACCCGTTGTGGTGCAGTGACGGCCTGAAGCGCCCGACTTTCTTTAGCACGAAAACTGTCCCAGCCATCGCGGGCCACCATTTGTGCGACGGTTTCGCCAGTATTTTCTAAAAGCCAGTGGTCAGTATCGACACACTGATAGCCCAGAGCCTGTGCCAACGCCGTGCCTACCGTGGTTTTACCACAGCCCCGTGCGCCAACCAGAAATAAGGGTTGAGTCATGAATACCATGCCCTCGTGAACTGACCCACCCGCAGGCAGCATCAGGCAAAAAAGAAGCCAATAATACCAGTTAACTAGTACATTGGGTACGTGTAAAATTTTTGTTACACCATGAATAAGTTATATCCAGCGAAAACACTAGGAATTGCCTTATCTACCACCGGGGTTGTAAAGCAAAAGCACCACCCGGCGCAGCAAAGATACCTGAAAGGCCATCTCAGACTCAATAGGTTAGTGCAATCAGTAACATTTTACTCTAATAGGCTTACGGGACTTTTACTCAAACTATGACAAACTTTTAGCGTGGCCTAATTAAGTGAGAGATGACTATGCAACCTGAAGAGCAGCGTTTAATTAATGATTTATTCGATCGACTGAAACAGGCTGAAACTGCCAGCAGTAGCCGGGATACCGAGGCCCAGGCCGCCATTGAGGCCCATATCCGTCAACAGCCCGGAGCGCCCTACTATATGGCCCAGACTATCCTGATTCAGGAAGCGGCCATTAAACAGCTCAGTGCCCAGGTTGAAAGCTTGCAAAGCCAGATTACACAGCACCAGGAGAGTAAACCCAGTAGTGGTGGCTTCCTGGCCGGGCTGTTTGGCGGTGGTAATCAACAGCCCTTGCAGCCCCAGAACAGTAACCCCATCCCTGGCAGCCAGCGCTATCAAGCCAGTGCCAATCCTTCAATGGGTTACCAAAGCGCGCCGCCATCATATGGCGCACAGTCCGCAGCCCGAGGCGGCGGCTTTATGGCCGGTGCCTTACAAACCGCCGCAGGGGTAGCCGGGGGCGTGGTGCTGGGCAATATGCTGACTAATATGTTCCAGCACCATCAGCCAGAAGAGATCGTTAATATCATTAATGAACCGGCACCGCAGGACCCCGGGCTAGATCAAAATAACCTTAACAATGATGATATCAGCCGCCAGGATGCCGCCTGGCAGCAGGATGGCAATGGCTTTAATAACGATTTTGATAACACCGGCTTCGATGACAATGGCTTCGATAGCAGCGGCGACGACTTCGGTGGTGACGACGACAGCTGGGTTTAATCCTTCTTCCGGGTTAACAGCCACTTTTCCAGTTCATTAGCAAACTGCTGGCGGTCACGGGGGCTTAAAGCCGCCGGGCCGCCGGTTTGGATGCCGCTGGCCCGCATAGTGTCCATAAAATCACGCATCGCCAGCCGCTCGCGGATGCTACTACTCGTATAGCGTTCGCCGCGCGGGTTTAACGCCGCCGCCCCTTTCTCCATCACTTCTGAGGCCAGTGGAATGTCGGCGGTGATCACCAGATCGCCTGGTTCACAGCGGCGCACTATTTCGTTATCCGCCACATCAAAACCCGACGGAACTTGCAGGGTGCTGATCCAGGGGGAAGGTGGCACCCGCAGCCCCTGGTTTGCCACCAGCGTGACCCGGACTTTAACCCGATCAGCAGCCCGGTAGAGGATCTCTTTAATTACAACCGGGCAAGCATCAGCATCAACCCAAATATTCATCATAGCTCCTTACGTTTCCGCCGCCATTGTCTCTTGCCCCTTCGATAGAAGCAAACCTTTGTTAACCATTTCGTGAGCGGCGAAGACACGTTAAGCTGTAGCTTCATAATGATAAGACAAACCATGGAGTGCATAACGGTGGATAAGAAAATTGGTTTTATCGGCTGTGGGAATATGGGCAAAGCCATTCTTGGCGGCCTGATTGCCAGTGGCCAGGTACCGGCAGGCAACATCTGGGTTTATACCCCATCGCCGGAAAAAGTCATGGCGCTGCGGGATGAATTCGGGGTTCATGCTGCCGCCAGCGCCCAGGAAGTGGCGCAAATCGCCGATATCGTCTTTGGCGCGGTGAAACCCAATATCATGTTGAAAGTGCTGGGCGACATCGCCTCCAGCCTGAATAAAGAAACCTTGGTGATCTCCATTGCCGCAGGGGTAACCCTGGATCAACTGGCAACCGCACTCGGCCACGATCGTAAAATTATCCGCGTAATGCCAAACACCCCATCATTGGTGAATGCCGGGATGACGTCTGTCACCCCGAACGCCCTGGTCACCCCAGAAGATACCGCCGATGCACTCAATATCTTCCGCAGCTTTGGCATGGCCGACGTGGTGCCAGAAGCCATGATCCACCCGGTAGTGGGCGTTAGCGGTTCCTCCCCGGCCTATGTGTTTATGTTTATCGAAGCCATGGCCGATGCCGCCGTACTCGGCGGTATGCCGCGCCAGCAAGCCTATAAGTTTGCCGCTCAGGCGGTAATGGGTTCAGCCAAAATGGTGCTGGAAACCGGTAAACATCCGGGTGAGCTGAAAGATATGGTGTGCTCACCGGGGGGCACCACGATTGAGGCGGTAAAAGTGCTGGAAGAGAAAGGGTTCCGCGCGGCGGTGATGGAAGCCATGGCACAGTGTATGACGAAGTCAGAGAAACTCAGCAAGTAATCAAAAATGCCAGCATGGAGCCACGCTGGCATAAGGGGTTATTTTTTCTTCAGGCAGGTGCTCATAAAGGTTTTATGAGCGTCGCCTTTTATCGCGCTGGCCGTGGCTTGTTGATTACAGCTTTGCATACGCTGCTGCTGCGGTGTCATGGTTTTTTCCGCCGCCTGGGCAGTCACCACTCCCAACATCCCCACCATCAACGTTACGAGTAATGTAGTTTTCATATCACTATCCTTTTTTATTGTCGCCAGATAAGTCTGGTGCTGACAGGCAAAAAAACCATCAGAAAAAAAGGAATATATCCTGAAATATTTTAAGGGCTTGCAAAAGCGCCACAAAGAGATGCAATACTTAACGAATAAATTTCTATTATCGGATTTTCTTATTTAAGATTTAAAACAAATACAGCAAAAAAATACTTGCCCATTATAGGGGCGTTTATCGTTAAAATGCTGGTGTTTAATCCAAAAATTTAATTTGGTAATTTAACAGTTTTTCTAACTGCCCCCTCAACAACTCGGTGTCGTATGCCGTTACCGAGGGAGTAGGCCTGGCCTCAGATAAATCACGTTCTATCCGTGCAGTTAACGCTTGGCGATCGTGGTTGCTTAGGGTAGCCAGCAGGCCAGTGACAATAATCTCTAAAGCCTCAATCTGGGCCATCAGTTCTTTTGATTCTTCTTCCTTATCAGCAAGCTTTATTAATAATTCAGCAATGAGGTTTTTCATCGTTAAATCCTTTATATATGGAGGAAAAAACTTATCATTTCAACCGAGAATTGCCTAGAGGTCAATGAGTTAAAATTTGTGCTAGATTATAAAAAACGGTGCTATTTTACAAAAAAAATAGCCAGCAAAACGTTCTGCTGGCTCAAATAATAAGAAAACACCCTGCTTTTCAACTCAATACCATTATTACGCTAATTTTGAATTATTTCACCTGCCAGAATCAGGGGGTTTAACTTAGGAAGAAACGATGTTCCTTATTTCCCCGGATTAACAGCGGCGGATTCTCAGTGGGCTTTACGGCGTAAAGCCCAACCTAATTGTAGGGTGTTAATTAACACCACTAACGCCGTTGCCGCGAATACCCACCTGAAGCCCGCCATGGCAGAAATACTGGCCCCCATTAGCGGCCCCACCACGTTTCCCAGGTACATAAATGATTGGTTATAGCCAAATATCCGGCCAGTGACTTGGTCAGAAACATTCTTAAGCAGCAGGGTTTGTACCGCCGGTAACATCGCGCCATCGGCAAAGCCGAGAATAAAGCGCAACACCGCAAGTTGAGTTGGCGACTGAACAAACGACATGGCAAAGAACAGTACGATGGCAAAAATAAGCGTAGCCATCAGCACCCTAGCGGTACCGATCCGATCGCCAAGTTTACCTAATCGGGGCGCAGACAAGAGCGCCGAGACCCCGGGTACCGCAGCAATCATGCCGCTTAGGAAGGCAATATTGTTGCTATCCGGGGCCATGGATTTGATAAACAGCGCCAGGATCGGCCCGATAGAGCCGTTACACAATTGAATCACCATAGTGGTGATGAACAGGCTGATAATTAACGCCGGATAAGGCAAAGTGGCAAACACCGCTTTACCGGACAGCTGTTCCGCTTTGGAAACGGTTTTGCGCGCCCCCTCTTTAATCAGTAACAGGGTTACCAGGAAGCTGACGATCAGTAAAAAAGCGGTGATCAGGAACACCGGGCGTAACCCCAAATGGTCGGCCATAAAGCCCCCCATTAATGGCCCGAGGATCACCCCACTTATTTGCGCGGTGGATAAGGTACTAATCGCCCAGCCGCTACGCTCGCGGGGCACCTGTGAAGCCACTAGCGCCATGGCATTCGGGATATAACCGGAGGCCAACCCCATCACACCACGCAGAATAAACAGTTGCCAGACATTAGTGGCAAAGGCTTGCAGCAAAATGGCAATCGCCATGCCCAGAGAGGCCCGCAGCAACATCAGCTTGCGGCCCTTACGGTCTGCCAGGCTGCCCCACATCGGTGAGACAATCGCCGATACCAGGAACGTAATACTAAAGGTCAGGCCCGACCACATCGACAGCGCTTCATGGGAGTGAACCCCAAGCTGCGCGACATACAGAGGCAGAAATGGCAGGATCTGTCTGATAGCCAGGCCAGTGAAAAAGCATCCGAACCAGACGGATATAAGGTTAACCTTCCAGGATTCCATACAGCACGCACATTAACTAAGGGAAAAGGGCCATCCTTAGCAGGATGACAATCACAGGGGTGAATGAATAAAGCATCGCACAATTACCGGATTTATCATACAAATTTAGCCCGACCCCTGTCCGCTCACCGGTAATGGCGATAATTACAGCAAATAGTATAGTCCTTCACGCCGTTATGTTTATTCCCGCCAAAGGCGCATGAATCCCGCCTTAAGCCGTGCTATTTTGTTGCCTTTGTAACAATTAAGGGTGATTGCAACATGGCAAAGTTACGGGTTGGGATTGTGTTTGGCGGCAAATCGGCGGAGCACGAAGTCTCCCTCCAGTCAGCCAAAAATATCGTGGACGCCATCGACAAACAGAAGTTTGAGGTGGTACTGCTGGGGATTGATAAACAGGGCCAGTGGCATATTAATGATGCTAACAATTATCTGACCAATGCCAACGATCCGGCGCGCATTGCCCTGCATCACTCCGGCCAGAATCTGGCGCTGGTGCCAGGTCAACAGCAAAACCAGCTGATTGAGGCAGCCCAAAGCAGCGCCCTGCCCCAGGTTGACGTCATTTTCCCGATTGTTCACGGCACCCTGGGTGAAGATGGCTCCCTGCAAGGGATGCTGCGCATGGCTAACCTGCCCTTCGTCGGTTCCGGTGTGCTTGGCTCTGCCGTCAGCATGGATAAAGACGTGGCCAAACGCCTGCTGCGCGATGCCGGCCTGAATGTTGCCCCATTCGTCACACTGAAACGCCGCAACCGCAGTCAGTATGATTTCGACACCTTAAAAGCCAGGCTGGGCGTGCCGATGTTTGTTAAACCGGCTAACCAAGGCTCCTCCGTGGGCGTCAGCAAAGTGAAAAACGCTGCCGGTTACCAGGCCGCCGTGGAGTTGGCCTTTAGCTTTGACAGTAAAGTGATTGTGGAGCAAGGGATTGCGGGCCGCGAAATCGAGTGCGCCGTGCTGGGCAACGATGACCCACAGGCCAGCGTATGTGGCGAGATCGTACTAAACAGTGATTTTTACTCCTACGACACCAAATACATTGACGGTAACGCTGCCCGCGTTGAAGTCCCGGCGGCTATTCCGGCGGAGATCAACGACAAGATCCGCGGTATCGCCATTGCGGCCTATCAGGCGCTGGAGTGTGCCGGAATGTCCCGCGTGGACGTATTCCTGACGCCGGAAAACGACGTTATTATTAATGAGATCAACACCCTGCCTGGCTTCACTAATATCAGCATGTACCCGAAACTGTGGCAGGCCAGCGGCCTCGGCTATACCGATTTGATTACCCGCCTGATTGAGTTAGCTTTGGAGCGCCATCAGCAGGACAGCGCCCTGCTTAACTCGGTTTCCGCCTAAGGTTTTACTCCTTTGCCGCCTCATCGGATTTGGGGCGGCGAATAATTAGACCCGCCAACCAGAAGCACAGCACCCAGGTTACCAGCCCCACGGCATAGCTTCTCCAGCCCTCAGTGGGAAACCCCGCCAGACCAATCACCCCGTTAAGGATAAAAATCAGTCCCAGCGCGATGGCGTAGTAGTGCCAATCGCGGCGAATTTTGTCAGTCATCATGGCGTGGTTACTCTTGAAATGGGGATACGGCACGAGTGTACCAGCCACATCAGGCCGAGGAGATGATTATGTTACCAACTGGTTAATAACAATTTTAAATTGTGATTTAACGCAAAGAACCACACTTCCAGAAAAATCTGCCAACACTTTACCAAAAATCCGATATTGACAATTGGGATGACCTGCCACACTTCCCCTAAGCCTTTTTATGTCTTCTGCCCACATCAAATCCCGTGGAGGTGAGTATGGCTGATATCTCTTTATCGAAACCGGTAGCGTCCGTGCTCAAGCGCGAGAAGGCCCCGATCGGTAATATCGCCTATGGCCTACTGGTACTGTTCTTCTTCTGGGCCGCTGCCCAATTGCTGAGCCTGGTAGTTCATGCTCCCGGCGTGTTTGAACATCTGATAACCAACGGCAGCACCAGCCGCCCGGCCATTGTTATGGGGCCGGGGGTGGGGTTTGTCTTCGGGCTGGTGCCGTTCCTGCTGGGTGCAATCGTGCTGGGCCTGGTGGCGCTGATACTGCGCCACCGTTACCACTAACGGGCCATACAACTCGCCCGCCGCTCATCCACCCGCTTGGCAAACCAGGCCGTGGTGAGATTGCGGGTGATTTTCGGGCTTTCCAGGGTGATCCCCGGTAGCATTTCTCGCGGCAACTTTTTACCGGCTTTTTTCTCTGCCAGCGCATAAACCCGTTGATACAGAGCTGAATCGGCAAAATCCACGCGTTCACCTTTTGCCAGGGCGTTGTGGATCGCGCTGTCGCTCATATCCAAATCAAGCTTTCGCACCGCCAGCTCGGTGCTGCCCGGCTTATCACTCCCATACAGGATAAGGTCACCGTCCAGTGCCAGTTTCACGCCGCTGGCTTTACTGACCGCGCTCTGGAAGGCGGCATTACGGCTGGCATACCATCCGGCATTAAAATCCGCAAAGCGATACAACAACTGGCTGTAATCCGCCGGATAGTTCAGTAAATGGTAGGTGCCAAACCACACCCCGCCGCGCACGGTAAACACTTCCTGGCGCACCGTGCCGTCTATTTTCCACGGGTAGCCATCTTGATGCTGCTCGGCGAAGGCGATGCTGACCTGCATTGCCCCACCGGTATGCACCGGATTAAGGTTGCCAAACAGGGTCTGGCCCATCGGCACCATGTTGATGAAATCATCGAATATGGCGCTCAACTGGCCTTCGGTTTTGGCATTATCCAGCCGGTCACTATAGCTTTGGCCGTTGGGGGATTTAATCAGCAGCGCGGTATGCACCAGGAAGGGGGGGATATGCAGCTTTTCGGCCCGGCGGTCGATCTCCTGCCAGGCGATTTTGCCCATATTCGGCACCGCCGGGTCAGCCTGATAGTTGGATTCCTGGGCCGCTACCGCCAATACCGCGCAAATATTCTCTTCCGTCGGTGGAATGTGCTGGCTGGAGAACGCCTTCGCCACCGCATTGGCCCAGGTATCCCGCTGTTTGACGCTGGCGGGCAGCTTCTGTTTCACCACGGTTTCCAC
>CBIFWW010000039.1:0-24855 GCA_966186435.1 uncultured Enterobacteriaceae bacterium
TTTGGTGATTTTTACATTTTGCTCCCTTAAAGCACAGGGTGGTGCTTTAGGGTTTTTTACCCTCGAACTAATGGATGGCAGGAAACGCCAGCAATTATGAAAGGGACTTGAAGTGAAGCGATATGACAACGGTCGAAACTCTGCCCTGCACTCCACAAAGTGCGGGGATTTTTTTGTTTCGCCCCGACCATCCAGGCCGAGATAAAATTTCACCCAATTATTAACATTAAGAACATTCTCTTAACATCACGAGATTAATCCAGTATGATTTGCTGGCTTTGAGAAATGCCTTGTCTTATTTATCGGCTGCCATCCTTTTACGGACCCCAATGTCAGCCTATTTTTTTGAAACTGAATCATAAATTCTCTCGCAGGTCATTCCTTCAGCATAATTTTTGTCAGCTTCCGCTGCATAGTCTCTCGCTGCTTTGTCAGATTCGCTAAGCAACTGGGTAAGCAGTATTGTGACCTCTCCCCTTGCCTGGCTTCCTGCGGTAATGGCGGCCAGTCTGCCGGTTTCACTTCCTGCAAGTTGGTGTTGTAGCTCTTTAAGTTGTTGCTGCAACCTGTCACCAGAGCGCTGAGCATTATCAGCGTCAGTCTTAGCACTGTTAATTTGTTGTTGGGCATCTGCTATTACCTGATTAACTGCCGATTTCCGACGTTGTTCTTCCTCTCGCTCTGTTGCTTCACGCTTTGCAATAGCTTGAGTGTCGCTTAAATCCCTTGCGGCCCACCTGACCGACCACTGCTGATTTGAATCATTGTGACCACGCCACCAGCCCCCCATATACAATGAAGCCGCCAGCATTAACGCCGCCAGCGGCTTCCAGTACCTCTTAACCAACATGATTAGGATTGTCACAATAAAGCCGCTCTGGCGCGGAAGTAACGTACCCGGCGATCCTCAATTCCGTTCTGACCACCGTTGATAATTTGGGTAACTTTATAAACATCACCGGAATAAAGCAGACATCCGCTATTGGTGTAGAACCACAGTGCCGAACGGACAGCATGATGGTCTTCTTCGAGGTAGTCAGGACATGAAACCAAATCAAGCTTCAAAGCATCACCACACTTCCGGTAATTATCTCGCCCGGTAATCTGAATTAAGCCACGGCCTCTATACTGCCACCCTTCATTGCTGGCTCGGTTGCCCAACCGATTACCATAGACCAGGTTCGCGATAGCCTGCTGGTTGGCGGCGCGGCTATTTACCCGCCCCAACATGTCTGCCTGGTATTTTGTGATGCGCTTGCCGAAGGTTGCTACTAACGCAGCAGGGGTATAGTTGAAGCTTTCCACCAGCAAAGAGAACCCTGCGCTTTCATGCCCTGCCTGAGCAATAAACATGGCCTGATCAGCCGGAGCAGTTACACCAAACTCCTTAAACGCAGCATCAATATGCGAAAACCAACGCGCAGCTAATCCGGCGCTGACACCAGCCGCCTTTTGAAATTGTTCCTGATTCATTAGTGCCTCAGTAGATCAACGATGCGGGCGAGATTGCCCCGTACCGAGACAAGCGCACCCAGAATGATTAGATTTGCGGTTATGGTCATCCAGGAAGAGTGCGGGTAAATTCCGCAAAGGTAAGCCAACGGAACCGCGCTATAAACCACCGTGAACAGCCAGGCAAGAAGAGATACTGCCCAGCGATGCCGAGAGGACTTTCTCCTGTACAGCATCAATGACAGCACCACCCCAACACATACCAGCGCATTAACAGTTGATGTCGGATCATTAAGAACCATTCGAACCTCCCCGGCGCGTCACCATTGCGATGAGTGAGCCAAGGTCTTGGTTATTCAGGAACGTTAATACCTTCACCGCTAATGCTGAAACAATGACGGCACCAAGCGCATCAAGCGGTTTATCGTTGTACCCTGTTAAAGATGCAAGCTTGGCTCCGACAAGCCCCGAACAAACCACTCCGGCAATATACGAAACGACGAAATATCCCAACCGGCGTGGCACGGTTAAATCTGAAGCTGATGCTATGTAGAAAACGGCACCGGCAAATGCTCCAAACACGACGCCAAATTCTGTGCCAGTTAAAAGCCCATAAATGCTAGCTCCGGCCAGTGCAATACCAGCCGCTGTCGTGCTGGTTATTGGTTCGGACATTCGTCCCCCTCGTTGCTGTGAGTCCTCTCAGAATGAGGGGAATAGAGATCAGGCCGCAGGCTCAATCGCACACGGAGTATCTGAAGGTTGTTAGCCTGGGCCTGAAATAAGAAGACCCACAGAAGTGGGCCTAAGTAATTTTGATGTCGTTTATTTCTTGAAGAGTTTGAGTGAAGCGATCAGTTTCCAGTTCCACCCCAAGTACACTACGGTTTAATTTCAATGCGGCCTTAATGGTTGAACCTGACCCCATGAAGAAATCAGCAACTACATCTCCAGGGCGGCTACTCGCCTCGATCATTTGCTCCAGCATTTCAGCGGGCTTTTCACAAGGGTGCTTACCGGGATAGAACTGAACGGGCTTATGAGTCCAAACGTCTGTATAGGGGACCGTGGCGCTCACTTCAAAATACCGCCGAAGGCTTTTATATTCAGTTAGTAGCTCAAGATATTTACGGCTTAGCCCTTCATAAGTTTCCACCAACATATTGTGGGGCTGGGCCAACTCCGCGTCTTGCTGCTTATTGGTGGCGATTTCAGCAAAAAGGGACTGCAATTTGCCGTAATCCACTTCGTTCGGTAACTGCCATTGGCTCAGCCCGAACCAGTGTGATGCCATATTCTTTTTGCCCGTTGCCGCCGCTATCTGCTTAGTTGTAACACCCAGTGCAGCTCTGGCATCACGGAAGTAACTGATAAGGGGTTGCATCACCTGTTGTTTCAGGGCATCGCTACGGGCTTCATAACCATCGCTTTTTGGCTTGTATGGGCCTTGATAATGATCAGCAAAAATTATCCGTTCTGTTGCAGGGAAATAAGACCGCAAGTCTTCTTTTCTGCATCCGTTCCACCTACCGCTGGGTTTTGCCCAAATGATATGGTTAAGGACGTTGAAACGATTACGAACCAGAATTTCGGTGTCAGCAGCCAGTCTATGACCGCAAAACAGGTACAGGCCACCAGCCGGTTTTAGCACCCGCCAGAACTGCTCAAGGCAACTATCAAGCCATCGCAGATAATCTTCATCCCCTGTCCATTGCCGATCCCAACCGTTAGGCTTAACTTTGAAGTAAGGGGGATCGGTAATGATTAAATCGACACTATCAGAAGGCAGCTCTTTTAAAACATCCAGACAATCAGCGTTGAATAAATCACCACTGGTTATTTTTACAGTATTTTTCATGGATTAGTCAGCAAGTCTTTGATAGGCTCACTATGCTTTTGCGCAAAGCGTGTGGGCCTTGGTTTGCTTGTGACCTTGAACATGAGCAAATGGCTGGCCGGGTGCTACAACACCCACCAGCCGCCCATTTTCACAATAACAGCCCCATCATTGAGGCAGCGTGTAACCCCCAAGGTTTTCATGCGCCAACCCCACCATTTCTAACTGAGTTAAAATAAGCAAGCTGCATTCGTAGCTGAGGTGCGTATTTTGGGCTATTTCCCCCACTGTGGCAGGTGCCTTGCTTAATTCCCTATAAATGGCTTTTGCCGCTTCTGTCATGTGTATTTTGCTATTCATAATTTACGCCCTTTCATTGGATGCATTAGAGATAGCTCTGGTCGAAACGGCAAGCAAGATGAAAATATTGCATTCGGTTTAACAGCGCATATATCGCCCTGAAAGTTGGACAAACAAAAAACCCCGCCGAAGCGAGGTTTAATAATTTGATTAAGTTCGTGTCTAAGTGACCACTCTTAACACAGTACAACCTTAAATTCGTTACGAATAGTCTTCATGCCACTTTTTTTATCACTTTCTTTTGCAACCATTCATCCAATTCAAGTCTGGCACCAGTCATGGCAATGCAGGCATCTACGAACGTTTCAGCAATCATCAGCTTATTGCGCACTTGCCCTTCCGACCATTTCAACTTACGAGCTATTGCTGATTTAGATACCTTGTAGCGGTAGTGAGCCATAATCAAATCATACTCTTCTTCACGCTTAACTTTTTTTAGCATTCCTACTGCGGCATCAACAATTAATCCATCACCATCGGTACAAAGGTCAAATGATTTTCCAGTAGGCGGCAAGAGTCCTTTAAAGCCTGCACCTATAAATGGCCAGCCAACACTGTCACCTTCTGCATTTGCCCAAGATCCCCAACGGTCTAATACCAACTGAATATCACGCATCTTATTTCTCCATTACGCCTTTAGTTATTACGCCAATAGCCATCGCCCTATCCATAAAACGAAACAGCAACTCCAGTTGCGTCCCGTGCTTTTGCTCAAAGGCTTTAACGTTGGCGTGAAGTTCGTCATGACACGCTCTGCACAGCGGTATAACGAATAAATCATGTGCTTTTGTTCCCATGCCACCCTGGCCATAACCGATGATATGGTGCGGATCATCACCTGGGCGGCGGCAGCACTCGCAAGGCTGGGCCTTTACCCAACGGGTATAGTTAACATACTCCCAGCGACGGCGCTTTGGCCTTCGCATGAAAGACTCAGGGCTTTCAGGATCAATCCCAATGGCTATTACTGGGTTTTGTTCCTCTAATTGCTCGAATGCTCCCACTACAACTCTTGCTGGTGGTGATGCTGCTAATTTTCCTTGCAAAACGCTTGAGGCGGTTACTGATGGCTGGATATCGCTTTCCTTGAGTGGGCCATTTCCTATGGATTCTACGGGCAAGCCTAAACCTTCACCTGCTGCGGATTCAGGTAAAAGGTTCAAAACTCCATGCTTAAATGCCCACCAGCAGACCTCATGAATATTAAGCTTATGGTGTTGCCCTAACCTGAGGTCGGCAATGATTCTGCTGATAACAAATTTCACGGCATTTTTATCAGCTATCGCCTTTTGAGTCTCATCTTCATGCCCGCGCAGTTTATTGTCACACCCGTAGCACAGACGTAATGCCCCGGCTCCACGGCGAAGCGTTGTGAACTCATGATAGTGATAATCGGAGTGCGGCCACTGACAACCTTCTGCTACGAGTAGATTTTGCTCTAGTGTTTGTATTCCACCAGCCGCTTTAACAACTTCTGGAGTTGTCAGGTAAGAACGAACCCCTGCATTTTCTGCCAGGGGTTGTTCTGGTGTGGGAATCAGGCCGCTTTTAGAGTGAGTCAATGTACTGGGCGCAGTTTCAACAATGACTTTCCCCGCCCGGAATAATGGCATCACATCAGCACCAGGACGGAATAACACCACACCCAGGCGCGGGGCAATTTCAGGTGTTAACAGTGCTCTCATTCTAGTTCTTTCCCTGCAAGATACTCAGTCCACAGCCCACCGATCCAACGAACGCCTTTGGCTGTGAAATGCGACTGACTAAATGCGTAATTAGAGGCTATGGTTGTGCCAGTCTTTACGTGGAATCGCCCAGCTTCAATATGCTGATGGTGTGGCGTCAAGGTGCCGTTTAACCGGTACATGATCTGGTTTTCAATCAGGAATAAGCGGAATTCAGGCTCCTTAGCATTTAGAAGCTTTGCTACTTGCCGGAACGTCATTGAGCCACTTGCAGTAACGTAGCGATCGACAAACTCAGCTTTAGGAGCCGCAGAAGCTAACTGAATGGTCAGCATCTGTTTTTGTTCCTCCAAGTCAGCTGCCAGCCGTAGCGCTTCTGGTAGTGTTTGGGGAACGGATTTTTGTCCTTCCAGTTCCCTGAGCCGTTTAATCACTTTCATGCGCAATATTGCGCTGTAGCCAGTCACCAGACACTCGGCGTGATCCCGGTCTAACATGTATTCGGTCTGCTGGCGGTTCAGACTGTCAAAATAGATGCGTCCAAAACTGGACACATCTTCGCAGAGGTCATTCAGCATGTTTTCAATATCTCGTTTAACATGCTGATGCTGTTTATCAGTCAGAACAGCTATTTCCCGGCTGGACATTGTTACAGTCTGACCTGCTAATATTGAATGATGTTTAGAACAAACTGTCGTCACGGTTAAATTATTCATACCCTTCTCCATGCTTAAGCGGCTGCACCCGCTGTGTATTTGTTAATCGTGATTTCTACTCTTCCCTTAGGGACTGTTGGTCCCCATTCCACCAGCAACCTTTTTACCTGGCTATCGTCAACCCATACCCCTGCATGGGTTAAGGCATCGAATAGCGCCTTGTTGTAGTTATCTATATCCCTACGACGGGCATCGGGTGGGAATAAGGTGACCTCTACCGCTGCCTCTGCCGTGGATGGCTTTGGCAGGCGGCGCAGCTGCTCTACAATCGCAGCACAGGCTGCGCTTTGATACCTACGACCAGCCACGCTGACTAGGTGACGGCCTTTTAGTGGGCCACTGTTTGGTGCGCGCCAGTAGGTGTTAACACTGGGGGGAAATGGCAGGATTAATTTCATGGCAGCACCTCACAACGCTCCAAGAATGCAATGGCGTGTTCTCGGGCATATTCATCACCGTCCACCAGCGAACGTAGAAGCGATATAGCCTCCTCTCCACGGCTCTGGATGTTTATGGTGATCCCCCTTGAAACGCCCGGGGCGATCGTGATTACACCTTTCCTCTGCAAAGCCTTCATCTGAACGGCTGCGGCATTGGGCGAACTGCACCCCATCAGGCTGGCAAGCTCAAAAGCCGTAGGTGGGAAGCCTTTCTCACGTCTGAAGTTGATAATGATGTCCAGCACCTCTTGCGGCCGGTTCGTTAAATCCTTCACGCTGCCTTCCCTCCCATCTTGATTACTTCGAAGACCGTTGCAGGTACTAATTCAACCGCTGGGTCTTCTGCTTCATTACCCCATGCATCCCAACCCGGCGCGGCAGTCCTACTGAACAACTCAATACGAGATACATCACCGTAAAGCTCTTCAAGACGGCGACGGGCTTCTTCTGGCTTCTGACTGTGCGAACCGAGTGGGCTGTAAATTACCTGTTTAACCCCGGCGTTCTTACGCTCAAGCCCTTTACCCTTTGTAGCTATCAGCAAATCTTCTGAATTGGCCCGGGTATGATTGCCACCGTTCATGCGGGTCTGAGCATTCAGCAGGGCAAGAAAATCGTAAAAGTCCTGAATCTCTCCCGCTTCAATGGCTACGTTGATGTGTGTCTCAGCCAGAGCATTCAATTTCACCCAGGTGAAACCTTTCATAGTGCGGACGGCAAAACCCCAGGCCTCAGCCAGTGCTATAGCCTCCTGGTTGTGGGTGCCTGTATACCACATGGCCAATACTGCGTTTTCAGCGGCTAGTTCCCAGACAGGTAGGCGCTTCATGTCTGTCAGGCTCATAGTGCCGTAATGATTTGAGGCAGCCCCGTTGCTGATGGTGTTGCCGTATGTCCAAGCGGGATCGGCATAAATCAGTGAATAGTTTGCTGTCATGACCTGAACCCCTCTGGCACCTGAGAGTAATCTGTCGATTGATAGCTGGATTTGAACAGCTGATCTTCGGCAGCAATTCGTCCAGCAGCCGGAGATAAGCGAATAGCCAGATCATCCCATTTTTCACGCAGTTTCGACGGGCTGAGAATGTTTCGACACCAGAACGGATCCCGACTCACCTTGTCGAACATTGCGCAAATCTGGCTGTGGCTACGACCGTCTTGCATACGCATCAAGCGAACATCGTTAGCCCATGCAGTCCAGTTTGGTGCCTTAGGCAAGGCCACTTCACCATCGGTTTCGGCAGCACTTTCGTATAATTTGCGAATGCGTTTGTGAATCCACTCTGCACAGGTCAGGTCTTCCTGAGTGCCCCAGTAACGCTTTCTGGCACTGAGCACTGCGGCGTCTGGATGAGCATTGGCAAAAGATCCATCAGAGTTAGAATCTGAGTCCGGCAGCGAAGCGCTCGGACAAGAGGGTTTTATTACTGATGGTTCTTGTTTTGAATTTACTGACGGATCCCCGCCAGATTTTGCCGGGTGAGAATCCTGTAAATTGCTGGATTTTGACGGCTCAAATTTTGACGGCTCAAATTTTGATGGCTCAGATTTTGACGCGTCGAATTTTGACCCGTCAGATTTTGAACGTTCAGAATCTGACATGTGAGCAAAGGCAGCTTTTTGAAGCTTGTTCACGTTCAGCTGATACACGTTTGATGCGTTACGGTTTCCCTGACGACGGGCCTTGCGAGTTAACCACCCTTCAGCCTCAAGTTTTGCTATCGCCGTTCTAACTGTGCTTACCCCAGCGCCAAGCTGACGGGCAATAGTTTCAATGGAAGGCCAGCACACTCCCTCATCGCTACTGAAGTCTGCTAGACGCGCCATGATTGCTACACTGGATAGCTTCATGCCAGTAGAGGCACACGCGTCCCAAACGTAACCTGTTAGTTTAGTGCTCACTTGCGAACCTCCTTGCGCTTCACGTTCAAGCTACGATCAACAAGTCCAGCAACGAAAACACCATCGTTGATGTAGTCATACAGGCTGTTAGCGATCGGGGATTGGGAGGCCATCAACATTGGGTAAAGCTGGGCAATCCAGACACGGTGAATTTCGGACATATAGAGATAAACAACGTGGGCATTGTGCGCAGTACAGGAAATATCAACCGGCGCGATCAGTGCCTTTTCAATCTGATTAAAAGCGGTGATGTATGACTCTTTAAACTGAGCGGCTCGCTTACCTGTGAAGCCCATGGCAAGGAATGCGAAGCCATCGCGGGTGATTTGATAGGCCGGACGGCGTTCACCTTTAGCATCGGTATATATAACCTCCGCAAAATTGCGGGCGTTAAATTCAGGGGAACATTCTAGGGAGCGGATTTTTTTTAATACGTCGTCATGACGCTTAGTGAAATAGTCGGCAACAGCCAGAGACGAAGTAACGGCCTGACCGTTAAAGATCGTGATTTCAGGTTGAGCAATAGCGGGGATCGTAGCCATGGTGGCATCCTCGAGTGATAAGTATTTAAACTCACCACCAGAAACGCCAATCTCAAGGGTGGTGAGACGTGCAGGGTTGGCGTAACCGGTCACTCGAGAACCCGGCGCTTCCGAAGAAGCCCCTACACGCCCCACCATAATGCGAATGTGGCCGTGCATAGCACATAAAAAAACCGCACTAGCGCGGTCATGCGCTCGAATGATTTCCAGGACGCCAATCCCGGCAACGGATTTTGCCGCTGCAAAGTCAGTGTAGCGCCCGGACTTATTGGAATCAAACATTTCAACTGTCATCGCGCACTCTCTCCATGTACCAGCGCCTTAACCTTCCGGTTATAGACACCCACGATGGCTGTGACTCTGCTGTGGTTACATGAAACCCAGTTGCCCGCTATCTTTTGCACATACCGATACATTGGTGTTCCAGGAATTGGGATTGCCTTGAGTTGCGGTAAGCGGTTAAAAGCCGTTAAACTGTTCATGCGAATTATTTCTCCATAGCTGTAGAGTTAATCGCCAAGGCGCCCGGAGCTGCACACTCGCGGGCGTCACTCATTTCTGGCAAACAATAAACTCGTGAAATCAGGTTCAGGAATGTCATAAGCGTTACCCGAAATTGGTAAGCAATTTCGTTGAGGCTATCCCACTCACCCTTATCAACCACGCCATCATCAATGTAATTGCGGTAGGCATTAACCAGATTGCCAAGCTGACCCACTAGCTCAGCCAGTTTCAAACCAATTTCTTCATTCTCAACTTCAGGTGAGGTTCCAGGTATATGAGTACCGTTATCAGTCTGAAGTGAGAAAGCATCCGCGATATAACTGACACCAGCGGCCTTTTGAAGCACCATTGCCCAGCCCATAGGGAAGATCTGATCCCCACCAGCACGAAGCCTGTTAAACAAAGCATCCTGAGTAACATCCAAAATTTCCGCTGCCTCGGCATACCCACCAGGCAGAGCGGCTATCGTCTTTCGTATCGCCGCCACCAGCCAGGATGGTTGACGCTCTACTTTCCACACGGGTTCATTACCCACTGCTATTCCCCTTCCTCTGTGGTATTAAATGTTTGCACTGACGACTACTGTTTTGGGTAGATGTCAGGCCTTAAATCGGATTTCAAAATTTTGCCTGCGGTTATGTCTTCTAATTTTTTGGCTAGAGAGAAGCCTGCTTTTTTGTAGACGTTAAAAATCAAACGATGATATCACGTTTTAGAACCTACGTTGTTAGCTAAGGAACCTTGCTGCTCTTTGGTTAAAGAGTCCCAGTACTCTTTCATATGAATGTACCTCCTGAGTACATTCTACATGAATTAAATGAACCCACAAGGTACTTGTACCAATAAGGTACAGGCTATGTAATAGCATTATGAAAACTATCCAAGAAATTCGGCGTATAAACGCGAGAAGACTGCGGGACGGTGTGGGTGGAAACTCGTTTTTTGCCAATATGATTGATCGTGAACCGACACAAACCAGCAGGTTTATGGGAGAAGGCGCATCAAAGAACATCGGCGATGTCATGGCGAGGCATATCGAGAAATGCTTTGACCTTCCAATGGGGTGGTTAGATCAGGAACATCAGACAACCAATATTGCAAAAAATCCCGATGTATCAGATACTAATCGCAACATTACAATGGTTCCGGTTATCTCTTGGGTGCAAGCAGGTGCATGGACCGAAGTTGGCTATGCTGAGGTTGATTTGAAAAATGCCGAGTCATACCCATGCCCCGTGCCATGCGGCTCTATGACATATATACTGCGGGTTATTGGTGAATCGATGATCGATGAATATCGCCCTGGCGATATGATTTTTGTAGACCCAGAAATACCACCTACTCATGGCGATGATGTCATAGCCCTTATGCATGATACAGGCGAAACGACCTTCAAAAGATTGATTGAAGATGGTGGGCAACGTTTCCTTAAAGCCTTAAATGTGAGCTGGCCTGAGCCATACATAAAAATTAATGGTAATTGCTCCATTATTGGCACCGTTATCTTCTCCGGTAAGCCTAGAGGTTATCGTCATTAACCTCTGCAACATCAAATGAACCTGCTTCGGCAGGTTTTTTTATACTTGACAATGTACCTTGAGGGTACATAATGTACCTATCGAACCAACTTGGTACACAGTAATCAGGTTTTGGAGAAATAACCGTACCGCCAGTGCAGTGGCGATCAGGAGATAATGATGAATCAACCATTTTTTAAAAACGCTCAGGTATACAGGCTTTCATGGGACTTAACAACGACTGCTTTTGATGAACTGGAGCAGAAGCTTGAAGCTTTCCGTTTTACCCCATGTGGTAGCCAGGACATGGCCAGAATGGGATGGACTTCGGTAATACCTAACAGTGAGGCTCTATGCCACTCAAGCGGCGGACATCTTCTTATCAGCGCCCTTAAGGAAGAGAAAATCATTCCTGGGACGGTAGTCAAAAGAGAACTTGATACCAAGCTTAAAAAGTTGGAAGCAGATAAGGGCCGCAAACTGAAGAAGACGGAAAAGGACGCGCTGAAGGATGAAGTGCTGCATAGCCTGCTTCCTCGTGCCTTTAGCCGCTTTAACCAGACCATGGTGTGGATCGATACCGCCAACGGGCTGATCATAGTTGATAGTGCCGGAGCTAAAAAAGCAGAGGACGCCTTGGCGCTGTTGCGTAAGAGCCTTGGTTCACTTCCTGTTGTGCCTATGACCATTGAAACTCCAATTGAGTTGACCATTACCGAATGGGTGCGCTCTGGCGCAGTTCCTGCTGGGTTCAAAATGATGGAAGAAGCAGAACTTAAAGCGGTGCTCGATGGGGGCGGTGTAATCCGCGCCAAACAACAAGATTTGGTGAGTGATGAAATAGCTATTCATATTGAAGCTGGCAAAGTAGCAACCAAACTTGCCCTTGAATGGCAAGAACGAATTAGTTTTGTATTAAGTGACTCATTCGCTATTAACCGAATTAAATTTAGTGAAGAACTTACCATGCAAAACGATGATATCGATCACGAAGACATAGCTAGTAGATTTGATGCTGATTTTGCATTAATGACTGGTGATACGTCACTGCTAATATCCCAGCTAATTGAAGCACTTGGCGGCGAAGTAAAACACTAATAATCATGCAGTAATCATCCCCATCAATGGGTTGGGTTGCTGCACCCTAAATACTTGATAACAAACCCAGAGAGTATACATGAACCATCTGGAATTTATTGAGAAGAACGTAAAGGCGGAATTAATTAAGAGCGGCTTTTCACTCTTTGTGGCTCAGGGGGGGGCATGGCAAGCCGTTGACCATTATAAGCGACTTTCTCAAGCGAGTAAGAAAGGCAGGATGTTTGATGACGTATTAAGGCATGCAAAATTATGGGCTGAAAAACAAACCAGTAAATCAGAGCTTAGTAAAAGTAAGCGCACAAAACGAGAATTTCAAACTGGTCTTTTTTAAACATCAGTTGCAGCTGACAGCTATGGAGAAATAATTTATGAGTTTTATCCAAACTTTATCTGGTAAGAAATTTGATTATCAGGCCGCCACCGTAGCAGCTATTGATATTAAAGATATTGCCGTTTCTTTGTCTAATATATGCCGCTTCTGTGGTCATCTGCCCGAGTTCTATTCAGTAGCTCAGCACTCAGTACTTTGTAGCCAAATAGTGCCGCCTGAATTCGCCCTGGAAGCTCTGCTGAATGATGGCACCGAAGCATATTGCCAGGACATTCCTGCCCCGCTTAAAGCTCTGTTACCGGATTACCAGCGCGTAGAGGCTCATGTTGATGGTCTGATTCGCTTCAAGTTTGGTTTGCCAGCTATTCAGTCCTCAATAGTGAAATATGCGGATTTAGTCATGTTGGCTACCGAACGCCGCGACCTTGAAATTGACGATGGAACTCACTGGCCCATGCTCGATGGCATTCCCAGCAGTGACCTTCTTCAAATTATTCCGTTACGTCCTGGGCAAGCTTACGGGCTGTTCATGAATCGCTACCACGAACTAATGGAGGCACAACAATGCGCCGCCTGAAAGTTAAAGAGCTGGTAGCAGAAGCCTACACCCACGCGTCTGAAATGCCACCAGCTACAGCGGGATTAATCCAAGAGTTGGCCACTAGGTTAGATGTGACCTTTGTAGTTCTTATGGAAGTATTAGAACGCAATAAATCAGGGGGTGTGCAATGAGCGCGGAACGCGGAATGATTTTTAATGCCGAAATGGTGCGGGCGATCCTCGATGGCAGAAAGACGCAGACGCGACGAATTATTAGTGGTGTGCCGTCAAGTCACGATTTCCATGGGTGGATAATGAGTAGCACCAGCCAGAAAGATGAGGGTAAGGCATGTTGGGCAATTGGCAAATCACCGCTGCTTAACCAGCCTGTTCGAGTGCGTTTCCCATTTGGCGCTGTCGGTGACCGCATCTGGGTGCGTGAGACGTGGGGCGTAGTGAGTCATGAACTGGATGAAGATGGCCAAATTCAGCCATGGAATCCTGACCGCCCTGCCAGGGCGATTCACGAAATGCCATTTGGCAATGGTTATTACTCTGGTCACGCTATTTACGCAGTAGATGGGGGTTTTACCTGGGGTGATGATGATGGCTATGAAGATGGCCGTTCCTGCTGGAAACCATCTATCCATATGCCTCGCGCAGCCAGCCGCATAACGCTGGAAATTACTGGTGTACGGGTTGAGCGATTGAACGCAATCAGCGAAGAGGATGCTGGGAAAGAAGGCTATCCAGCTGACCCGACACCATATGGCGGCAGAATGGATAAATGGCTGTGGTTTCGCCAATTGTGGGACGACATCTACCCAGAGCAGAGCTTTAAGCACAACCCGTGGGTCTGGGTAATCGAATTTAAACGTATTGAGCAGCAGCGCGAAGGGGGTGAGTGATGTCAGAACAAACCATTCTCGATATGTGCTGCGGCTCCCGCATGTTTTGGTTCGACAAACAGGACGAGCGCGCTGTATTCAGCGATATTCGAGCCGAACAGCACACTCTCTGCGACGGTCGCAGTCTCGTTATCAGCCCGGATGTAATCGCCGATTTCCGCGCGCTGCCGTTTTCTGATGCGAGTTTTTCAGTGGTGATATTCGACCCGCCGCACCTGGAGCGCGTGGGTGAAAACGCCTGGATGGGTAAAAAATACGGAAAACTAAACCGGGAAACGTGGCGTGATGACCTGCGCTCCGGGTTCGATGAGGCGTTTAGAGTATTGCGTCCACACGGCGTACTCATTTTCAAATGGAATGAGACGCAGATACCGGTTAGTCAGATTCTGGCACTCACAGATGAGAGGCCGGCCATTTGGCAGCGCACCGGTAAATCAGACAAGACGCACTGGGTAATTTTTGTGAAAGGAGGCCAGCAATGACTAGCTAACTGATAGCGCAAATTGAAAAGAGAGCAGAAATGAACCATTTAATGATCGACCTCGAAACCATGGGTAATAAGCCCAATGCCCCAATTGTCGCAATCGGCGCTGTGTTCTTTGACCCACAAAGTGGTGAGTTGGGGGCAGAATTTTATTTGGCCGTTGACCTTACAAGTGCGATGAGCCAGGGCGCCACTCCGGACGGCGACACTATCCTGTGGTGGCTGAATCAATCAGCGGAAGCTCGCGCCGCTATTTGTACCGACGATACTAAGAACATCGCAGAAGCGCTCTCCGAACTGAGTTCGTTTATTAGCCTCAACTCTGACAGCCCACGTTATCTTAAAGTTTGGGGCAATGGTGCCAGCTTCGACAACGTGATTTTGCGTTCGGCCTACGAACACGCCGGTCATACCTGCCCGTGGCAATTCTGGAACGACAGCGACGTGCGCACCATGGTTATGCTCGGTAAACAGCTTGGTTTCGATCCCAAGCGCGACATGCCATTTGATGGTGTGGCATACAACGCACTGGCTGATGCTCGCCACCAAGTGAAATATGTATCGGCAATCTGGCAACAAATCCTGCCCACCTGCATCAAAGAATAAATCTAAATGCCCGGGTGCAGCCGGGCAAAATGGAGAAACGTATGGCCAAGTTAATGAAAGCGAGTCTGTGGGGTAAACGAGAGTTTGAAGCAGGCTCAGTTCCTGACAACAGAACAATTAAGCGCTGGATTGAAAACGGCAAACTGCGTGGTCGTATCGTAGACGGAACCATTTTGGTCTGCGCATCTGAACAATGGGGTGTCGATTCAATGGTCAGCGAAAGTGTTCGTCGGTTAATTCAAGAAGGTTAACATGGCTGCAAGACCACGTAAGAGGGAGAACAGAAATCTCCCTGATTACCTACTTTTCGATAAAGGCACCGGCCAATATAGATTTACATTGATCACTGGCCCCCGAAAATCTTTGGGAACGGATCGTGTTATGGCTATAGCCATTGCGAAGGAATATAACTTAAGGATGAGGCCAGAAGCTATTCCCTCGATAGAAAGCCTTATTCGTGAGTCCGGTGGCGTCAATAATGAAGCCAGGCCTTTTGCAATTCATGCAGACTCATTACTCAACCGTGCCATTAATGATGAGAGACCATCTGGGGATACTCAAGCTGTTTGGCTTAACGATATCGAAAGAGTAAAGGATTTTTTCCAAGATATTTTTGCATGTGACATCGAGCTTGAACATGTCAATGCCTACATTAAGAAATATCACTCTGAATCTTCAGCTAATGTGCAGAACAGGAAGGTTAGCTTCCTTAAAAAGCTATTCAGTTATGCGGTTGATGAATCGCTCATGATGGATAACCCAGCCGAACGTAAAAAAATGCGACGTACGGATTCGAAAGTTAGACGCAGACTGTCACTTGAGGATTATCAAAAAATTCATCAGGCATCACCCTTGTGGCTGCAAACTGCAATGGATTTGGCTCTACAGACAACCCACGCTCGTTTAGAGGTGTCCCGTATTCGCTATTCAATCAAACAACCAAGTGAAGGAGTTTGTGGGTGTGTGTGGTTTGCTGAGCCAAAGGAAGATATTTACGGAACACTGTATATCCACCGGCAAAAAGTCCAGTTTAAAGAGGCGTCGCACGTTGCCATCCCAATTGGCCCCATTTTGAAAGAAGTAATTGAGCGTAGCCGGGACAATGTTGCCAGTCCATATGTTGTTCATCGCCTCCCACTTAAGCGAAGCAACCCAACTAGTAAAGAGGTTCGGCACCCTACTCAGGTAGCCCCAGACTACTTAAGCCGCTCCTTTTCTGCCATGAGAGATCATGTGGGTGTTGGGAAATCGTTACCAGAGGAACAAAGGCCAACGTTCCATGAGATCCGCGCCCTATCCGCTTTCTTATTTGATAAGCAGGGTATTGATCCTCAGGGACGCATGGCTCACAGCGATGCCAAGTCCACTAAAATTTATACTGAAAACCATATCGACTGGGTATTCGTCCCGCACGGTGAAATAAAAGCTGCATCCTAGCCATGGTGAAACTAGGTGCTAAGTCTTTGATGTATAAGGGGGCAATATTGCAAATAATGCACTGTTTGTTTATACAGTTAAACGGCTTGCAGCCCAGTAATGCCGCGGGTTTGTTGGCTATTAAATCGTTATCATGGGGTGTCAGGGGTCGGAGGTTCAAATCCTCTCGTGCCGACCAAAAATCCCCAAATCCAGCCTTTCCAGGCTGGTTTTTTATGCCTGAAACCCGCCAGCAACCCCTTTGTGCCACACACTGCATTAGCCATTGCACCCGCCCAGATCCTGGTTTACATTACTGTTTTTATATCCAGTAAAAAGGAAGCAAGATGTACGTGGAGTTGGTTTACGATAAAAGAAACGTCGCCGGGCTACCGGGTGCGCGGGAAATCATTCTTGATGAACTGACCCGCCGGGTTCACGGCATCTTCCCCGATGCTGAAGTTCGGGTTAAACCAATGCAGGCTAATGGGCTGAACTCCGATGCCAGCAAAAGCGACCGGGAGAAGCTAAACCGCATGCTGGAAGAGATGTTTGAAGAAGCAGATATGTGGCTAACAAATGAATAAACCCGGCATTCGCCAGGCTTATTCAGGCAATAATCGCGTAAAGAACAATCACCGCATCATCACTTGGCGGACAAATGCCTTTTTGAGCGCCATACTGTATGCCTTGCCATAAAATTCCAATGGGGTTTGAGTTTGCTGTTCAGCAGCGGGTTGACTAATCATCGGCCTGGCACCAAATTCAACACCCAACGCCTTTTGTATGTCTGGCTGAATTAACCAATTAAGAAATACCTGTGCAGCCGCCGGGTGCGGTGCGTTAGCGGCAATTCCAGCAATATTACCGCCGCCAGGCATGTTAAATTCCGGAATGTAAAATTTCAGTCGTGGTGTGATCGCGCCACTTGTTTGAAGCCCCCGTAAATGGTCTTCCCAGGCAGCGATCAGCCATAGCTCACCGTCATTGAGCCGGGTCAGGCTATCAGCTCCCGATGAGGTCAGGATTATTTTATCTTTATTGGCTGCAAACCATTGCCAGCCTTTTTCCCAGTTTTTAACTATCTGGGGGTCGACCCGCTCCCCATTGCTATTAAAATCCCCGCCTTTCAACGTCACTATACGTTGGATAAACGCCTCACCTGCCCCGCCATTATTGGGATCGTTATATCCGAAGCGCCCCGGATTTTTGTCAATAAAACGCTGAAGATCTTCCAGGGATTGCGGTAATGGCTGCTGGCCCATTTGCTGTGGATCATAAGCAAACCCTGTTTGATTCCCCCAATACGCTACGGCAAATCCGCCGGTATCCACGTTTTGAACCTGATGTATGGCCGATGTATAGCCGGGCATATCGCTGATCCTGATCAAGGATTTTGCGGTCATCGCAGCAGGGAACTGCCCTACTGACAAGCCAATCACATCAATTTTGCCTTTCTTCAGGCCAGATTCCGCCAATAGCTTGTTAACATTCCCATCCAGAGTTCCCTCGGGTATGACCACTTTAATCCCATATTGCGTCTCGAATTGCTTAATAAATGTGCGCCAACGCGGTTGCAGGTACCAAACATTAAACGTGACCGTGCCTTCTTTCTTCGCCTGGGCTACAACGTCATCCCAGCTTTTATTTTCCGAAGCCAAGGCGAGAGAGCTACATAGTAAACTTGCCAGTAACAATATTATCTTTTTCATGTTTTCACTCCTGTAAAAGCCTCAGGCTTTCCCGGTAGATTGAGACAAATAATTCCCCTTAAGTAATTTTTCTATAATAATCATCAAGATGACATTTGGTATTACTAAAATCATAGAGACTACGGCAGCATCCGGCCGCACAAAGGAATAGCCCAAAAAGGAGTACAGGATCGTGGGAACAGTGATGAAATCCGGCGCCCCGAGAACATAAGCGATGCTGAACTCCTCCAGGCTCTTGACCAAACAAAAAATGAGTGCCGCCAGAAAGCTGGGTTTAAGTAACGGGAGATAAGCGTTGCAAAACGTTGCCCAATGGCTGGCTCCCAGGTTACGGCTGGCATCAATAAGATCCTGCGGAACAGATTTAAACCCCGCGGACATAATGCGAATTGAATAAGGCAGCGTAAGTACCGTATGGCCTAGCACGATCCCCAAAAAGGGATTGTTAATTCCCAAATTCATCAGCATGGCGCTAAAGAAGATTGCTATGATCATTCCCGGCATAACTAAGGGAATCAGCGTCAACATTTCCGCGACTGCTTTGCCTGGAAATGTCATGCGCCCAAAGGCATAAGCAGTGGGCAGGGACAAAAGTAAACTGACTACTGCCACGGTAGGCGCAATGGTATAGCTGTTGATTAGCGCATCGGATAACGACGTTTTCTCCCATACCATTAACCAGCGTCCTAAAGAAATCACCGGTGGGTACATGTCTGGAAAACTCCACGGATGGGCAGGGTCAACCAACGACCATAGTATGGCCATCCCAAATGGCAGCCCCAACCACACCAAGTTAACTAAGCCAAACAAAAGTAATGAAATAGCTATCACCAGGCGTCCATTGGCTGTTTGGCTCATTTGATATCTCCTTTGTGAGCGGTAAAGGGTGCGATCAATGCAGCGATAAGTAACGTGACAACGGCCGCTGTGGCCATGATTACGACCGCGATCACCGCAGCGTTATTCCACTCCCCATATTCCATAGCCGTGGCCTGCATGAGGCGCGCCAGTGAATAGGTCGTTCTTGGGCCTGCTACAGAGAAGAAGGCAAAGTCACCAAGTGCACCAATAAAAACCAGTATTAAGGTCACTTGTACTGCCGGGAGGGTAAGCGGAACCACCACTTGAATAAAACGCCGCCATCGGCTGGCGCCCAGATTGCTTGCAGCATCCAGTAAGTCGTCACGAATGGCATTGACCGCGCCGCCAACCAAAATCAATGCAAAAGGAAGATTTTTCCAGATTTGTAATATGACGACACCCCAGCCAAAATTGTCATTCTGCATGCGCAGCGGCGCGGATATCAGCCCGAGATACAGTAGCAGTTCATTAATCACACCATGCCAGGCAATAATATTAATGAACAGAAAGGCAGCAACCAGGCCTGGAATAAACATTGGCGCACGTAGGACGGCGATTATACCTTCTTTCATTACCATCGGCCGGCGGAGCCACAGGGCAAGGGGGAATGAAAATATCACTGCACCCAATGCCCCTAAAACCGATACTTTCACCGAATAAATCAGGGAGCTGTGTAATACCGCATCGCCGAGCATGGTCTGCCAGAAGTTAAGTGTGAAATGGCCCCCGCCACCTAATTCAAACCACCCCAAGCTTTGTACAATAACGACGAAGAAAGCCGACCCCATTAGTAGCAGAATGGTGCCGAGTCCACTCAGCATCAGCAGCCATGCGAAGCAATTTTTACGCCAGCGTTTCATGGTGCAGGCTCCAGAAAATGTATCGCATCTTCCGCAAGGCGAAAGCATACCCGCATGCCAGGTTGGGCAGGTGGCTTTTTAACCATCTGCAGGCGAACGGACTGCCCCGTATCGTTGTGACCCCATGCTTCCGTCAGGTTGCCCATAAAAGCCATTTTTTCTAGCATCAAAGTAAAGTGATTACTGGCAAGAACAGCCGCAGAATCAGGGCAAATATACTGTGCGTCCTCTGGACGCCAACAAATAAAACATCGGCTAGAAGCGGGCGGGCGTGGGGAGCGAACCCTAAATTCACCCAGCCCACACTTGACCAGATACAAGCCCGGTTGCGTGCCAGGGGTAATATCGGCGATATCAATATTGGCGGCCCCGATAAAATCAGCCACAAAGCTATTTGCCGGGCGGTAATAAATGTCTTCCGGCGTACCTATCTGCTCAATGCTGCCGGCATTCAACACGACAATTTTGTCTGATATTGCCAATGCCTCAGCCTGATCGTGAGTCACGTAAATCGAGGTAAGTCTGTGATTGTGATGCAATGCTTTGATTTCAAAACGAACACTTTCCCTAAGCTTTGCATCCAGATTGGATAGCGGCTCATCAAAAAGAATCACATCCGGGCGGGTTATCATCGCCCTGGCCAACGCAACTCGCTGCTGCTGGCCGCCGGAAAGCATCGAAGGCATTTTTAACCGCTGGCTCTCCAGCCCAACCTGTCTCAACGCCGTTGCAAGACGATTACGCTGTTCAATAACGGCAACCTTACGCTGCTTTAAGCCGTAACAAATGTTGTGCGCTACATTCATATGGGGAAACAAGGCATATGACTGGAAACACATGGCTGTGTTGCGTTTTTCCGGAGGGAATGCACTGACATCTTTTCCGCCAATCAGGATATGTCCGCTATCCGGGTGGTGAAAACCACCAATCATTTTTAGCAAGGTTGTTTTTCCACAGCCGCTTGGTCCTAGCAACGTTACAAACTCCCCTTCTTCCGCCCTGAATGAAATCCCCCTGGCTGCATAAAAATCACCAAATGTTTTTGTCACATTATCCAGAACTAGCTCAGCCATAATCACCTACCTGTAAAGAGGGGCATTTAAATTTATATCCTAAATTTAAAAACTTATGTGACGGCGATCACCGGATCACAAAATAACCACTTAAATTAAAATATTATTTTATTTCAATAATATAACGTAAAGAAGAAACAAATCACTTCCAATATTAAATTTAATAATTAAAGTTAATAGTCGTGTGAAATTGAGGAAATTATTATGACATTTAACTTTCATCGCGCTTCAACTGGCATCGTACTGGCCAACGGACATCGGGGGTATTCTGATGTCGCGCCGGAAAATACCTTCTGCGCTTTTGAAGCCGCGCTTTTGGCAGGAACTCACAGTTTTGAAATTGACATTCATCTCACCGCAGATAATGTTTTAGTGGTCTCTCACGATCATCGAATTGATCGCGTTTCCAATGGTACGGGCTTTATTGAACAAATGACCTTCCAGCAATTGCGGCGCTATGATTTTGGCGTTCTTTTTTACCCAGCCTTTGCCGGTACCCTCATTCCTCGTCTGGAGGAAGTTCTGGAATGGGCGGTAGAGAGAAATGTAGGGCTTGTCGTGGAAGTCAAGCAGCGCCGTCGTCATGCCGAATTTGTTCAGGCACTGGTAGCGTTATTGAACGCACGGCCACAAGCCATCGGGCACATTCAGCTCTTGGGTTTTAATCATGTTTTACTAAACCAGGTTAAAGCCCGGCTCCCTACGCTTGCGCTGCAGGTGGTCACACTTGAGCGTTACAACGATCAGCTGGCGGCGGTTAGCCAATCCAACGCGAGCTGTGTCTGCTTTGAATATGAATTCGCCCATGTGGACGATCTGCGCGCCTATAAGCAGGCTGGGCTAGGGGTTCGGATGTATCTTCATGAAGTAAAAGATGGAAAGGATCCTTTGTCTCAATATTTTTATAAATTCGGGTATGATAGCCGCCCTGAGATCCTAGGCTGGCTACAAGAAGGGCTTATCGATATGCTGAGTCATGATGATGTCCCGTATTTACAAGGTTTGATTGAAGAAGCGGGTTTACGCTGGGCTTAACGGCCCCAGCTAACGTTCAACCGGCTTGTTGTCATCGTCGGGCTTATAGTTTCCAACTGCAATGTGATAATAATTGGTATGAAATCCCAAACTGAAGGGCTGTCGCTGCGCGGCTCACAGCCTATGTTACTGGAACTTATACGCCGCCACGCTCCCATCACCCGCGCGGAACTAGCGCGATTATCAAATCTGACCGCCGGGGCCATTACCCAGCAATGCCGGGAGCTTATCTTTGCCGGGCTGGTGGTGGAGGGCGAGAGAAAAATGGGCCAGCGTGGCCAGCCTTCTCTACCGCTCCGCCTCAACCCTGGCGGCGGGTGCGCTATTGGCTTGGCCTTTAGCCCCGGTTTTATCAACTTAACGATTGCAGATTTAAGTGGCCGTAAGTTATTGACGCTTCGCGAGACGCACCTGGAAAACCAGCCACTCTCGACGTCCTTACAACAAATTAAACACTTGGTTGAAAAGACGCTAAAGAATCGCCAACTGAACCATGCGCGCATTATCGGCGTAGGTTATGCGGTACCGGGATTCTTAAAACGCGATGGCTTGACACGCCATTGTGTCAGCTGGCTGGAAAGTTGGCGTAATGCCAACTTGCAGCAGGAATTCGAAAATATACTTCCCTGGCCCACCTGGATTGAGAACAATGCCAATGCCTCCGTGGTAGGCGAGCTTTATTCCGGCAACTGTAATCCTTATACCGATATCACTTTCATTGATTTAGGCTATGGAATTGGTGCGGGGATCATTTCAGAAGGTAAGTTGCTTCACGGCGGTTACCAAAATGCGGGTGAAGTGGGGATGGTTTTCCCTACTGGATCACCCCGACCTTCCTATAAAGATCTTATTGCTACCCTTGAGCAGGCTGGATTAAGCGAAGGGCAGCTACCAACATTAATCGCCCTCGCCCACCCTGTTTTAGAAGCCTGGCTCGCGCGCTGCTGTGACCAGCTTGAGGAGGTAGTATTCAGTTGTATTCAATGGCTGGACCCTCAGCTCATCGTGCTGGGTGGCTCTCTGCCAGTGTCTATAACACAGCCTCTCGCTGATAAGTTATCACAACGGTTAGATACAAGGCTGGATGCCAGCCGACCAAGGTGCCGGCTGGCAAGTTCTCCTTTGGAGGCAGAAAGCGCCTCCTTAGGGGCGGCAATGTTACCGCTTTATCAAATGATCAATCAGCATTAGGGATAGAAGCCTGTCATTTTCCATTCATACATCGCTGACGGATTGTCAGGCTTGGGCCAAGAGTATACCGTGCCATAATCGATACCGTAGTAAAGCTTGCCCGAGAATTGCCAGGTCAGCATCATGTTCTTACTATCAGTAAAGTAATAAGTATCCTGGCCCGTTGGGACCATCTGCCATTTTGATCCTTCTAAATCGCAATGATCTTGCCCACGCCAATAGATCCATGTCCAGGTTCCAGCATCTTGGTCAGACCATAAACATTGGGTAGGCCCGTAATGGGCTTTAATGCTCACTCTGCCATCGCTTAAACGTACAAGATTTAAGAAATTGCTGTAGTCCGCACCGAGAGATTTATTAGGGGGGTAGGTCCACGCATAACTGTTAGGGTTAGTATATAGCGCATAAACATTTTCCGGGTAAGGGCTTCCTGCATTACCCACTAATGACACATCATTGGCAGCATAGCCCAATTGCCAAGCCAGGATAGACTGCATCTCAAATTTTGGAGATAAGAAATAGGAGGTCAGCACCGTATCCAGCACCTGCCTCTGTTGGTAATACGTATTCATAGAATCTGTGTCATCGGCAGTAATAACATTAACACCAATATTTCGAAGCCATTGTAAATTCATCCGAATATCTTGTTTTTCCTCTGCAATATCTGAAGAGCTAAGTTTATCCAGCAATCGATAACAACAGGAAGAGTCATTATTATAAAATGCTTCTTTTACCGAGATATCCTGCGGGATATTCCCATCATATACGGTGGCAGAATAGAAGTTTAAGTTTTTCCAAAACATATAATCCGGCACAGGTGAGAAAGACTCCAGCGATTTACCTGCACCTTTTATAATGGCAACCATATTGGCAACAGTTCCAGGTTTGGTATTAGAAACCTCCAATGATGTAGGTGAACTAAACTCCCCCTGTGGGCTTTGAACTGTTGTGGTATTAATAAAATCGGATGAATCTTTAATAATGACTGATACCATCGGTGATACCGTCGAGGGTGATTCTGCCCAAGCACGCACAGCACAAATTGATTTAGGATCACTCACTCCATCAGGGCATTTGAAAACCTCATCAGGCATAGCATTGATTCGCTTCGCATCATTAGGGGTGATCATCGGGTCAATCATGACCATTAACCCTTCAGGGATCCCTTTTTCGATAAGCGCACTTTTCCACAGATCCGGCGAGGGGTACTCCGCCATGTTGGCTTTGATCACAATCCTATTCATTACGTCTTCATCGGGATGTTGTAATGAGAGTTGGTAGATCTTCCAAGCCGTAGGCATAATAACGCCAGCGGTTTTAGTTTCAAGGAAAAGAATTGATTGCCCCTTATTCGCCAGGTAATCATCAAGCATCGCGTCAAGCGTAGGAACTTTAAAATCCGTCGGTTGGCGTGTAGAAACATTGACTAAATTTTTTTCCTCAAGTTGTTGTAAAGTAAGGTCACTGAGCAGATCGTTAGGTCCTGAATTGGCTTCAGGATTGTAGGTTGGCTCAAGCATTTTACCCACTTTCAAATCGTGGAATATAACCAGTTCGCCATCAGCCGTTGGGCGTACATCCGTTTCGACACCTGCACGGCAACGTCGATAGGATTCTTTAAATGCCCCAAGACTGTTTTCAGGATTGATATCAGAAAAATCACCTCGATGCTGCACGGTGACAACCAGGTCCTTTTTGGCTAAGTTGTTTTGAAACTCATCCATAAGAACTTTATAAGAACTGCACTCTGGGTCAGTCTTATCGCTACCTTCAGGTTTAACC
>CBIFWW010000040.1:0-24045 GCA_966186435.1 uncultured Enterobacteriaceae bacterium
CAATGTGATAGCGCGTGCGATACATAAATGATTTAAATCATTGTTTATAATCGATATACAGATATTTAACGTGATATCACTCACAAATAATAGGGGTGTGATTTGCGACTTTCTTTAACTTAACTGTAACTTTTATATCATTAAATGATTCAAATTTAGCTAAAATAAAGTTCAACTGGAATCATAAGGTGATGCCGTGAGTGACCAACAACTACAAGACTTCGAAGCGCGAATCGCCCGGGACACGGCCATAGAGCCGCAGGACTGGATGCCGGAGGCCTACCGTAAGACGCTGATCCGCCAGATAGGCCAGCACGGCCACTCTGAAATTGTCGGTATGCTGCCGGAAGGCAACTGGCTAACCCGCGCCCCAACATTACGTCGCAAAGCGATCCTGCTGGCGAAAGTACAGGACGAAGCTGGCCACGGCCTCTATCTGTATAGCGCTGCGGAAACCCTGGGCTGCGCCCGCGAAGATATCTACCAGAAGATGCTGGACGGCAAAATGAAGTACTCCTCCATCTTCAACTACCCGACCCTGAGCTGGGCTGATGTGGCAGTCATTGGCTGGTTAGTGGATGGCGCGGCCATCGTTAACCAGGTTGCTCTGTGCCGCACCTCTTATGGTCCCTACGCCCGGGCGATGGTGAAAATCTGTAAGGAAGAGAGCTTCCACCAGCGTCAGGGCTATGAAGCCTGCACCGTGCTGGCAAAGGGCAGCGCCGAACAGCGCCAGATGTTACAGGACGCTATCGACCGTTATTGGTGGCCCGCCCTGATGATGTTTGGTCCCAACGACGATAACTCCCCGAACAGCGCCCGCTCCATTGCCTGGAAAATCAAACTGTTTACTAACGATGAACTGCGCCAGCGCTTTGTCGACAACACGGTGTCACAGGTTGAAGCCCTGGGGATGAAAGTCCCGGATGCTGATTTGGCCCTTGATGAAGAAACCGGGCGCTACCGCTTTGGCGAAATCGACTGGGCAGAATTTAACGACGTGATCAATGGCCGCGGGATTTGCAACGAAGAGCGTCTGGCTGCCAAGCGTAAAGCCTGGGAAGAGGGCAGTTGGGTGCGTGAAGCCGCCCTGGCCCATGCCAAAAAACAAGCCACTCGCGACGCCGCCTGAAAGGAGAACCACCATGAGTAACGTTTACTGGCCGCTGTACGAAGTTTTTGTCCGTAACAAACAGGGTTTATCCCACCGCCACGTGGGTAGCCTCCATGCCGCCGATGACCAAATGGCGCTGGAAAATGCCCGCGATGCCTATACCCGCCGCAGCGAAGGCTGCTCAATCTGGGTGGTGAAGGCCAGCGAGATTGTGGCTTCACAGCCGTCCGATCGCGGTGAGTTCTTTGACCCGGCAGAAACCAAAATCTACCGCCACCCCACTTTTTACACCATCCCTGATGGCATCGAGCACATGTGAGGTTTGCGGTGACTGATATGACCCCTTTAGCCCTTTATACCCTGCGCCTTGGCGATAACTGCCTGGTGCTGGCCCAGCGCCTGAGCGCCCTGTGCGGCCACGCGCCGGAGCTGGAAATAGACCTTGCCCTGGCGAATATCGGGCTGGATCTGCTGGGCCAGGCCCGCAACCTGCTGACCTATAGCGCAGCGTTGCAGGGTAATGGCCTGGATGAAGACAAGCTGGCCTATGGCCGCGATGAGCGCGAATTCAAAAACCTGCTGTTGACTGAGCAGCCAAATGGCGACTTCGGCGACACTCTGATGCGCCAGTACCTTATGGATGCCTGGCACCTGGCGCTCTACAGTCATCTGGTGGAGAGCAAAGACCCGCAGCTGGCCGCCATTGCTGCCAAATCGATTAAAGAGGTGCGCTATCACCTGCGTTTCAGCCGCGGTTGGTTGATCCGTCTGGGGCAGGGCACAGAAGAGTCTCAGGCCCGGGTGCAGAAAGCACTAAATAACCTGTGGCGCTTTACCGCCGAACTGTTTACTGCCGATGCCGCCGAATTGGCGCTGGTGGAGGCCGGTATCGCTGCCCCGGTGGCGGAATTAAAAACCGAATGGACCCGTGAAGTCGAAGCCGGGCTGGCGGAAGCCGGCTTAACCCTTCCCCAAGAGGCCCCGTACCGCACGGGCGGTAAACAAGGCCTGCATACCGAACACCTCGGGCCGCTGCTGGCAGAAATGCAGTATTTGCAGCGCGTCTACCCGAACCAGCAGTGGTAAGAGAGGACATCATGGCTGAACACGCAATCGCCCTGGAGCCGGAAACCGCCCGGGTACACAGCGCCTGGAAGCTGCTTTCCACCATCAGTGACCCGGAAGTGCCGGTGCTGACCATCACCGATTTGGGCATGGTGCGCAGCGTGCATCAGCATAAGGATGGTTGGCATATCGGCTTCACGCCGACCTATTCCGGCTGCCCGGCCACGGATTTTCTCACCACCGCTATCCGGGAAACCCTGGAAGCTGACGGCTTTACCCCGGTGCATGTGGATATCGTGCTGCACCCGGCCTGGACCACCGACTGGATGAGCCAGGATGCCAAAAACCGCTTACGTGAATATGGCATCAGCCCGCCTCAGGGCCATAGTTGCCATGCCCACGTGGCCGCGCAGGTGACCTGCCCGCGCTGCGGTAGTCAGTACACCTCGCTTATCAGCGAATTTGGCTCGACGGCTTGCAAAGCCCTGTACCGCTGCGATAGCTGCCGCGAGCCTTTTGACTATTTCAAATGTATTTGAGGTCGCTATGCCTGCATTTCACTCCCTCAAAGTCGCCCGCATCGAACGGGAAACCCCGGAAGCGGTGGCGATAACGTTCACTATCCCTGTTGAGCTGGAGAACGACTATGTTTTCGTCCCCGGCCAACACCTGACTTTACGCACCCATATCGCTGGTGAAGATATTCGCCGCTGCTACTCCATCTGCCGCGCCGCCAAAACCGGCGAAATCTCCGTGGCGGTGAAGGCCATTGAAGGCGGGCGCTTCTCTCACTATGTGGTGTCTGATCTGCAAGCCGGGATGGATCTTGATGTGATGGTCCCCCAGGGCCAGTTTGGTTACCGCCCGCTGGTGGAAAACCACGGCCACTATCTGGCGATGGCCGTTGGTTCGGGCATTACCCCGATGCTGGCGATTATCAGCACCACCCTTGCCACCGAGCCGGACAGCCACTTCACCCTGATTTATGGCAACCGTAGCAGCCAGAGCATGATGTTCCGCCAGGCGCTGGCCGATTTAAAAGACAGCTACCCTCAGCGCCTGCAACTGTTGTACCTGTTCAGCCAGGAAAGCCAGGAGAGCGATCTGCTAAGTGGCCGCCCGGATGCCGCCAAACTGAAAGCGCTGGGTGACCAGTTGCTGGACTTCACAGGCTTTGATCGCACCTTTATCTGCGGGCCACAGGCCATGATGGATGAAGCCCAGGCGGCGCTGGTGGATATGGGTGTTGCCAAAGAAAAAATCTTTATGGAGCACTTTGGCGTGGCGGGTACCCCGGTAACCCGGGCTAATCGTACTCAGGCCGCTGGCCGCGTGGTCACCATCAAACTGGATGGCCGTGAGCGCCAGATAGCCCTGAATGCCGGGGATGAGAGCGTGCTGGATGCCGCCCTGCGCCAGGGTAGCGATCTGCCCTACGCCTGCAAAGGGGGCGTCTGCGCCACCTGTAAGTGCAAAGTGTTGCAGGGCGAAGTGGAGATGGGTGTCAACTACAGCCTTGAACCCGAGCAAATTGCCGCCGGTTTTGTCCTTGGTTGCCAGGCCCTGCCGAAAGGCGATGGCGTGGTCCTCGACTTTGATCTGTAAGGAGAGGCCATGATCCTGCTTCAGGAAAAACACCAGCGGGTGCTGACGTTAACCCTTAACCGCCCTCAGGCCCGCAACGCCCTGAATAACGAACTGCTGGCTGCCCTGGGCGATGCCCTGGACGCGGCCCAGCAGGACCCCGACGTCGGTGCAGTGGTGATCGCAGGCCAGGCCCGGTACTTTGCCGCCGGTGCCGATCTGAAAGAGATGTCCAGCCGCGATATGGTGGGCACCCTTAATGATCCGCGGCCTCAGCTGTGGGCGCGCATCGACAGCTTCCCTAAACCGTTGCTGACCGCCGTCAATGGCTACGCCCTCGGCGCAGGTTGTGAACTGGTGCTGCTTAGCGACATCGTGGTGGCCGGGGAAAATGCCCGCTTTGGCCTGCCGGAAATCACCCTCGGCATTATGCCCGGGGCCGGTGGCACCCAGCGGCTGATTGCCACCGTCGGTAAAGCATTAGCCTACCGCATGGTGCTTAGCGGCGAGGCTATCGATGCCGACTGCGCCCTGAAGGCGGGGCTGATTTCCCAGGTCTGCCCGGTGGATCTCACCCTCGAATACACCCAACAGCTGGCGGCACGTATCGCCAGTCATAGCCCTCTGGCGCTCCATGCGGCGAAGCAATCCCTGCGTGCCAGCCAGGAAATCCCCCTGAGCCAGGGGCTAAAACAGGAGCGCCAGCTGTTTACCCTGCTGGCCGCCAGCGACGATCGAAAGGAAGGCATTGCTGCCTTCCTCGAAAAACGCCCAGCCAAATTTACAGGACGCTAAACCATGCCCGCGATTTTGTGTGAACTAGACCAGGGCGTGATGACCCTGACGTTGAACCGCCCCGACAGGCTTAACAGCTTTAATGAAGAGATGCACCGGGAACTGGCGGCCTGCCTGACCCAGGCTGAGCGTGATGAAACCGTGCGCTGCCTGTTGATCACCGGTGCCGGGCGCGGCTTTTGCGCCGGTCAGGATTTAAACGACCGTAACGTGGAACCCGGTGCTGAAGCCCCGGATCTGGGCTACTCCGTAGAAACGTTTTGGAACCCGCTGGTAAAACGCCTGGCCGCCTTACCGAAACCGGTGATTGCCGCCGTCAACGGTGTCGCCGCCGGTGCCGGTGCCACCCTGGCCCTGGGCTGCGATCTGGTACTGGCCGCCCGCAGTGCCAATTTTGTCATGGCGTTCTGCCGCCTCGGCTTGGTACCGGACTGCGGCGGCACCTGGTTCCTGCCAAGAGTAGCGGGACGCGCCAGGGCCTTAGGCCTGGCATTGCTGGGCGACAAGCTCAGCGCCGAACAAGCCGAACGCTGGGGCCTGATTTGGCAAGTGGTGGAGGATGCCGAACTGGCCGACAGCGCCCGCCAACTGGCCCGCCATCTGGCGACCCAACCAACTTACGGCCTGGGCCTGATTAAGCAAGCCATGTTGGCTGCCGAACATAACAGCCTGGAACAACAGCTGACTCTGGAGCGGGATTATCAACGGATGGCCGGGCGCAGTGATGACTACCGCGAAGGGGTTTCCGCCTTCCTGGCAAAACGCCAGCCGAGCTTCAAGGGGAAATAATGACGCTGAATACCGAAAGCCGCATCGCCGTGATTGGCAGTGGCACCATGGGGGCAGGCATTGCCCAGGTGGCCGCCGCCGCCGGCCATCCGGTACAGATTTTTGATATCAACCCCCAGGCCATTGAAAAGGCGCTGGCGGGTATTGATAAAGGCTTACAGGGCCGGGTTGCCAAAGGCCGGATGACCGATGAGCAGCGTCTGGAAATTGTTGGGCGTATCAGCGCCGCCGCCAACCTGAGTGAACTGGCTGGGGCTAATGTGGTGATTGAGGCCGCCGTTGAAAAGCTGGAGATCAAACAGCAGCTGTTTAGCGATCTGGCGGCCATCTGCGCCCCGGGCACCCTGTTAACCAGCAACACTTCATCAATCTCTATTACCGCTATTGCCAGCGGTATCCCACACCCTGAGCGGGTGGCCGGGCTGCATTTCTTTAACCCGGCCCCGGTAATGAAACTGGTGGAAGTGGTGAGCGGTCTGGAAACCAGCGATGAAACCGCCACCCAGCTGTGCCAGTTGGCTAGCAACTGGGATAAAACCGCCGTGCGCTGCCAGTCCACCCCCGGGTTTATCGTCAACCGGGTAGCCCGCCCTTATTACTCAGAAGCCTGGCGCGCCCTGGAAGAGCAGGTAGCCCCGGCGGCGATTATTGATGCCGCGCTGCGGGAAGCCGGGGGTTTCCCGATGGGGCCGCTGGAGCTAACTGACTTAATCGGCCAGGACGTTAACTTTGCCGTGACCTGTTCAGTGTTCAATGCCTTCTGGCAGGAGCGCCGTTTTCTGCCGTCCCTGGTGCAGCAGGAGCTGGTGCTGGGCCATAAATGGGGCAAGAAAACCGGGCAGGGGGTCTACCACTGGCCCCGGGATGCCCAGGCGCTGCCCTATTTCCGCCCGTTGTCAGAAGCCGCTGCGGCCACCCGCATCCGCCGGGGGGGAGAAGGGATGTGGCTCAATGGGTTAGCGGCGTTAACAGCGTCATTGCCCGTGAGTGACGTTGTCACTGATGCACCGTTTATTGAATTGGATGAGGTGCTGGTAATGACCACCCAGGGTGAGAGCGCTCAGCAACTCTCCCGCCGTTATAACCGCCCGGTAGTGGTCTTCGACCTGGCCCTTGATTACACCACTACCCCGGTGATTGTACTGGCCGCTGCCGCCAACAACCGCCCGGAAGAAACCGCCAAAGCAGTGCACTTTTTCCAGCAGTGGGATAAGCAAATCCTGGCGATCCAGGATTACCCTGGCCTGTTGGTGTGGCGAACCGTGGCGATGCTGGTTAATGAGGCCCTGGATGCGGTGCAAAAAGGGGTGGCGGTTGAAGCCGACGTCGATACCGCCATGCGCCTGGGGGTGAATTATCCCCGTGGCCCGCTGGCCTGGGGTGAAGAGTTGGGCTGGCAGAGGGTGCTGACGCTGCTGGAAAACTTGCAAAAACACTATGGCGAGGAGCGCTACCGCCCTTGTTCGCTGCTGCGCAGCCGCGCCTTGCTGGAGAAACAGTATGAGTAATAACGCCTGGGCCTACGCCCGTGAGATGTATGCCCATGACAACTGCGCCAAAGCATTGGGCATTGAAATCCAGGAGATGAACGAAGGCTACGCCTTATTAACCATGACCGTCACCGAGGCCATGTTGAATGGCCACCAGACCTGCCACGGCGGCCAGCTGTTTTCACTGGCGGATACCGCCTTTGCCTATGCCTGCAACAGCCAGGGGCTGGCGGCGGTGGCCTCCGGGTGCAGCATCGATTTTGTGCGCCCGGCTAAAAGCGGTGACCGCCTGACCGCCCGCGCCCAAGTACGCACTCAGGGCCGTTTGACCGGGGTCTACGACATCGAAATCATCGATCACCATGAAAAAACCGTGGCCCTATTCCGTGGCCGCGCCCATCGCATCGGCACCCCCTTATCCAGGGCGCCCTCTCAGGAGAAAAACGATGACTCAGGCCTTTATTTGTGACGGCGTTCGTACCCCGATTGGCCGCTACGGCGGGGCGCTGTCCGGCATCCGGGCTGATGATTTGGCGGCCATCCCGCTGCGTGAATTGATGGCCCGCTATCCGCAACTGGACTGGTCTGCCATCGACGATGTGCTATTGGGTTGTGCCAACCAGGCTGGGGAAGATAACCGCAACGTGGCTCGTATGGCGACGTTGCTGGCGGGCCTGCCGATTAGCGTACCGGGCACCACCGTTAACCGCCTGTGTGGCTCCGGTCTGGATGCCATCGGCCTGGCGGCGCGCACTATCAAAGCCGGTGATGCCCAACTGATGTTGGCCGGCGGCGTAGAGTCGATGTCCCGTGCACCCTTCGTTATGGGTAAGGCTGCGTCTGCCTTTGACCGCCAGGCAGCGATGTTTGATACCACCATCGGTTGGCGTTTTGTGAACCCGGTCATGCATCAGCAATATGGCACTGACAGCATGCCGGAAACGGCAGAAAATGTAGCAAAATTGTTAAATATCAGCCGGGCCGATCAGGATGCCTTCGCGTTGCGCAGCCAGCAACGTACAGCCCTCGCCATGGAAAACGGCGTGCTGGCGCAAGAGATCGTTCCGGTGGTGATTCACGGGAAAAAAGGGGGCACCCATGAACTCCGTGAAGATGAACATCCGCGCCCGGAAACCACCCTCGAACAACTCTCTCGCCTCAAATCCCCATTCCGCAAGGAAGGTGGGGTGATAACCGCCGGTAATGCCTCCGGTGTGAACGATGGTGCCGCCGCACTCATAATTGCCAGTGAACAGGCCGCTAAACGCCACGGCTTAACGCCAAAGGCACGCATCGTCGCCATGGCCACCGCCGGGGTAGAACCCCGCCTGATGGGGCTAGGCCCGGTACCGGCAACCCGCAAGGTGCTGAAATTGGCTGGTTTATCTATCAGCGACATGGATGTCATTGAACTGAATGAAGCTTTTGCCGCCCAGGCGCTGGGTGTGCTAAGGCAACTGGGTCTGCCTGACGACGCCGCCCATGTGAACCCGAACGGTGGGGCCATTGCCTTAGGCCATCCTCTGGGTATGAGTGGTGCCCGACTGGCACTGGCGGCTACCTATGAGCTGCATCGGCGCGGGAGCCGTTACGCCTTGTGCACCATGTGCATCGGTGTGGGCCAGGGTATCGCCATGATCCTGGAACGTGTGTGAGCTAAATAATAAAAACACCTGCGAGTACCCTAAAAAATGACAAATACAATGAAGCTCGAACCGATAGAAACCGCCTCCCGCGATGAGCTAATGGCCCTGCAAACCCAGCGCCTGACGTGGTCCCTGAAGCACGCCTATGACAATGTGCCGATGTACCGCCGCAAATTCGACGCCCACGGGGTGCATCCCGATGATTTCAAAGAACTGAGCGATTTGAGCAAATTCCCGTGTACTACTAAGCAAGATTTACGTGATAACTATCCCTTCGACACTTTTGCCGTGCCGATGGAGCAGGTGGTGCGTATTCACGCCTCGTCGGGCACCACCGGTAAACCGACGGTCGTGGGTTACACCCAAAATGACATCAACACTTGGGCCAATATCGTCGCCCGCTCCCTGCGTGCCGCTGGCGCTACGCCAAAAGATAAAATCCACGTGGCTTATGGCTATGGTTTGTTTACCGGCGGCCTGGGTGCACATTATGGTGCCGAGCGCCTGGGTGCCACGGTGATCCCAATGTCCGGCGGCCAGACTGAGAAGCAAGTCCAACTGATCCGCGACTTTAAACCTGACATGATCATGGTGACACCGTCCTACTGCCTCAACCTGATAGAAGAGCTGGAGCGCCAAATGGGTGGCGATGCCCGTGGTTGTTCCCTGCGGGTAGGGGTATTCGGGGCCGAGCCGTGGACTGCCGCCATGCGTAATGAAATCGAACGCCGCCTGGGTATCCGCGCTCTTGATATTTACGGCCTGTCTGAAGTGATGGGGCCGGGGGTGGCGATGGAGTGCCTGGAAACTGCCGACGGCCCCACCATCTGGGAAGACCATTTCTTCCCGGAAATCGTCAACCCGGTTGACGGCACGCCGTTAGCCGATGGTGCGCAGGGCGAGTTGCTGTTTACTACCATGACCAAAGAAGCGTTGCCGGTGATTCGTTACCGTACCCGTGACCTGACCCGTCTGCTGCCGGGTACCGCACGGACGATGCGCCGTATGGACCGTATTACCGGGCGCTCAGACGACATGATGATCATCCGTGGGGTGAACGTCTTCCCATCACAGCTGGAAGAAGAGATCTGCAAGTTTGAACATCTGTCTCCGCACTACCAGTTGGAGATCCACCGCCGTGGTCACCTGGACAGCCTGGCTATCAAAGTTGAACTCAAACAAACCAGCCTGCACTTGAGCCATGAAGATCGCTGCCGGGTGTGCCATGACTTGCGCCACCGTATTAAGTCGATGGTGGGTGTCAGTACCGATGTCACTATCGTTAACTGTGGCAGCATCCCACGCTCTGAAGGCAAGGCTTGCCGAGTGTTCGATATGAGGTCCTCTATCGTTCAGGTCTCCTGATCGGGTCGTATTCTTAAAGCGCCTACGGGCGCTTTTTTTGTTTTTGGGTGTTTATTGGCGCTAATTGCGAGATGTCTGCCGGTTTTTGACTGTCATTGAGGACGATTGGCGATTTTGGTGCACACTCAACCCGCGTTGTTAAGCGTTTTGCAACGTAGGGTGTGAAGCATGGCAGATATGAAGTGTTGACATGTGTTCACGGTTTGTTTATTTTTCATGCACAGGGAGGTTGATGAGAAGACATCCCAATAAGTTGATTCAGGCTGCGATTGATTACGCAGTGGGTCAGGGCTGGGTAGTGGTGGATGCAGGGGGATCGTCACACGCGTTTTGCAAGATTCGCTGCGGTGATCCTGAGCACCCGTCCCATATGCACAGTATCTGGTGCTCCCCCCGTAGCCCGGAGCGCTTCGCCAGGCAAATCCACCGGGCGGTGGATAAATGCCCTTGGAGTAAGTGCAATCGCCAGTAGATAAGTAAAGGCGGCGTTCGTCCGCCTTTTTTCAAGGAGAGAATATGGCGCAATACAGTTTTACCCTAACGCTAACCGGCATGGGCCGTAACACCCCAGGCCATGAGGATGCGCTGTACAATGCAGGTTGTGATGATGCTTTGCTGAGTAGCTATGGCGATACGCTATATCTGGAGTTTGACCGCCAGGCAGAGAGCGCCCGGGAGGCCATCGCCAGCGCCATCGCTGCGGTAGAAGGGGCCGGGATTGGGGCGGTAGTGTCCGGTGTGGATGGCATGTTGCTAGGGTTAAGCGATATCGCCCAGCGCTGCGGGTTGTCCCGACAGGCCATCACCATGTTGAAAGACGGCACCCGGGGGCCAGGTGACTTCCCGGATCCCATCCAGCGGCTCAACGGTGCCTCCCCGCTCTGGGCCTGGGTGGACGTGGCGCAATGGATGGCGGATAACGGGCGCATTAGCCATGATGCTGCCGCGCTGGAAATGGCCCGGGAGCTGAATAGCTGGCATCTGGCCCTACGCATCCGCGCCGCTGGCGCGCAGGAGGAGGTGACCCACCGGCTTGATTTCTTGAGCGTAGCCTGTGATTAATCCCTCCGCCCCATGGTGGGGTACAAGATGTTGATGGTGCAATTATTTAGCTGAGTGACCAGGCTTTAGGGCTGCTAAATTCCTTGATAATACAATGAATTTTTAACCAGAATGCTATGATATGATTCATCAAGGCTAAAATTTTTCCTAGAGATGTGTCGTGATGAGTAAATTGGATCTTTTCCTGCAACATGCCGTTGAGGCGGTGCCCATTAGTGGGACATCGTTAATTGCTTCTTTGTATGGGGATGCATTATCCCATCGCGGCGGGGAAATCTGGCTGGGTAGCCTGGTAGCTTTGCTTGAAGGGCTGGGCTTTGGCGAACGCTTTGTGCGTACCTCGTTGTTCCGGCTTCACAAAGAGGGTTGGCTGGAGGTTGAACGGGTAGGGCGGCGCAGTTACTACCGGATGAGTGAAGCCGGGCGGCGTCAAAGCCGCCGGGCCGAGAGCAAAATTTACCGCGCCGGGCAGCCTGAGTGGGACGGTAATTGGCTTTTACTGTTGTCTGAAGGGCTGGAGAAAGCCACTTTGCAGCAGGTCAAAAAGCAGCTGATGTGGCAGGGGTTTGGCACACTGGCCCCCAGCTTGATGGCATCACCGTCGCAGAACATGGCCGATGTGCAAAGCCTTCTGCTAGAGGCGGGGGTGGCAGAAAACGTGATTTTCTTTGAGGCCCATTCCCCTCTGGCGATGTCCCGCAGCGCCTTGAAGGCGCGGGTGGAAGAATGCTGGCAACTGACGGACAAAAATGCCCTGTACGGGGATTTTATTACCTCATTTCGCCCGCTGCTGCCCCTGTTAAAGGACGTCCCTGAGGCGGAACTCACGCCCCAGCGCTGCTTCTTGATCCAGCTACTGTTGATTCACTTTTATCGCCGGGTGGTGCTTAAAGATCCGATGCTGCCCGATGAGTTACTACCTCCGCACTGGCAGGGCCAAAACGCCCGCCAGTTGTGTATCAATATCTATCAGCGGTTGGCTCCCGGCGCGCTGGCGTTTGTTAGCCAGGTTGGGGAAACCTCCGTTGGTGCATTGCCATTACCGGGCTATGCCTTTTTCCACCGCTTTGGTGGTTTGCCAAATTCGAATTAAGGAACCCTTATGCCTGTATATCAAATTGATGGGCTGACGCCCGTGGTCCCCCGGGACAGCTACGTACACCCCACAGCAGTATTGATTGGCGATGTGATCATCGGCCATCGGGTTTATATTGGCCCTAATGCCTCCCTGCGTGGGGACTTTGGTCGCATCGTGGTGAAAGACGGGGCCAACGTGCAGGATAATTGCGTGATGCACGGCTTCCCTCAGCAAGACACAGTAGTTGAAGAAGACGGGCATATTGGCCATGGTGCGGTGCTCCATGGCTGCGTCGTTGGCCGCAATGCGCTGGTGGGGATGAATTCTGTGGTGCTGGATGGCGCTCAGATCGGCGAGAACTGCATTGTTGGTGCCTGCGCTTTTATCAAAGGGAAGGATAAATTTGATGCCAATATACTGATTTTGGGTAGCCCGGCAAAGGCCGTGCGCCCGCTGCGCCCTGAAGAAATCACTTGGAAGGAACAAGGCACCCGTGAATATCAGGAGCTGGTGTTACGTTGCCAGCAGTCCATGCATCAAGTGGAGCCACTGCGGGAAATCGAAGAAGGCCGTGAACGGCTGGTGTTTGATAACGGCCTGATCCCAAAATCAGGCCGCTAAAGGTTGGGGGCGGTTTACGCCTCCGGCACTTTCACATTGCTTTGCAACATCAAAATCATACCCTGCGCAGTTTCCGCACTGTTAAAACGATAGGTGTGGTCGGCGTTATCCCCACTAATACACCAGGCGATTTGCGTCTCTCCCTTTGCTAATGCTTGTTTTACCGCGTCGGTGACATCGACATAGCGATACTGATGTGACTGATCCAGGTACAGGGACGCCGTACCACTGGTGCGTGCCGGGCGGGTATTCCAGGTAACGCTGTTTTCCGTCCAGCCGCTGGCATTCACCGGGTAAAATCGGATCATATCTGCGCCGTTTTCATCCCGGCCGCCGTAAATGCGCAACCGGTATTTGAAGTTCGCCAGTTGGCTTGCACTCAGGCCCTTTGGCAGTGGGGGAATAGTAAATTTGATTAGGCCCAGGCTTTGGGGCGGGGTGCTGGTGGTCATCGTGTTGCTATTACCACGGGTGATTATCTGCGTCTGCTGGCTGAAGTTAGCATCTGACTGCTGGCTATCGACATAAGTATCGTCGCTGGCATTGGCATAAGCCCAGGGAATATTCGTGCCGCAGTCCATGCCATTGTTCATACAACGTTCGGTCATAAAGCGGGCGGCGTCTGGGGTCCAGCCATTGATAAAATCAGCGTGGGCGGTATAGATGCTGCCCCAGCGGTCAAGGCGTGTAGATCCATCCATTTTAGGATCCAACGACAACTGTATTTTTGCCGTATCCAGTGTAGTTATTTGCGGTAAAACCCAGACAACGTTCAAATTAACTGTGGGGATCTTCACCGGGAAGGCTGCCGGGCAGGCACCTTTAACACTGTAATCTGCGTTAGGTTGACCGTGGGCAGGTTGTAAATGTAACCCGTCCCAGCAGTTCGGAAAGGCGATCCCTACGTTCAATTGAACGGCGTCGCCTTTGGCGCGCAAACCACAGACTTCACCGGCCTTATTGCTGTAACCTTTACCGTTGGCACATAAAAAAGTGATATGGCTATTTGGAGTGCTACCGTGATGATTGCCGGCCAGCAACTCAAGGCCCTCCGGGAACGGTGTTAACGGGTTAGCGGCATCCTGATGAGATTGGTAATAGGTTTTCTGGTAGGTTGGCTTAACCACCTCGCCGTTCGGCAATTTCATGGTGGGTACCCAATAGGCTGAGCCATCAGCCTGATTATCACAGGTGGTCTCGGGCTTGGCCCGGAGTGAAGCATAGGTTGACCAGGCGTCGGTATGGGTATTACCAAAGAAATCGTGCCACATGGCCTGGCCGGGCATGCCGTACATCATGATGGCATCATCACCCAGAGTATGGCTGTACTGGCAGGTAACCTGAGATTGTCCTGCATGGGCGGTGCTGGCACAAAAGCTGCCACCGGTGAGTAACAGCGCGTAAAAAATATTTATCGTTTTCATGATTACTTCCTTGCATAAGAAAGGATCATTACTAACCAAAGTGGTTGATGCCGTCGAATCACGGATTATCACAAGCCATAAAAAAACGGCGCCGGGGCGCCGTTTTTAATGCTGAGGGGGTTACTCAGGCAGCCACAATGCTATTGATAGCCGCTTTAGCATCAGCTTGTGCTTTAGTTGCCACTTCTGGGCCGTAAGCCATGCCTTCTGCGAACACGAAGTTTACATCGCTCATACCGATAAAGCCGAGGAAGGTGTTCAGGTACGGAGTGACCAAATCAGTTGAGGTATCTTTATGAATACCACCGCGGCTAGTGATCACGATAACGCGTTTGCCAGTAACCAGACCTTCTGGGCCTTTTTCAGTGTAACGGAAGGTGACACCAGCGCGGGCAATCAGGTCAAAATAGGTTTTCAGCTGAGTGGAGATGTTGAAGTTATACATTGGTGCGGCAATCACCACCACGTCATGTGCTTTCAGCTCGGCAATCAATTCATCAGACAGCGCCAGGGCTTCTTGCTGGCGTGGGGTCAATGGGGCATCGCTTGGGCGCATAGCACCGACTAGTTCGCCATCTAGCACAGGCACCGGATTCGTTGCCAAATCACGAACGGTGATCTGGTCACCGGAATGCTGCTCACGCCATTGTTCAACAAAATAGTCGGTCAGTTGATTGGACTGTGAGTAGCCTGCCAGGATGCTGGATTTAAGAACGAGTACTTTGCTCATGGGTTATTCCTTTTCATATTTGATTGTCCGGACCGACGTCCGCCTTACTTGCAGACCACTTTATTCACATTGCTATCACAGGGATAGCGCAATATATCGAAGCCTATGTTCAATTTTATTGAACAAGGCGCTCTGACGCGCAATGTGGTAATCTATAGCTCATCCCTTTGAAACATTTGCCCGGCGGTGCATAGCACCCCCTCAACGTTGTTAATCATGGAAATTACTAAACCCACTCTGCCAGGCTTACTTGCCCGGCTGGATACCTTGATGCTGCGGGATCAACAGCGTTTTGCCCGCCGCCTGCATGGGTCTAAGAAAGTCAAAAATCCTGAATCCCGGCAGGGGGTACTCGACAAACTGAGTTTCGAAATCGATGCCGCCGCCGCGCAGGTTACCCGGCGCGAGGCCGCTCGCCCGCGTATTACCTATCCGGAAGGCCTGCCGGTCAGCCAAAAGAAACAAGCCATTCTGGAAGCAGTTCGTGACAATCAGGTGACCATCGTCGCCGGGGAAACCGGCTCCGGTAAAACCACCCAGCTACCAAAAATCTGCATGGAGTTGGGGCGCGGTATTAAAGGGCTGATTGGCCACACCCAGCCGCGCCGGCTGGCGGCCCGTACCGTGGCAAACCGTATTGCAGAAGAGCTGGAATCGGAACCCGGTGGTTGCATCGGGTATAAGGTGCGTTTTAGCGACCATGTGAGCGACAACACCATGGTGAAGCTAATGACCGACGGCATCTTACTGGCGGAAATCCAGCAAGACCGGCTGTTAATGCAGTACGACACCATCATTATCGATGAAGCCCACGAGCGCAGCCTTAACATCGACTTCCTGCTGGGTTACCTGCGGGAACTGCTGCCGAAGCGCCCGGATTTAAAAGTCATTATTACCTCGGCAACCATCGATCCTGAGCGTTTCTCCCGCCACTTTAATCATGCACCGATTATTGAAGTCTCCGGGCGTACCTTCCCGGTGGAAACCCGCTACCGGCCGATTGTGGAAGATGCCGACGATACCGACCGCGATCAGCTGCAGGCCATTTTTGATGCCGTGGATGAACTTGGCCGTAAAGCGCCGGGGGATATCCTGATCTTTATGAGCGGCGAGCGGGAGATCCGCGACACCGCCGATGCACTAAATAAACTTAATCTGCGCCATACCGAGGTGCTGCCGCTGTATGCGCGCTTGTCCAATAGCGAGCAAAACCGGGTATTCCAGTCCCACAGCGGGCGGCGCATTGTGCTGGCCACTAACGTGGCGGAAACGTCCTTAACCGTGCCGGGGATCAAATACGTTATTGATCCCGGTACTGCCCGTATCAGCCGCTATAGCTACCGCACTAAAGTGCAGCGGCTGCCGATTGAGCCAGTGTCCCAGGCCTCTGCTAACCAACGTAAAGGCCGCTGTGGCCGTGTGTCCGACGGCATCTGTATCCGTCTTTATTCCGAAGACGATTTCCTGTCGCGCCCGGAATTTACTGACCCGGAAATCCTGCGCACCAACCTGGCGTCGGTGATCCTGCAAATGACCGCCCTGGGGCTGGGCGACATCGCCGCTTTCCCCTTTGTGGAAGCCCCCGATAAACGCAATATCCAGGATGGGGTACGTTTACTCGAAGAACTTAGCGCCATCACCAGTGATGAGCAGGCGGGCACCTATAAACTGACGGCCTCTGGTCGCCAGCTCTCCCAGCTACCCGTTGACCCACGTCTGGCGCGGATGGTGCTGGAGGCTCAAAGATTCGGCTGCGTGCGTGAAGTGATGATCATTGTCTCGGCATTGTCGATTCAGGACCCGCGCGAGCGCCCAATGGACAAGCAACAGGCCTCCGATGAGAAGCACCGCCGCTTCCATGATAAAGAGTCGGACTTCCTGGCCTTTGTAAACCTGTGGGATTACCTTAAAGAGCAGCAGAAAGCGTTGTCGGCGAATCAGTTCCGCCGCCAGTGCAAAGGGGATTTCCTCAACTACTTGCGGGTGCGTGAGTGGCAGGATATCTACACCCAGTTGCGTCAGGTGGTGAAAGAGTTAGGCCTGCCGATTAACAGCACCCCGGCGCAATACCGCGAAATCCATACCGCGTTGTTAACCGGTCTGTTGTCCCATATTGGGATGAAGGATGCCGATAAGCAGGAATATACCGGCGCCCGCAATGCCCGGTTCTCCATTTTCCCTGGCTCCGGCTTATTTAAGAAGCCGCCGAAATGGGTGATGGTGGCGGAGCTAGTGGAAACCAGCAAACTTTGGGGCCGCATCGCCGCCCGCATCGATCCGGAGTGGATCGAGCCGGTAGCAGGGCACCTGCTCAAGCGCAGCTACAGTGAGCCTCACTGGGAGCGGGCGCAGGGGGCAGTGATGGCCACCGAAAAGGTCACGGTTTACGGCCTGCCGGTGGTCGCTGCCCGTAAGGTCAATTATGGCCCGATCGATCCGGCCCTGTGCCGCGAGTTATTTATCCGTCATGGGTTGGTGGAGGGGGACTGGCAGACCCGCCACGCCTTCTTCCGCGATAACCTTAAGCTACGGACTGAGGTTGAAGATCTGGAGCACCGCTCCCGCCGCCGCGACATCCTGGTGGACGACGACAGCCTGTTTGATTTCTACGATCAGCGTATCAGCCATGAGGCTATTTCCAGCCGCCATTTTGATAGCTGGTGGAAAAAGGTCAGCCGTGAAACCCCGGAGCTGCTTAACTTCGAAAAAAGCATGCTCATCAAACAAGGGGCGGAACAGGTCAGCAAGCTGGATTACCCTAACTTCTGGCACCAGGGCAACCTTAAGCTGCGCCTGAGTTATCAGTTTGAACCCGGCACCGACGCCGACGGTGTAACGGTGCATATTCCGCTGCCGTTGCTTAATCAGGTGGAAGAGGCTGGGTTCGAATGGCAAGTGCCCGGTATGCGCCGGGAGCTGGTCATTGCGCTGATCAAATCCTTGCCTAAACCGGTGCGGCGCAATTTTGTCCCGGCCCCTAACTATGCCGAAGCCTTCCTTGGCCGGGTCACCGCCCTAGAGATGCCGCTGCTGGACAGCCTGGAAAAAGAGCTACGCCGCATGACCGGCGTCACCGTTAGCCGAGATGACTGGCAGTGGGAGCAGGTGCCTGCCCATCTGAAAATGACCTTCCGGGTGGTGGACGAGCACCATAAAAAGCTGCGCGAGGGCAGTGATTTACTGGCCCTGCGCAACAGCCTGAAGGACAAAGTACAGGAAACCCTCTCGGCGGTGGCTGACGACGGTATCGAGCAAAGCAATCTGCATATCTGGAGCTTCGGTAATCTACCGGAAAGCTACGAGCAGAAGCGCGGCGGCTACAAAGTGAAAGCCTGGCCGGCGCTGGTGGATGAGAAAGACAGTGTGGCAATCAAGCTGTTTGATAACCCGCTAGAGCAGCAAACCGCCATGTGGCAGGGTCTGCGCCGCCTGTTGCTTATCAATGTTCCGTCGCCGATTAAATACCTTCATGAGAAGCTGCCGAACAAAGCCAAACTGGGGCTGTACTTCAACCCCTATGGCAAGGTACTGGATCTGATCGATGACTGTATTGCCTGCGGCGTCGACCAGCTGATTGCCGAAGCCGGTGGCCCGGTGTGGACTGAGGAAGGTTTTGCCAGACTGCATGAAGCGGTGCGCGCAAACCTAAACGAGGCAGTGGTGGATATTGCTAAGCAGGTGGAGCAGATCCTGACGGCGGTGTTTAACATTAATAAGCGCCTGAAGGGGCGGGTAGATATGACCATGGCGCTGGGGCTGTCTGATGTGAAAGCCCAGATCTCTGGTCTGGTATATCGCGGCTTTGTCACCGCCAACGGTTATCAGCGATTGGGTGATACCCTGCGTTATCTCTACGCCATTGAAAAACGGCTGGAGAAACTGGCGGTCGATCCCCATCGCGATCGCGCCCAGATGCTTAAAGTAGAACAGGTGCAGCAATATCATCAGCAATGGTTGAACAAACTGCCTCCGGCCCGCCGTGAAGACGAGGATGTGAAAAACATTCGTTGGATGATTGAAGAGTTACGGGTGAGTTTCTTCGCTCAACAGCTGGGTACCCCGTACCCGGTATCGGAAAAACGCATCATCCAGGCGATGGATCAACTGGTGGTTTAATCGGGCGATAAGGGTTATTGAATAGATTCCTGAAAAAGGCGTTGGTGGGTGTTTGCGGTGGCAGGGTAGCCCTAAGGGGGCCTATAGTGCTCCCTCGATCACTAACCTGCGAAGGAAAAAACAATGACTAAATCAATCGTGTTTTACCATGCTGGATGCCCTGTTTGTGTCGATGCTGAAAACGCCGTTCTCGATATCATCGCCGGGGAACATTCCGTTGAAGTGGTGCACCTGGGCCAGCAACCAGAGCGCGTTGCTCAGGCTGAAGCTGATGGGGTGAAAAGCGTGCCGGCGCTGGTGGTGGACGGTGTGGTTCTGCACATCAACCACGGTGCAGATTTATCGGTACTAAAGGGCTAAATTAAAAAAGAGGGCAATAGCCCCCCCTGTGTTAATAAACCTAAAACCGGCGTCCTGGACGCCGGTTTTTTATTGTGCAGCGTCTGAGATAACTATGTGCGCGATAATTACAATCCAGTCCAACCGCCGCCCAGGGCTTTATACAAATCCACCTGGGCCAGCATCAGATTGCTGCGGGTTTGAACCAGGTTAATTTGTGCAGTGTATAGGGTTTGGCGAGCCGTCAGCTCATCCAGATAAGAGGAGTAGCCGTTGGTGTAACGGTTATGGGCGATGCGCAGGGTTTCCTGGGCCACCTTCACCTGTCCTTCCAGTTCCTGTTCCTGGAGTTGCAGGTTGCTGATGGCATCCAGGCTATCGTCCACTTGCTGGAAGGCGGTACGAACGGTTTTTTCATAGCCATACAGGGCTTGGTTTTTCTGGGATTGGGCCACGTCTACTTGGGCATTCAGCACTTCACGGTTCAGCAGCGGGGCCAGGATACTGCCGCCAATACTCCACAACTCTAAAGGATTACCTAATAACCCGGACAGGCTGCGATCCTGGAGCGATGCCCCGGCCACCAGGTTGATGCCTGGCAGAAGCTGAGCTTTGGATGAATCCAGCGACTTATCTGTCGCCAGCAACTGGCGCTGGGCCTGGACAATGTCCGGGCGGCGGTTCAGTAGAGTTGAAGGCATCTGGCTCGGGATAGTCAGCGGCGTCAGATTATCAAAATCCCCCCCGCGGCTGGCGGAGCCGGGGTTATTACCCACCAGTACGTTCAGGGCGTTTTCTTGGGCGGCTATCTGATGGCGGATGGTAGGGATCTGGGCGCGGGTGGCCCGTAATGATGAATCCGCCTGCATTAGCTCCAGCTCAGAGGTGTAGCCGCTGGCATATTGGCGTTTCGCCAGTTTATAGGCATCTTCCCGCGAGGCCAGGGTTTCCTGGGTGACCTTCAACTGCTGGTCGAGAGACAACATGGTGATATAGCCTGCGGCTACCGCAGAGGCAATTGACAGATCGGCAGCGGAGGCTGCCGCCCGCTGGGCATCAAGGCTGGCAACGGCGGCTTTTTCGGCGCTGCTGTACTGGCCCCACAGATCCACATTGTAACTGGCGCTCAGGTTGCCTTTATAAAGGGTGCTGTAAACCGGTAGCCCGGTGGCTGCCGACTGGCCGCGGGCGCGCGTGCCGCCAAATCCGGCGGTCAAGGTTGGCCATTGGTTACCCTGGGCCGCATCCACCCGGGCCTGATATTCGTTAATGCGTTCGCGGGCGATCAACACATCGCTGTTATTACGCAGGGCGGCATCCACGTAACGGTTCAGGGCCGCATCATGGAAATTACGCCACCAGCCGCCTTCAACCGGGGAGGAGGGGCCTACCTGTTGGCGCCATTGGGCGGGGATAGTCAGTGACGGTTTGGCCTCTGGCACCGGGTTGTTGTGACAACCGGCCAGCGCCAGGGCGATGGCGATAACAGAAAGGGGGTATTTCATTCAGACTTACTCATGGTATCAATATCTACCTGCACCGACATACCGGGGCGCAGGCGTTTCATATGGGCAGCATCGGCCTGGATCGCGATACGAACCGGAATGCGTTGCGCGATTTTGACGAAGTTACCCGTAGCGTTATCCGGGCTGATGGCGCTGAATTCCACGCCCGTTGCCGGGGAGATCCGCTCCACCATCCCTTTAAATTCTTCATTATCCAGCGCATCGACGCTGAAGTTCACTCGCTGGCCAGGCTTGATCCGCGCCAGTTGGGTTTCTTTGATATTAGCAATCACCCAGCGGGTCGGCGGCACCAGGGAGGTGAGGTGAGTCCCGGCGGTAACATAGGCCCCCAGCCGAACGGTAATCTGCCCGAGCTGGCCATCCTGTGGGGCGATAATGCGAGTGTTATTAAGATCTATTTGCGCCAGTTCCAGGGCCGCCTGCGCGCCGGTGACATCGGCTTCCAGACTATTGCGATTAACCACTACGCTCTGCAACGCCTGTTTGGACATTTCCAGCGTAGCTTTAGCCTGTTCAATCCCGGCGCTACCCTGTGCGGCGCTGGCCCGGGCAGCATCGCGCTCACGGACGGATAATGAGCCATCGCGGGCTAAGTCTTCCACCCGCCCTAAATCGGCCTGGGATTTTTTATTCTGCGCCCCGGCGTTGAGTAGGGCGGCCTGATCCCGGGCAATGGTGGCGGCAGCACTGCGCTGTTGCTGCTCGTTATTTTTTAGCGCCGCCTGCTTCATGGCCAAGGTGGCTTCTGCCTGATGCACTCGCTGGCGATAAATCCGGTCGTCGATAGTGGCCAGCACATCGCCTTTTTTGACATCGGCAAAGTCTTGGACATTTACCGCAGTGATATAGCCATTCACCTGGGGGCTGATAAAGGTAGTCATGCCGCGCACATAGGCGTTATCGGTGAACTGGGTAGCGCGGGTAAAGGGCGGCAATTGCCAAGAATAGAGGATGGCCAGCACGCCGATAATGGCGAAGCTGGCACCCAGAAAAATAGAAAATATCCGCAGATTGCTGCGGTCGCTGGCCCGTGCCTGGCTCTGTTCCTGCTGACTCATTATTTCTCCAGTGGATTGCTTTTAGGATGCCTGGCTGGCGCGCCGTTCCCGGTACTTGCGTTTCAACAAGCGCCAGAAAATCCAGGTCACCGTCGACGATGCGATGATCGCCGTCAGAATATAGGTATCATTCCAGGCCAGAATGGTTGCCTCGTGGGTCACCAGGTTTTGCATCTGCTGCACCCCAAGTTCCTGTTGCCAGAAGGGGTCGTTCACCTGGTTGGCATACATCTGGCTGTATTGCGCCAGCCGCTCATTCACCAGTGGGTTGAGTGTGGTTATCTGGTCTGCCAGCAGGCTGGCGTGGTATTTCTCGCGCCAGGTCTGGAATGTCCCAAGCAGGGCTGCGCCCATCAGGCCGCCGAGGTTCTGGCTCATCCCGAACAGCACCGAGAAACTCACCAGGTTACGCGGCTCGGTCACCACACTCCCGATAGCGCTCAGCATCGCCGGGCCGAGGAAAAAGGCGCTGCCAAAACCGAATAAAAATTGGCTAAGCATCATCTGGCTGGGGCGGGTCAGATTATTCGACTGGGCATCCAGCAGGGCGGCGATCACCATCACGCACAGGGCGGTGATAATAGGCCATACCAGGTGCTGCATATTGATGGTTAATGCACTCAGGACAATGCCGCACACCACCCCGGCCAGGATCACCAATGCCAGGGGGGTCATCTGTTCGTTTTGCAGCCCTACATACTGCAACCAGCCGATGGCCCCGGTATTTTGCTCCGCCAGCACAATACGGATCAGTAACATCACCAAACCTAAACGGAAAATACTGGCACTGGAGAGCCATCGGGTGTTCAGCAACGGGTTGCTGCGATTATGCTCAAAGGTGATGGCGGCAATAATCAGCACCATGGCGGCAGCCAGCGCCCAGCCAAGCCACGGGGTATCAAACCACCATTCCAGTCGGCCTAAAGACAGCACCGCACACAACAGGGCCATACCCGGGGCAAACAAAATAAAGGTGATAAAGTCCTTCTTCTCGAAGACTTTACGCCGGTCGCTGGGGGGCAATTTTAATAGTATGACGCAGGCCAGGGAGACACAGGCCAAACCCAGCTCGAAAAAGTACAACCCGCGCCACTCATCCAGGGCCAGCAGCTCAGTGGAGAACAGCCGCGCCAGCGGGATCGCCAACTGGGAGCCGGTAATACCAATCACCAATGCCTTCAGCCGGTGTTTAGCGGGCCAGGCCTGGACCTGGTAGTAAATACCCAAGGAGCTTAAGGCGGCGCTGACCGCACCATGTGCTGCCCGCACCATCAGCGCGGTGCTCAGGTCGTTGACAAACAGGTGGAAAAAGGTCACCAGCACATAGAGGATCAAAAAACCTTCGGTAAATACCCGCAGGCCATACTGCTGGCGGAATTTCACCAGCAGCAGGTTGATGGAGATATTGGTCATCACATACACTGCCGGGAGCCAGGCGATTTCAGTGGTCCAGGCGGCAAAGGTACCCTGTAAGTTCTGTAAATTGGCGGTGACTACCGCGTTGCCTAAGGCCCCGGTCAAACATACCAACAATCCCACAATGCCATAGGCTATCCGCCGGTGAGTGGGGTGGATTGGCGTCGATGGCGACCCGAGCAGAACGGGTTTTTCATGGGGCAACCATTCACGGGGCTTATAAGGGTCGTAAGGAGGCTGGCGCATCATTTGCGTTGTACTTCCTGTAGCAGGCGCTCCAGCGCGTCCCGGGTGCGGGCTTCCTCTTCCGGGGTAAGTATCGATAAAATGTCTTCACGCAGTTCATCAGCCACAATGCGTACCTTCTGGTAAAGCGCGATACCCTCTGTGGTTACACTGAGCATTTTCTTGCGCCGGTCGCCCGGATCGGCGGTGCGGGCCACCAGGTTTTGCGCCAGCAGGCGGTTTATCAGCGGCACCACGGTGGCGGTTTCCACCCCAAGTTGACTGGCGAGATCGGTTTGCGACATAGGTGTATCATTACCGGCAATGGCAGCAACGGCCACCCAGGTTGCCTGGCTCATCCCCAAATCTTTTAGATGGCGATCCACCGCCAGCCGCCAGTGATGAGCTGTCAAATGCAGCAAATGTGAGAAAGTCAGTTGGGGATAAATCATTTATGCAGTTAATTAATTAGATGTCTAAGTATATTATTCCTGTCATCGGAGGATGTTCAATAGGGCGCGATAAAATAATTTGCGTCCTAACTAGAAGCCCTTGCAAACCATCAAGCCCCGCAACCCGTTGTACACAAACCTCACCTAAAC
>CBIFWW010000041.1:0-23760 GCA_966186435.1 uncultured Enterobacteriaceae bacterium
GGCTTCATACTTCAGATGCTACAGGCTTAGCCGTGCTGATAATGTGACTGTGATATTTTTCTACCGTGTGCAATTTGGGGAGGGGGTACTTCGTGAACCTTCGCGGCAGCGGGGGTTGGATAAGATGCCGGGAATTACCCCGGCAGACAATATGGCAGACTGTTACTCAAGCAAGCCGCTCAACGGTGCCAACGCCACGTAAATGGGACGCTATGCCCTCTTCTTTTAGTGTTAGTGTCCAGACAATGGGCTGATCTGCTGTAGACCGTCTATAGTCGAAAACTCAACAGTAAGATAACGTCCGTGCTCAACAGCATTTTTTTCAATGGTGTAATATGCGGTATATGTATGACCTTTTTTGAAGCCATAGCCAAATGTTGGCAAACATTGCCCGTTAACCACATTTACAGAATTATTAGCAAATGTCTTAAGAAGGTTATTGTCCTTTCCATCAGAGACTTGGATTGAAGAAACAAATTCTCCGGTGTAAACGGGTGCAGTAATGCAAATAAGGCCATCCCTGAGTGCAACATTCGCTGGTTCTTTAGGTGGAATTCTATCACCAGGACCAGGACAACCTGAAAGTAAAAATGCCACAGCTATAATTGAGTATTTTTTATACATAAATTACCCTCTACCTGTCACGATTTTTTATAAAGCTTAGGGATATCGCTTAAGGACTGTTTACCCCGATATTTTCCAAAACGTGCAGGTGTTTGATAGAAATGCCACTGATCAATCCCATAAACTAACAACAACCAGTAATCAGCCAAAATAGAAGCCTGTTGCTCAAGGGAATAATCAGTTAGCTTTGCTTTGTCCAAATCGTAGGTGTATTCAGCGGCCCAGCTAAAAGCCCCGCGCAACCTTACCCATTGGCCGTGCTGGTGCTGCCATACATGCCCCAACTCATGGATGAAAACCCATTTATCAACCATCCCAACTGACATAGATGAGAAATCAGGTTGGTAAATTTTTTCCCTGAACCATAATTCACCATTTGGAGTCATGGCATAATCTTTGGATTGCAGGCCAAAGGGGAGATAGCTGTCACAATGAATCCAGATCCGGTTATAGGCAATGCTATGGCCATAAACCCTTTTAGCCATAGCAATTTCACCTAGTGTCATTAAGCGTAACGTTCCTTCCTTAATCTGATCGCTCATCCCGTTAATCCTTATAATCCAAAGTGATTAACAATCGTACTCCTACACAACCAGGCTGAGGAAAGCTTTTTTCCGGGAAAGGTCTGAATTCATAGGTGTGACGTTCATACGCCTCCTCGCAGCACAGCACCATGTATGTGTTATTCACGAAGTTCTCCTGTACAGGCAGTAGCAGGTCAAATCTCAGGGGGTTTTGTTGCTTTACAAAATGGGATACAGTCTGCGACACAAGACAACTCCAGCGCCGCAGATGCTTGACGTACAGTCGAACGAAGTCGCCTTATCGGTCAGCTTCACTCTTTGAAAAATCCGCTCAGGCGGGTTTTTTGCCTTATTGCGGCAGGTAACTGCCAATCTACCTGACAGGAGATCCCTTAATGAACACCGGACCATTAACCGAAAAAGAACTCGAATGGCTGGACGACATCCTGCTCAAGTACCGCAATGAGGATTCCGTTTGCGATACCTCAGAGCTGGACGGCTACCTGACTGCAATCCTTTCTGGCCCCAACGACATGGAAGCCTCTTATTGGCTGACGGCCATGTGGGGTGGCGAAAAACAGATCCCGCGCTGGTCTTCTGAGCGTGAAATGACCCGCTTTATGAACCTCACCTTCCAGCACATGAATGATATCAACGAACGTTTGTGTGAAGCGCCGGACCAGTTTGAGCCACTGTTTGGTATCAATGATATCAATGGCGAAGCGTTCACCGTGGTGGAAGACTGGTGCTATGGCTATATGCGCGGCGTGACGCTGGGCGAATGGCCTGAACCGGTGCCGGAAGAGCTGGCGGACGATTTCAACAATATCGCCCTGCACGGTAAAGATGAAAACCAGGCCGAAATGGAAAACATGACAGAAGAGGCGTTTTTCAACAGCCAGGAAGCTATCGGCCCGGGTGCGCTGCGGATGCATCATTACTGGATGCAAAAATGTGCCGAGCTGCCACCGGAGCAGGTGGTACGTGGCGAGCCAAAAGTAGGTCGTAATGACCCCTGCCCATGCGGGAGCGGCAAAAAGTTCAAGCAATGCTGCTTGTCTAAAGGCTAATAAAAAACCCCGCTGCGGCGGGGCTTGTCTTTCTAGGCGGCTTCTTCTTGAGCCAGGCGTTGTTGGGCCTCTTCTACGATGGCTTCCAGCTCGGTTAGCATGATGTCCAGGCTAAACTCGGTCTTAACCGATCCGGCAGAAATGGACGGAGTGGCTTGAGTCTGCGGGCGGCTGGCGGTTTTTTTCTTCTTGGCAGGCGTTCTTTTACTCACAACATTCTCCGATAGATAAGATGAATAATCCCTTACACCGGTAAATCTATCAGTAATGCGTGCAGTGGCGAGTCAGCAACCAGGGTAATGTTAGCTTCATCACGAATAAAAGCCCCGTCGCCGCAGGTCAGTGATTTTTGCTCTTTCGATGGGGCCAGCGCATGTACTGTGCCATGGATTGACTGCAAATACGCCCGTGGGCCATGCAAGGCAATAGAGATCTGCTCCCCTGGCTGTAAATCAATATGGTGCAGCCACACCTGCTGACGTAGCATCAGGCTTTCGTCACTGCCTTCCGGCGATGCCAGCAACTGGCGGCAGCCCGGGACAATGCTGATTTTCTGCAACAATAGGTTTTCACGCTCCGGGCAAGCATCCAGCCATATCTGGATACGGGTCAGCGGTTTATCGCCACTCAGATTTTGCTCGGTGTAACTGATATTTGGCTGGGCCGAGATCAGTACGGCTTCCCCGGCTTTGGCATCGATATGGTTGCCATCGCTATCGCGATATTGCGCCGTGCCATCAAGGATCAGATTAAGAATATCAACTTTAGGGAAGGCACGTGGCTGGAAAGCGGCACCCGGTGCCAGCACTTCCTGATTCAAAACCCGCAGCGATGCATAGCCTAACAGCGCTGGGTCAAAATAGTGGCCGAAAGAAAAGGTGTACCGAGCTTGCAGCCATCCATAGTCCGCTTGTCCACACTGTTTGGCTGTTCTTGGCGTAATCATAATAAATACCTCTCTTAGCGTAGGACCATGTTAAAACGCTGGACGCCGCATTGTTAGCTAGATATTCTGCCCAGTATATTCAAATTTACTGAATGAAAATACGATGGCTAAAGAAAGGGCATTGACGCTTGAAGCGCTGCGAGTTATGGATGCGATTGATCGGCGGGGAAGTTTTGCTGCGGCGGCAGATGAACTGGGGCGTGTGCCTTCAGCTTTAAGCTACACCATGCAAAAGTTGGAAGAGGAGCTGGACGTAGTGCTTTTTGACCGTTCCGGCCATCGGACTAAGTTTACCAATGTTGGCCGCATGTTGCTCGAGCGGGGCCGGGTGTTGCTCGAAGCCGCTGATAAACTGACTACCGATGCTGAAGCCTTGGCCCGCGGTTGGGAAACCCACCTAACCATTGTTACCGAAGCGCTAGTGCCAACATCGGCCTTCTTTCCCTTAGTCACCAAACTAGCGGGTAAATCCCAGACCCAGCTTTCAGTATTAACGGAAGTGCTAGCCGGTGCCTGGGAGACCCTGGAGCAGGGTAAAGCGGATATCGTCATTGCCCCGGATATGCACTTCCGTTCTTCTTCAGAAATTAACTCCCGCAAGCTATATAAAGTGCTGAACGTCTATGTGGCCGCGCCGGACCATCCAATCCATCAGGAGCCGGAGCCATTGTCTGAAGTGACGCGGGTGAAATATCGTGGCGTGGCGGTAGCGGATACCGCCAAAGAACGTCCAGTGCTAACAGTGCAACTGCTGGATAAGCAGCCGCGCATTACTGTGAGCACCATTGAGGATAAACGCCAGGCGCTGCTGGCCGGACTGGGCGTGGCGACTATACCTTATCCGTTGGTGGAGCAAGATATTGCTGAAGGGCGTTTGCGGGTAGTAAGCCCGGAATCCACCAGTGAAATTGATATTATTATGGCCTGGCGTCGTGACAGCATGGGTGAAGCCAAAGCCTGGTGCCTGCGGGAAATTCCGAAGCTTTTCAATAAAGCGTAATTCACCGCTCAGCGTGAATAAAAAAGGGAAAACAGTGTTTTCCCTTTTTGCATTTTTAACGCGGGTTAGTAAGATAATTCTTTCGGACTGGCGCCATAGCGGTTTGGCCCCGGGGTACCGGACTGGCAGTTGAAAATAAAGATCACCAGTAACCCGATTATCGGGATGATCAGCAATAACAGCCACCATGCTGTTCGATCAGTGTCATGGAGCCGTCGAAACTGAACCGCCCAAGAAGGAATAAAGATCAATAGGCCGTATAAGGTGGTTAACACCCCCTGCTCCTTATAAAGGTGCCAGCCCAAAATACCATCCACGATACTCAGCACCACGCCAAGCACGAAGCTGACCAGCACAAACATCCAGTACTCCTTGCGACGAGCGCGCCCGGAGAACCCCATATAATTGCGTAAGACTTTTAGATACCAATCCATTTTTATTTGCCTCATATGCAAACAATCACTTGTTTGTTAAGCGATCGTTAAAAGCGTAGTTCTGTTTTGTGAGGCGGTAAATGGGATAAAAAAAGAATTTTAACTAAAGCTACCGCCGTTGACGGTAGCTTTAGTTATTACGCAGGGAAGCGGGTATCTCGGCCATGAGGGGCATCTAAATCCTGGGCAGGCCCAATAGAGATAATACCGGTCGGATTGATGGTTTTATGGCTGCAATAGTAATGAGTACGAATATGGCCGAAATCGACAGTTTCCGCGATACCTGGCGTCTGGTACATATCCTGCAGGAAGCCGTATAAGTTTGGATAATCGCTGATCCGGTGTTTATCACATTTAAAGTGGGTCACGTAAACCGGGTCGAAGCGCACCAGAGTGGTGAGCAGGCGGATGTCGGCTTCAGTCATCTGGTTGCCGGTCAAGAAGCGGCTCTTATCAAGGATCTGCTCCAGGCGGGCCAGAGATTCAAATACCTTACCCACTGCATCATCATAGGCTTCCTGAGAGGTAGCAAACCCGGCTTTATACACGCCATTGTTCACGGTGTCGTAAATCCAGCCATTTAGCTGATCAATCTTTTCACGCAGGGCTGGCGGGTAGTAATCCCCGGCGCGGGCACCCATACCATCAGAAGCAGTATTAAACATGCGGATGATTTCTGCCGATTCGTTGCTCACCACGGTTTGGGTCTTTTTATCCCAAAGTACCGGTACGGTGACGCGGCCGGTGTATTGGGGATCGGCCTGGAGGTAGAGCTGGTATAAATATTCGTGTTGATAAAGCCCGTCGCCAGTAGCTGCCGGGAAGTTGTCATCAAAGGTCCAGCCGTTTTCCAGCATCAATGGATGAACCACCGAGAGGGAAATAAAGGATTCGAGGCCTTTCAGCTTGCGCATAATTAAAGTGCGATGGGCCCAAGGACAGGCGAGGGAGACATAAAGATGGTAGCGGTCTTTCTCTGCCGCGAAGCCACCGTTACCGGTAGAGCCAGGTTGACCGTCGGCGGTTAACCAATTGCGAAAAGCGGAAACCGAGCGTTTAAAATGCCCACCGTTGGATTTGGTGTCATACCAAGTGTCATGCCACACACCGTCAATTAATTGTCCCATTGTCTCTCCCTGATACGGCGCACAGGCCATTGCAGATTAAACAAAAAAGGGCGGGTTACCTCGCCCATTAATTGATTATAGACCTTACCAGTTTTTCTTCAGCAGGCGGTCCAGGCTGAAGGCCCCAGGACCGAAGGTGGCCAGCAATACGTAACCACCGGCAATGGTCAGGTTTTTCATAAACATAATCTGGTTGGTGCTGTCAGCAAAATTATCGTGGAAGATAAATGCGGTCAGCAGCGTAAAACCAGCGGTGATGATTGCGGTGGTACGGGTAAAGAAACCGAACAGAATAGCCAAGCCACCACCAAATTCAAGCAGGATCGTCAGTGGCAAGAAGAAGCCAGGGACGCCCATTGCTTCCATATACTGTTGGGTACCAGCGTAAGCATGAATTTTACCCCAGCCTGCCACGATGAACAGAATAGGCATCAGAATACGCGCAACTAAAACACCAACATCTTCTAATTTTTTCATTTTTACTCTCTCCAGGAACTGAATGTTGGCATTTATTGCCACTAGTTACGTTTTAAACAATTACTGGGTGTTAGCCCTGTTTGCTTTCGATGGAAGGAATCATAGAGAGAGTAAGAATAGATTGTAAGCGAGAAAATCTGTCAACTTTATTCAAAATAACTGACGTAGTTAGCTCAAGCCAAAGAAAGGGGCCTGGCGGCCCCTGATTAGCGTGCTTGATTCTTCATAGTGTTACGTATCAAGCGCCAGGTGCTCCAGGCACCCAGGCCACGCTTGGACCAGCGCATCAGCCTGCCGGGGTGACGCACTCCCCAGATAGCCATCGCGCTGCTGCCAACCACCAGCCATGACCGTAAACTCAGCAGGGTATTCCAGCCACGATCCCAGGGGGCGGTGGCATCACTCCAGTCACGGTGGCAGGCACTCAAATCAAGCCGTTGTTGCTGAATCATACTTAGCAGCTCCGCCTTTTGCTGTTCCCGTGCGATGCGCGTCATTCATCCTTCTCCAGCAGCTGACGATCGTGTTCCAGCGCCTTACGAGACTGGCGCAGTAGCGTGGAACGCCGGGCCTTGGTAAGTGTCCATATGCCGCCAATTAGCGCCAGCCCCAGCAAAATTGCCGTGGTAGCAATCAACACATCCAGACGGTATTGCGGATCGACTGCCCAGATCACCATCACCAGCAGGCTCATCAGCCCAAAAGCAGCAAATAACAGCGTCAGGCCTAACATCAATAGCAGTTGGAAGAGGTTGGATTTCTCCTCCTCCAGTTCGATGACGAGGAGCCGTAAACGGGTTTCCGCAATCTCAACCAGCAGCGTTACCACGCGCTGGCCGATACCAAAGAGACTTTTGCCCGGGCCTTGTGTGTTTTGGGAGTCTTTCATATTAGCGACGCGTCAGCAGTACGCCCAGTACCACGCCCAGCGCGGCACCGATACCGACACCCGTCCACGGATTGTCGCGGACATAATCATCGGCTTTACCGGCGGCTTCACGGGCCTGACGGGCTACAACATCGCTGGCATCACTCAGGCGGCTACGGCTTTCTTTCAAAGCTTTCTGTGCCTTAGTACGCAGCTTATCTAGCTCGTCTTTGGATTTTTCACCGGAAGCGTTAATCACTTCTTCAAGGGTATCTGCCAGGGATTTCAGTTCAGCGCGCAATTGATCTGATGAAGTATCTTTAGACATATTTCTCTCCGGATAGTTGGTGTAATTCCATTCGATTAATATTTTCTGGCTTCAAGCTTATGAAGGGCCTGTTGCTCTTCAGCCAACTTATGTTTTTGTTTGGCTATTTTTTCTTGGTCACCCTTCTGGCGTGCCGCTTCCAGTTGCTGCTTACGCTCGACAATTTCATCACGCTGTTTAGCAATCTCTTTAGCATGATCGGCACGCAGCTGGCTGTCGCTGCAATTGTGCTCAACTTGCGTTCTGGCTTTTGTCAGGCCATCAATGCGGTTTTGATTGTTATGCTTTTCGGCGTAGCCAATCTCACGCTGAATGTCCTGAACTTTCTCCTGACAAAGGCTGGTGCTTGCCAGAATGGAAGCAGAAACCGAAAACAGGGCGAATGCCAGAAGGGGGCGGTAATTCATTATTAAAATCTTCCTTTTTGGTGCTGAACCGTTTTATGGCCAGTGTTCCCAGAACTTGCGTTTTACGCGCCAGAAAACAGGTGCTTTATAAGCATAGTCATTTATCAGGCAAAACCCAAAAAGGAAGGGCACTTTCGGACTAATGGAAGCTAGCCCAGGCGGTGGTGAGTGGATTTAATGCGGGAAAGTAACATTTCGGTCAGACCTGGCTCGTCGCATAAGGCGGTAACGTAACCTTGAGGTAAAGACTGCTTCAAGACTTCTTGGGCCGCTTTACCTTGATCGGAAGAGGTAAATTTGATCACTAGCATGTTCTTTTGCGGGGTGATGCTCTTCACGGCGATGCCGTTGGCATCCAGATGATGCCAAATATAAAAACCATCAGGCGTAACGCCACCCGCTTGAATTGGGCGAATTTCGAGGGTCGATTCCTGGCTGCGCAGGGTTGACCAGGCTGTCAGGCCAACCGCCAGAATCAGCCCGGCACCGAGGGCCAGTTGCTTAGGACTCAATTTCACCATGATGGGTATTATTAGCTCCGGTTACGGTATTTTTTCTTCCACAATACGGCCAGCGAGCCAATCAGACCGAATACCAGCAGCACAACCGGCAGCAGCATTAGACAGGACATCAGCGCGTCTTCGTACTTCAGAAAAACAGGGGTTTTACCCAGGGCGTAACCCAGAGTGGTAAGGATCAGCACCCATAACAGGCCGCTCATCCAGTTGAAGAACTGGAAGCGAGTGCTGCTCAAGCCAGACAAGCCGGCAAAGGTTGGCAATAGGGTACGAACAAAAGCGATAAACCGACCCATCAGCAACGCTGAAAGCCCATGTTTATGAAATAGATGATGGGCCCGCTGATGGTAGTGGGCGGGCAAATGGGACAACCAATTCTGAACGATGCGAGTGTTTCCCAACCATCTGCCTTGTATATAGCCAATCCAACTACCGACGCTGGCGGCAACGGTCAGCAAAACTATCGTTGGCACAAAGCCCATAGCACCTTTGGCAATCAGCACGCCTACCAGTACCAGCAGGCTATCACCTGGTAAGAAGGCGGCAGGAAGTAAGCCATTTTCAAGGCAAAGGATCACAAACAGGACGAAATACAGCATGCCAATCATCGATGGGTTGGCGAGGGTTTCATAATCCTGGCTCCAGAGAGCATGCAGAAGATGGGAAATTAGTTCCATTCATTGTTCCTGGCACATCAGTAAACACCACAGGGTGCAATGGTTGTAAACAGAGCTACGACAAGTACTTGATTTATATCGGTGTCGTCAACGGCTGTCAGGCTTCGCGCCGCTACGGTTCCCTATGAAACAGCGATGCGTGCAAACACGCGAGCGAATATGCTTCTGATTGTAACAAAGCGCACGCTAATACGTCAGTGTATTTACGTGAGTACAGTGAATGATTTTGCGCACTGTGGGAGGGAGTAGCGAGGGTATTTACAAACGCTTACCCTCGCCATTCATATTTTATTTATTGTTGCCTGATGCGGCATCAAGATGCACCACAGGATTTTCTGCAAACAGGTAGCGATCGGCATTGAACTCGAAGTCATCACTGGTTTCGTTAAATAACATCTGCTTGGTATTTTCCAGATGTTGCCACATCGCCAGCTTGGCCCCATGGGGGTCTTTACGAATCAGCGCTTTCAGAATTTGATCATGCTCTTCACACCAGTGTTCGACGGTGCGGGAATCGATATGTTCGTGGAGCTTTTTCCAGTAAGGGTTATGTATCCGCTGGGTCCACATCTTTTCTACAATAGCCGCCAGTACGGTATTCTGAGTACACATCGCCACTTGAATATGGAACTGTAAATCCCAAGGGGAATCGCGGAAGCACTCCTCATTGCGCGCCTTCTCCTGGATTTCCATCAGTTTACGAATGTCTTGCTTAGTGACCTGGGTGGCAGCGAATTCCGCCACATTACTCTCAATCAGCTGGCGGGCCTGTAACAATTCAAACGGGCCATAGCTGGCAAATTCAAATTGATCATCCGGAGTATGCTGGAAGCGCGGCTGGTTGGACATCACATGAATGCCAGAGCCTTTACGCACCTCAACATAACCTTCTACTTCCAGCATGATAATGGCTTCGCGCACCACGGTACGGCTGACGTTTTTTTCTTCGGCAATAAAACGCTCAGCGGGGAGTTTCTCACCCACCTGGTAAACGCCATCTTCAATGCGTTGCTTTAATTCAGCAGCGAGCTGTTGATAAAGGCGACGCGGTTCCGTGATTTCCATGCTCGGCTCCGGTTCTAGTAATAAGTAGAGTTAATAAGGGTAAGTATAATTTGTTATACCGCTTTTACGCTAGTGGCTCCAGCGGATGATGTAGCCGCGTTCATCGTGGGTCAGGGAGTTTCGATTTTGGTTGTTTGCACAGCCATTGCCACAACATGGCCCAAGCGAAACTGAGTACGCTGGTAATAATGAAGGCCATTTCCCAGTTATGGATCATGATGGCCCATATCGCTCCCGGCACAGTCCGTCATGCCCTTGTGTGCTACTGGACCAACCCGGCATCTGTACTGGTGAGTGCGCGATTAATAGCGCACAGAAATCATTCCATCATCAATTATTAAGACAAAGCGCAATTAACTTGTCATACAGCTTTAAAGATTGAGTGAACTCACAAAAGCACTTTTGACGGTGTGGATTACTATTTTTGAAAAAATGTCAGTAATAGCAGTTAGTTAATTTATATTTTTCAAAGGAAACACTATTTCAAATTGCTATGTTTGAGGATGACGTCACAAAACTTGCAGGGGTAACGGGGTAATTGGTGTGATAACTTTGTCCTCATCATGCGTTAGCGTCCGAAGAAATCCTGTGGAGGATGGAGCATTATGTCCCAGTTTATAACAGAAGATTTTCTGCTTGATACCGAGTTTGCACGCCGTCTTTATCATGACTACGCCAAAGATCAGCCAATTTTTGACTACCACTGCCACCTACCACCGCAGCAAGTGGCTGAGGACTACCGTTTTGCCAACCTGTATGACATTTGGTTGAAAGGCGATCACTATAAATGGCGTGGTATGCGCTCCAACGGTGTGGCCGAGCGCCTGTGTACCGGGGATGCTTCAGACCGCGAGAAATTCCAGGCGTGGGCAGAAACCGTGCCTCATACCATCGGCAACCCGCTGTACCACTGGACCCACCTGGAACTGCGCCGTCCGTTCGGCATCAACGGTACGCTGTTATCCGGCGATACCGCCGAGCAAATCTGGCAGCAATGCAATGAGATGCTGGCCCAGGATGCCTTCTCTGCCCGTGGCATCATGAAGCAGATGAACGTCAAAATGGCTGGGACCACTGATGACCCGATCGATTCCCTGGAGCACCACAAAACCATCGCCGCCGACAGCAGCTTTGATGTGAAAGTGCTGCCAAGCTGGCGCCCGGACAAAGCTTTTAATATCGAACAAGAGACCTTTGCCGAGTACATGGGCAAACTGGCCGCGGTTTCCGATACCGATATCCGCCGCTTTAGCGATTTGCAAGCCGCACTGATTAAGCGCCTGGATCACTTCGCCGCCCACGGTTGCAAGATTTCTGACCATGCGCTGGACGTGGTGGTGTTTGCGGAAGCGGATGAAGCAACCCTGGACAGCATCCTGGCCCGCCGTCTGGCTGGCGAAACCCTGAACGACCATGAAGTGGCCCAGTTTAAAACCGGCGTGCTGGTATGGCTGGGTATGGAATACGCACGCCGTGGTTGGGTGCAGCAGTACCATATCGGCGCACTGCGTAATAACAACCAGCGCCAGTTCAAACTGCTGGGGCCGGATGTGGGCTTTGACTCCATCAATGACCGTCCAATGGCTGAAGCATTGTCCAAATTGCTGAGCAAGCAGAATGAAGAAAACCTGCTGCCGAAAACCATCCTGTATTGCCTGAACCCGCGCGATAACGAAGTGCTGGGCACCATGATCGGTAACTTCCAGGGTGAAGGCGTTGCCGGGAAGATGCAGTTTGGCTCTGGCTGGTGGTTCAACGATCAGAAAGACGGGATGGAACGCCAGATGACACAGCTGGCACAGCTCGGTCTGCTAAGCCGATTTGTCGGCATGCTGACTGATAGCCGCAGCTTCCTGTCCTACACCCGCCATGAATACTTCCGCCGTATTCTGTGCCAGATGATTGGCCATTGGGTGCAGGCGGGTGAAGCCCCGGCAGACATTAATCTGCTGGGTAACATGGTGAAAAACATCTGCTTTAACAACGCACGCGATTACTTCGGGATCACCCTGAAATAACCTTCTGAGGTTGATATGCAATACATTTTAATCCACGGGCAGGATAACGTAGCTGTCGCCCTGGAAGACCTGGCAGAAGGGGCCGGGGCGACGGTTGAAGGGCAAACCATCACGCTGCGCCAGCCGGTAGCGCGCGGGCATAAATTTGCATTGGGCCTGATTGCCCAAGGTGAGAATGTCGTTAAGTACGGTTTACCCATTGGCCATGCTCTGGCAGATATCCAGCCGGGGGAGCATATCCATTCGCACAATGTCCGTACCAATTTGAGCGATCTGGATAGCTACAGCTATCAACCTGATTTCCTGGAAGCAGTCGGGCAACCGGCCGATCGCGAGGTGCAGATCTATCGGCGCGCCAACGGTGATATTGGGGTGCGCAATGAGCTGTGGATCTTACCCACCGTAGGCTGCGTGAACGGTATCGCTCGCCAGATCCAACAGCGGTTTTTGAAAGAAAACCAGCAGGCGGAAGATATCGACGGGGTACATCTGTTTACCCACCCCTTCGGCTGTTCCCAGTTGGGTGATGACCACGTCAATACCCGCACCATGTTGCAAAATATGGTGCGCCATCCCAACGCCGGGGCGGTGTTAGTGATTGGCCTGGGTTGTGAAAACAACCAGATCAGCGCCTTTAAAGAAACCCTCGGTGAGTTTGATTCCAGCCGGGTGCGCTTTATGGTGTGCCAGCAGCAGGATGATGAAGTGGAGGCCGGTCTGGAGGCAATGGCCGAGCTGTATCAGGCGATGCGCCATGACCAGCGCCAGCCCGGTAAATTGAGCGAGCTGAAGTTCGGTCTTGAATGCGGCGGCTCTGATGGGCTATCTGGCATTACCGCTAACCCGATGCTTGGGGGCTTCTCGGACTTTGTCGCCGCCCACGGTGGCACCACGGTGTTAACGGAAGTGCCGGAAATGTTTGGCGCCGAGCAGATCCTGATGAGCCATTGCCGCGATGAAGCCACCTTTGGCAAAACCGTGGCGATGGTGAACGAGTTCAAACAGTACTTTATCGCCCACGACCAGCCGATCTACGAGAACCCGTCACCGGGCAATAAAGCCGGTGGTATCACTACCCTCGAAGAGAAATCCCTGGGTTGTACCCAAAAGGCCGGTGCCAGCCAGGTGATGGACGTGCTGCGCTATGGTGAGCGGTTGAAGACCCCGGGGCTAAACCTGTTAAGCGCCCCGGGTAATGATGCGGTTGCCACCAGTGCATTGGCGGGGGCAGGCTGCCATATGGTGCTGTTCAGCACCGGGCGCGGCACCCCTTACGGTGGCTTTGTGCCAACGGTCAAAATCGCCACTAACAGCGAACTGGCGGTGAAAAAGCCCCACTGGATTGATTTTGATGCTGGTCAGTTGCTGCATGGCAAAACCATGCCTGAGCTTCTGGCGGCCTTTATCGATACCATCGCGGCGATTGCCAGCGGGCAGCAAACCTGCAACGAGCGCAATGATTTCCGCGAGCTGGCTATCTTTAAGAGTGGTGTCACCCTGTAACCGGGTGCCTGAATGAACAAGCGACGTGCCTGAGCACGCCGCTTTTTTTTATGCCTGGCGTTGGCAGGCGGCGGCGGTAAACAGCACGTCGGTGGAGGAGTTCAGCGCGGTTTCACAGGAATCCTGCAATACCCCGATGATAAAGCCCACGGCAACCACCTGCATGGCGATCTCATTCGGGATGCCGAACATGCCACAAGCCAGTGGGATCAGCAGCAGGGAACCACCGGCCACCCCGGAAGCGCCACAGGCGCACAGTGCGGCCACCACGCTCAACAGCAGCGCTGTCGGAATATCGACGGCAACCCCCAGCGTATTGACTGCGGCCAGGGTCAGCACCGTGATGGTGATGGCGGCCCCGGCCATATTGATAGTGGCACCCAGCGGGATTGATATGGAATAGGTATCCGGGTTGAGTTTCAGTCTCTCACACAGGCCCATGTTCACCGGGATATTTGCCGCAGAGCTACGGGTAAAGAAGGCAGTGACACCGCTCTCACGCAGGCACATCAGGGTTAATGGGTAGGGGTTGCGGCGGGTAGTAATAAACACCAGCAGCGGGTTAAGCACCAGGGCCACAAACAGCATACAGCTCACCAGCACCACCAGCAGACGGGCATAGCCCCACAGGGTGTCAAAGCCAGTTTCTGCCAGGGTGGAAGCCACCAAACCAAAGATGCCGATAGGGGCAAAGCGAATCACCAGTTTCACCATAAAGGTGACGGCGTTTGCCATGTCATTGACCAATGCCTTAGTACTGTCGCTGCCGTGGCGCAGTGCCCAACCCAGGCCGATAGCCCAAGCCAGAATACCGATGTAGTTACCTTTCAGAATGGCATCTACTGGGTTAGCCACAATGCTGAACAGCAGCCCGCGTAGTACTTCAAAAATGCCCGATGGCGGGGTTATATCGCTGGCACCGGTAGCCAGCTCCAGGGTTGACGGTAACAAGAAGCTAAATAGCACCGCCGTCAGGGCTGCGGCAAAGGTGCCCAGCAGGTAGAGCCACAAAATCGGGCGAATGGCGGTTTTTTGGCCTTTCTGGTGGTTGGCGATTGAAGCCATTACCAGGGTTAAAACCAGTACCGGTGCCACGGCTTTCAGGGCGCTAACGAACAGGCTACCCAATATGCCCACGGCAAGGGCGGAGGATTTGGAGACCAGGGCAAGGGCGATACCCAGTACCAGGCCAACCAGAATTTGTTTTACCAGGCTGCCCCGGCTGAGGCGCGCGAATAGCCCGCAAGGGCGAGAGTAACTTGTCATGGCATGCTTCCTGTCTTGGAAAATGTGTCCTGCACCAATATGCGTAATTGATTACGTCTATAACCAGATGTAAGAAATTGTGTTTGCCTGAATGAGTATTAAGCAAAACGGCCCCTGAGGGAAGTAGGAGCAGCCATTTAACAAGCACAAAAATGGCCCCATTTAGGAGCCATGATTCATCTCGTTATCAGTGAGAATTAGTTAACGTGCAGACGATCGCGGCGATGATTCACCCACGCATTGATGGCTAAAGTCAGCGCCAGAATGCTACCCACCACGCCGAGAGATACCCCAACCGGGATGTGGTAGAAATCGACAATCAGCATCTTCACGCCGATAAACACCAGAATGATCGACAGCCCATACTTCAGCATGGTGAAACGCTCTGCCACACCCGCCAGCAGGAAGTACATGGCGCGCAGGCCGAGGATGGCGAACAGATTAGAGGTCAGCACAATGAACGGGTCGGTGGTGACCGCAAAAATAGCCGGGATGCTGTCCACGGCAAAGATCACATCGCTCAGCTCGACCAGAATCAGCACCAGCAACAGTGGGGTGGCAAACAGCACGCCATTTTTGCGGGTGAAGAAGTGCTCGCTATCAATGGTGTCAGTCATCCGCAAATGGTTACGGATCCAGCGCACTAGCGGCTTATCACCGATATTGCCTTCTTCCTCTTTCGCCAGCGCCATTTTGACCCCGGTGAACAGCAAGAAGGCCCCAAACACATACAACAGCCAATCAAACTGGGTAATCAGCCAGCTACCGGCAAAGATCATAATGGTACGCAGGACGATGGCACCCAGCACCCCATAGATCAGCACCCGGCGTTGTAACGCAGGTGGGATTGAGAAGTAGCTAAACAGCATCAGCCAGACGAAGACGTTATCCACCGCCAGGGCTTTCTCAATGATATAGCCGGTGAGGAACGCCATGGTTTGGGTATTCGCCACCTGGGGGCCGGCGGTGGTGGAGAGATACCACCAGAAGGCGGCGGCAAACAGCAGAGACAGCGTAACCCAGACCAGTGACCAGGCGGCGGCCTGCTTCATTGACATGGTATGGACGCCGCGACGGCCCTGAAGCAGCAGATCGATGGCCAACATAATGGTGACCACCAGAGCAAATACGCCCCATAGCAAAGGTGTGCCGACGGTATTCATAGGGTTCCTTGAGTTATAAAAAAACGGCTGATATCAGAAGACATCAGCCGCTTACTATAAATTCAGTATAGACCTTGCCCTCCGGCAAGGTCTCACTTACATCCGTACCCGTCATTGTTTCAAAGTTGCAGAGCCTGCAACTCAAATTATTGAGGGCCTAAATAGGATGCCCGGCGACCGGAAGCTTACGCTTCGTAATGACGACCCACCGGCAAGGAAGTTACTCCCCTTTGCATGTATCAAAATATGTCAGCACATTCACACCGTCAATGGAGAATGGGGGAGGGTTTACATAGTTTTACGCATCAGCCGGGAAAACCACCCCGGTCTGGCGGCGAATCTCCGTAGACAAACGTGAGGTGCTGCGGCTTACCGCGATACCCGGGTGATTTATCTCATTGGCCTGCACCAACTGAGCAAAGGTTTCTGCCTCATACAGCATGGTATTGATATGCTGCGGCAGGGAGAGATCCTGCGGCATTCCGCCCCGGGGGGTGAAGGTCACACGCTGGCATTCGGAGATCTTCTCAATCACCAGCGAACCGGCTTCGCCCTGGATCTCACTCGGTAGTAAGGAGTCACTCACCTTGGAGTGTTGCAGGGTGACGTCAAAATCGCCGTAGTTCATCATCACGGTGCCATGGGCGTCGACGCCGCTGTCCAGCAGGCAGGCGCTGGCCTGTACCGACTGCGGCTCACCAAACAGGGCTATTGCAGAAGCCAGGCAATAAAAACCGATATCCATAATCGAGCCATTGGAGAAGGCCGGGTTAAAGGTATTGGGGTTTTCCCCGTCCAGATAACGCTGGTAGCGGGAGGAGTACTGGCAGTAATTGATCAACGCCTTGCGCACTTTCCCCAGCTTCGGCAGCGCGTCTTTCAGGGCGATAAAGTTCGGCAGGCTGGCGGTTTTGAAGGCTTCAAACAGCACCACGTTATTGGCCTGGGCACAGGCGATGGCGGCATCGACTTCCGCCAGGTTGGAAGCCAGCGGCTTTTCGCAAATAACGTGTTTGCCCTGGTTGAGGAACAGGCAGCTTTGCGGGCCATGGAGGGCGTTCGGGCTGGCAATGTACACCGCGTCAATGGCATCGCTGGTGGCCATCTCATCCAAAGAGGTAAACAACAGGTCTACCGGATAATCCTCGGCAAAGGCCTTAGCCTGCTCCAGGGTGCGGGAGTAAATGGCCGTCAATGTGTAATGGCCGCTTTCATGGGCGGCATCCACGAACTGGCGGGTGATCCAGTTGGTACCAACAACAGCGAGACGTATCATCTTCAGGGGGATTCTCTGGTAGGTAAAAGGACCCCCATCCTGCCACGTTATCCACTAAAAATCAGTGCGTCAGGCGGCACTCCCGCTCTCAATAGCAAGCTGGGTTAACCACAGGCGGGTATCGAACTCCAGCTGGTGATACTGCGGCTCCATATGGCAGCACAGTTGATAGAACGCCTTGTTGTGATCTTTTTCTTTCAGGTGCGCCAGTTCATGAACCACAATCATACGCAGGAAGTCTTCCGGCCCATTGCGGAACACCGTGGAAACCCGGATTTCGGCCTTGGCCTTCAGCTTGTTGCCCTGGATACGTGAAATGGCCGTGTGCATCCCCAGGGCGTGCTTCATCACCTGGATTTTATTATCGAAGGCCACCTTGTTGATCGGCGGGGCGCTTTTCAGGTAGCGGCTTTTCATATCCTGGGTGTATTGCCACAGGGCTTTATCACTGGTGATGTCGTGGCTGCCAGGATAGCGCTTCTGCAAAACCTCCCCCAGCCGGTTCTGGGTAATCAGGGTTTGTACCTGAGCAAGCAGATGCTCAGGGTAGCCCTGAAGATAGGTTAATGTGGTCATATGGCCTCCTGGTGGAAAAAACAGTTTACGGCGCCGCCCTTTTAGGGGATAACACGCGCGGATTTTAGCATTCAGGAGGGCCAATGAGCCACGTTGACTTAAGCGCGCGTTTTACGCTGCACCGATTCCCTAAAACTGACGCCGAAACACCTTTACAGGCGTGGGAAGCGGCGGATGACTATTTACTCCAACAGGTTGATAAGGTGTCTGGCCCGGTGGTGATCTTTAATGATGCCTTTGGTGCGCTGGCTTGCGCCCTGCATCAGTATCAGCCGGTCAGCGTGTCTGACTCGGTAGTCGCCCAACTGGCAACCCGCCAGAACCTGATGGCTAACGATCTGGATGATGAGCAGGTCACTTTGCAGGATTGCCTGGCACCGCTGCCTGCGGCCCCGGCGCTGGTGATCATCAAGATCCCTAAACAGCTGGCCCTGCTGGAACAACAGCTGGTGGCGCTGCGTGAAGTCTGCACCCCGGAAACCCGGATTATCGCCGGGGCCAAAGCCCGCGACGTGCACAACTCCACCCTGGCGTTGTTCGAACGGATCCTTGGGCCAACCACCACCAGCCTGGCCTGGAAGAAAGCGCGCCTGATCCACTGCACCTTTGCGGCCCCGGCGCTGGTTAAGGCCCCGGAAACCCAAAGCTGGCCGCTGGATGGCACCCCGTGGACCATCCACAATCATGCCAATGTCTTCTCCCGCAATAGCCTGGATATTGGCGCACGCCTGTTCCTCAACCACTTGCCGCAGGATCAGGAAGGTGAGCTGGTGGATTTAGGCTGTGGCAATGGCGTCATTGGCCTGATGCTGCTGGCGAAAAACCCTGAAGCCAAAGTGACCTTTGTTGATGAATCCTATATGGCGGTGGAATCCAGCCGGTTGAACGTGGAAACCAACCTGCCGGAAGACCTGGAACGCTGTGAATTCATCGCCAATGACTCCCTTTCCGGCCTGGAAGCCAACCGCTTTAACGCGGTGTTCTGCAACCCGCCGTTCCACCAGGAGCACGCGGTAACCGACCATATCGCCTGGCAGATGTTTAACGATGCCCGCCGCTGCTTGCAATGGGGCGGGGCGCTGTACATCGTCGGCAACCGCCACCTGGGCTACCACCAGAAGCTGAAGCGGGTCTTCGGTAACTGCAATGTGGTCGGCTCCAGCGCCAAGTTCGTGGTGCTGAAAGCCGTTAAAGTGCGTAAATCCCGTTAAAGGGTGAGGGCCAGTTGGGTGCCCTGGGCAATCGCCCGCCGGGCATCCAGCTCCAGCGCCACGTCACAGCCGCCGATGCGGTGTACCGTTTTCCCGGCGGCCTGTAGCGGGGCCTCCAGGGAGCGATTAGGATCCTGCCCGGCGCAAATAATCACATTATCCACCGCCAGCACCTGCTGCTCGCCATTCACCTCGATATGTAACCCCCGATCGTCGATCCGCTGATAATGCACCCCCGGGATCATTTTGACCCCACGGGCTAATAGCGTTGCACGATGGATCCAACCGGTAGTTTTACCTAACCCTTCACCGGGTTTACTGGTTTTACGCTGGAGCATGACGATCTGCCGTGGCGATGGTGGGATCGCTGGGCCACCGGGCTTCAGCCCGCCAACTTGCGTCAGGCTGGTGTCGATGCCCCACTCGGCACAAAATGCATCAATGTTCTGGCTGGTGGGTTCCCCATGCTGGCTGAGGAACATCGCCGTATCAAAACCAATCCCCCCGCTGCCAATAATCGCCACCTTCTGGCCCACCGCCCGGCCCTCTTTGAGCACGTCCAGGTAGTTGAGTACCTTCGGGTGATGAATACCTTCGATATCCGGCAGCCGGGGGGCAATGCCGGTGGCTAATACCACCTCATCAAAATCCATCAGCAGCTGTGGGGTAGCCCGTTCCCCCAGGCGTTGCGTCACTCGGGTCTGCTCCAGCATACGCCGGTAATAGCGCAGAGTTTGGTAGAACTCCTCTTTGCCCGGAATACGCTTGGCAACATTAAACTGGCCGCCGATTTCCGGGGCGGCATCAAATAACGTTACCTGATGGCCACGGGCCGCTGCATTCACGCTAAAGGCCAGGCCCGCAGGCCCGGCACCGACCACCGCAATACGTTTCACCTGGGTTGCCGGGGTAACAGGCATTTCGGTTTCATGGCAGGCCCGGGGGTTCACCAGGCAGGAGGTGATCTGGCCCTTAAAGATCTGATCGAGGCAAGCCTGGTTGCAGCCAATACAGGTGTTGATAAGATCCGGGCGGCCAGCGGCGGCTTTACTCACCAGCTCGGCATCGGCCAGGAAGGGGCGGGCCATGGACACCATATCGGCATCGCCCGCTTCCAGGATCTGCTCGGCCACCGCCGGATCGTTAATCCGGTTAGTGGTGATTAACGGGATCTGCACATGGCCCTTTAGCGCCCGGGTCACCCAGCGGAAGGCACCCCGTGGGACGGAGGTGGCGATGGTGGGCACCCGTGCCTCATGCCAGCCGATCCCGGTATTAATAAGCGTGGCCCCGGCCTGTTCGATGGCGCGGGCTAGGGTGATGGTCTGGGGCAGGGTGCCGCCGCCATCTACCAGATCCAGCATCGACAGGCGGTAGATAATAATAAACTCGCGGCCCACCCGCTGGCGCACCGCGCGCACCACTTCAGTGGCAAAGCGCATGCGCCGGGTTTCATCACCCCCCCACTGGTCATCGCGCTGGTTGGTGCGGGCTGCCAGGAACTGGTTAATCAGGTAGCCCTCGGAACCCATAATCTCTACCCCGTCGTAGCCTGCCTGCTGGGCCAGTTGTGCACAGCGGGCAAAGCTTTCGATCTGCTGGAGGATCTCTTCTTCCGTCAGGGCATGGGGTGGGAAGGGGTTGATTGGGGCTTGAATGGCCGAGGGGGCCACCAGGCCCGGTTGATAGCTATAGCGCCCGGTGTGCAGGATCTGTAGCGCGATCTTGCCCCCGGCCTGATGCACAGCCCGGGTAATAGTCTGGTGATGATCCAGATGGCTATCATCGGCCAGCTCCGCGCCCCCGGCAGTGGTGACGCCGCTCGGGTTAGGGGCAATGCCGCCGGTGACGATCAGCGCCACCCCGTGCTGCGCCCGTTCGGCATAGAAAGCGGCCAGCCGGGCAGCGCCGTCAGGGTGTTCTTCCAGCCCGGTGTGCATTGATCCCATTAATACCCGGTTCTTCAGGGTGGTGAAACCCAGATCCAGCGGGGCAAACACCGACGGATAGCTCATCTTTAGAGTCCAGTGTTAAATTATTGTTATGTGGTCGGATGAGTTAACTGTAGCGGGCTGTCGCTAGAAGGGAAGTGGCGGGCGAGGTGATTGTGATGCCATTCAAAAAAAGCCCGCTGGGTGGCGGATCTAGAAGCGATAATGTCTGCACCGCGCAAGAAGCATAGCTTTACGGGATAATTACCGAAGTGAGAGAAAGAAACGGGCGCTTGTTGCGCCCGTTTTAACTAGTTTTCTACCGCTTCTGCATCCTGAGTGCTTTGTACCTGCAGCGCCGTTAATGCAAGGCGGGCGGCTTTCAGCACCTGCTGGCATTGATCATTGGTGATGGTCAGCGGTGGCTCAATACGGATGGTTTTGGCATTAACCAGCGTACCAGCCACCAGGATCTGCTGGCGGAACATCTCACTGGCGAAACGATAACCGATGTCGTTATCCTGAAACTCAATCGCCATCAGCATCCCTTTGCCTCGGACGTCCTTCACCATATCCGGGAATTCCCGCGCCAGCTGTTGGAACCCATCCAGCAATAAACCGCCTTTCTGCGCAGCTTGCGCAGGCAGGTTTTCTTCCAGCAGTACATTGATGGTGGCCAGGGCTGCCGCACAGGCCAGCGGGTTGCCACCAAAGGTCGTGGTGTGCAGGAAGGGGTTATCAAACAGTACAGAAAATACTTCTTCCGTGGCGACGGTGGCACCAATCGGCATCACTCCGCCACCCAGCGCCTTCGCCAGGCACAAGATATCCGGCTGTACGTTTTCATGCTCACAGGCAAACATCTTGCCGGTGCGCCCCATCCCGGTCTGGACTTCGTCAAAGATCAACAACGCGCCAAACTCATCACATAACTGGCGTACCGCCGGTAAATAGCCCATAGGCGGCAGGATCACCCCGCCTTCACCCTGGATTGGCTCCAGCAGTACTGCGGCCACTTCATCCCCGGTTTTTTTGCCTTCACTAAATAGCATACGCATGGCGTCAATATTGCCGAACGGCACATGGCGGAAGCCCGGCAACAAAGGCCCAAACGGGGTGCGGAAGGCAGATTTTGCCGTGGCGGAGAGTGAACCCAGGGATTTACCGTGGAAGGCGCCGCTGGTGGCGACAAAGGTAAATTTCCCCCGTGGTGTTTGATAGGCTTTCGCCAGTTTTAGCGCCGCTTCGACAGATTCAGTTCCGCTATTACTAAAGAAGCTGTACTTAAGCTTACCGGGAGTAAGCATCGCCAAGGTTTTGGCGAGCAATGCCCGTAAAGGATCGAGAAGTTCCTGGGAGTGTAGCGGTTGCTTGGCGAGCTGCTGCTCGACGGCGGATACGACCACTGGATTACGGTGCCCCACGTTGAAGATGCCAAATCCACCCAAGCAGTCGAGGTACTGACGACCTTGGGTGTCGACAAGCGTATTTAACCCACCCGCTTGCCACTCTACGGCCCCGTAATCCCCGCCTGCGGTTACCGACTTACGATACTCAAGAAATCCTGGATTGATGTGCTGTTGGAAGCCTTCAGTCACTTCCCGATTAAGTGCTTTCATCTCCTCATGGGTAAGGGTTTTCTTTTCAATGATGTTAAGTGCATGCGCGGTACAGGCAAGAGCCGAAGCGCCAAAAGGTAACCTGTTCAAAATTTGCTCCCGGGGATCGCGTATCACGTGATACTGATGATAAGTATTGCAGGGAATACGCTACTTCGAAGGGTTGCGGCGAAATCGGGATAAACGGCTACGCACCTTGGCAATGAATCACTTTAATTAGCATAAAATCAGATGTGTCCTACTTTCATTGATTAAAAAATCTGTAATTCTAAAAATATCAGGATAAGTGACTTTTTAGTTTCCGTTTGGTAGCGTTTGGCGCTGGTATGGGTAGAAGCTTAATTGTGATTAATTTACAGGAATTAGTAATTAGGCTGAAATAGATGATTAATTTTGACCAAAATTATTCATAAATTGCGGCCTGGCCGGGCGATTGGCCTAATACTGTTCCCTTGGGCGGGTTTATGGCTATACTCACTGGCATTGGGAGGAGTGGAAACTACCCATACGTTACCGTGTATAGATGGAATTTTTGAGCAGGTTGGATGCTTATGACGGTTAATGTGAAAGAAATTGATTATTCGCTCTTTGAGTTAAATCAGGCGATCAAAAACCATTATGAATGGGCTGGGAAATTGCTTAGCCTGAGTCTATTGGGTGGCGAGCCTGACGCAGAAATTATGGACCCGCAATCCCATAATAAATGCCGCTTTAATCTTTGGCTTAGTACCATACCCCGTTTTAAGGAGGGGCCTAACGATGGTCTGCTGATTAGTATTGCTGAGTTACATAAAGATATGCATGTTCAGGCCCGCTCGCTAATGCATGCCATTGTTTCAAGGTCGGCCTCCAATGAATTAATGCGCCGTTATCTACATGCGGAAAATGCCTTTATTAGTAGTATCGACAATTATAAAGAATATCTTTTCTCCTACCGTAATATGCACGATACCCTTACTGGGCTGCCGCTGCGCCATTTGCTGTATACCGATTTCGAATTAATTCGCCAGCAGCGTTGCAAGTCCGACAATAAATTATATCTATTAATTATGGATATTGACCGGTTTAAAAGAATCAATGACACCTGGGGCCACAATGCCGGGGATGATGTGCTGCGCCGGGTGGCTAAAAT
>CBIFWW010000042.1:0-23687 GCA_966186435.1 uncultured Enterobacteriaceae bacterium
ACCGATTCGATCGCCTGTAGCCAGTCGCGAGTTTCGATCGGATCCACGTCATTTGATAAACGTTCTGACATGGGTTATTCCTTATCTATCTAATTCGTTGATTTATCTGGAACCTGTCTCATTGCGTTATCAGCCCTGGGGCAGAGAAAACGCAATAAGACAGGTTCTTCTCTTCGTTGCCGCGCTCGACATACTGGCGCTAAAAGTGCAACCGGGCAGGATTACCTGCCCAGGAACACTAATCTTTTCGCTGCTGGATCCGGCGTAATGAGCGCTCACGGCGGGTTTGTTCCCGGCTCCGGTCCAGCAGAATCTCTTCTATAAAGGCCAGGTGGCGATGAGAGGCTTCACGGGCCTTCTCCGGCTCACCGGCGATAATCGCTTCATAAACCCAAGTACGGTGGCTGCTAACCTGTGGCAGCATTTCCTTGCGGGCATAAAGCAATTCAAAGTTTTGACGAACGTTCTGGGCCAGCATTGGCTCCATACAGCGCAGTAAATGCAGAAGAACCACATTATGGGCTGCTTCTGTGACAGCAATTTGGTACTGGAGGACGGCGTTAGATTCTGCGTCCAAATCCCCGGAGTGTTGGGCCAGCTGAATGGCCGTATGTAGCTCACGAATGCGCACCCGATCTTCCTCGGTGCCACGCAGCGCGGCGTAATATGCGGCGATACCTTCTAACGCGTGCCGCGTTTCAAGCAAGTCAAACTGGGATTCAGGATGGTCGGACAGTAATTCCGCAAGGGGGTCACTGAGGCTTTGCCAGAGATTATTCTGGACAAATGTTCCACCGCCCTGGCGACGAAGCAGTAAACCTTTGGCTTCAAGCCGCTGAATGGCTTCTCTAAGTGAGGGGCGAGAGACATCAAATTGTTTCGCTAATTCGCGTTCAGGCGGCAGCTTTTCACCAGGTCTGAGCGTGCCCTCGAGTATGAGATACTCTAGTTGCTGCTCTATCACATCGGATAATTTTGGCTGGCGGATTTTGCTGTAGGCCATAGTCCCTATCTCTGCCATTAACCAGAGTCAATTGGTCATACCAATTTCATGTTCGTGACGCTAAAGTAACAAAGTATTTACCTTCTGTCCATATTGGTTTTGATTGAAATCACTAAACCAGGCATCCCTTAACAACTTTACTGTTGATAAGTTGCATAAATGTAACTTAATCCAAAAGAGGTACTCACGGTGCGGGGGGGCAAATTAACGTTTTATAAACGCTTAATTTTGGTCGAGGAGGCGATTCATTCGAGGAATATATTCTATGTTAAGCGAGAGGGATTTCGTGGCTTTGCTCCCCATTTTCACCATGCACTTACACTTGTAGCAAATTTAACCAATCGGAAAAAACCAGTAAGAAATTAAGTGCATTAATCAAGCACTACCACTATTCTTTTTCGAACGGTAGCCCACACCGTGAAATATTCAAATATAAACCGTAAATAAAACTAAACAGATTACGGAAGAACAATCTTACACATCGCAGCGAATGTGATACCACACACGAGGTTTTAGGATGGAAGGTCAACAACATGGCGATACGCTGAAGCGCGGGCTTAAAAACCGCCATATTCAGCTTATTGCGTTGGGCGGTGCCATTGGTACCGGTCTATTTCTGGGCAGTGCGTCCGTCATTCAGTCCGCCGGGCCAGGCATTATTCTCGGTTACGCTATCGCAGGCTTTATCGCCTTTTTGATTATGCGTCAACTGGGTGAAATGGTAGTTGAGGAGCCGGTAGCCGGTTCATTCAGTCACTTTGCTTATAAATATTGGGGCAGCTTTGCCGGGTTTGCTTCCGGCTGGAACTACTGGGTGCTGTATGTCCTGGTGGCGATGGCGGAACTCACCGCCGTTGGCAAATACATTCAATTCTGGTATCCGGAGATCCCTACCTGGGCCTCTGCGGCAGTCTTCTTTATTGCCATCAACGCCATCAACCTTGCCAACGTCAAAGTGTTTGGTGAGATGGAATTCTGGTTCGCCATTATCAAGGTGGTGGCCGTGGTCGGCATGATCCTGTTTGGTGCCTGGCTGCTGTTCAGCGGTAACGGTGGCCCGCAGGCCAGCGTGAGCAACCTGTGGGACCAGGGGGGCTTCTTACCTCATGGCTTTACTGGACTGGTCATGATGATGGCCATCATTATGTTCTCCTTCGGTGGCCTTGAGCTGGTGGGTATCACCGCCGCAGAGGCCGATAACCCGCAGGTAAGCATCCCGAAGGCTACCAACCAAGTTATCTACCGTATACTGATTTTCTATGTTGGCTCACTGGCCGTGCTGCTGTCTCTGATGCCATGGACGCGCGTGACCGCCGACACCAGCCCCTTCGTGCTGATCTTCCATGAACTAGGCGATACCCTAGTGGCCAACGCACTGAATGTGGTGGTATTAACCGCGGCATTGTCGGTCTATAACAGCTGCGTTTACTGTAACAGCCGCATGTTGTTTGGCCTGGCACAGCAAGGCAATGCGCCTAAAGCTTTGGTAAAAGTGGATAAGCGCGGCGTACCGGTTAACACCATTATAGTTTCCGCCGGGTTCACCGCACTGTGTGTGCTGATTAACTACCTGGCACCGGAATCGGCCTTTGGCCTGCTGATGGCGCTGGTGGTTTCTGCCCTGGTTATCAACTGGGCGATGATCAGCCTGGCACACATGAAATTCCGCAAGGCTAAGCATCAGCAAGGCGTTACCCCACGCTTCCCTGCCCTTTTCTACCCATTAGGGAACTGGATTTGCCTGCTGTTTATGGCGGCGGTGTTGGTGATTATGCTGATGACCCCGGGCATGGCGATTTCAGTCTACCTGATCCCAGTATGGCTGGTGATTCTGGGCATTGGCTATTTCCTTTCCCAGAAATCCCGCAAGGCAGTAAGTCACTAATACTTAAAAACAAAGCCCGCTGCGAAAGCGGGCATTTTTAATGCTTAAAGCAACGTACCGTAAATCGTTAGTAGCGCCACGATAACAATCAGCACAAAACTGGTTTTCTTTGCCATCTTCACCGCCAGTTTTGGCGTTTCCAGCACATCATCATGGACATCACGTGCCAGCGAGAACTGTGCCAGACGGGTCAGTACCTGGTACTGGGAAGTATGGCGATCGCCCAACGAGGCAAACCAAGCGGGTAGCGCCCGCTCACCATGGCCAATCAACGCATAAACTACCCCTGCCAGGCGTACCGGAACCCAGTCCAGCACATGCAAGATGGCATCGATGCCCGATTGTAAACGCTCATGAGGGGTATGATGACGGGCCAGCCAGGACTGCCACGCCCTTAAGAAGGCATAGCCCACCAGCAGAACCGGGCCATTCGAACCGCCGACAACAAACCAGAACAGCGGGCCAAGATAGAAGCGAAAGTTAATCCACAACAGCGCGTTTTGCAGCTCTCGTAGAAAGGCTCTCTGGTCGCAATCCGGCGGTGCACCGTGGATCAGCATCAGTTCAGAAGACATAGTATTGCAGGCGTTGCCATCCCCTTTCGCCGCAGCCTTCAGGTAATTGTGGTAATGCATCCGCACTTTTCCGGCCCCGATGCACAGCAGCCCAATCAGGATCCACGCCACCAGTAAGGGAAGGTTAAAGAACAGGCCTTTCAGGCTCCACAGCAACAGGTATACCACCCCCATCGCCGCCACCATCATCAATAGCGTTTTGGCCATCGAAAACCGGTGACTACGTTTGAACAGGGTCTCCAGGCGATGATCCAACTGCCAGTGCTCACCGAGCTTAAACAGCCGCTCTTGGATCATGACTAATAGCAGGGTGAAAAGCGTCATGGTATCTCCTTATTGAGGATATTCCCCACCAGCGACTTGAAATAGCTCCAATTAAAAGCCGGGCCGGGATCAGTCTTACGCTCCGGTGCAATATTACAGTGCCCCGTCATATTGGCTGCGATCCCGGGGTAAACTGCAATCAATACATCAGTTATCTGAGCCAACGCCTGATACTGCGCCTCGGTATAAGCCAGTGCATCCGTTCCCTCCAGCTCAATACCGATCGAGAAGTCATTACAGCGCTCCCGGCCTTTATATAAGGATACGCCGGCATGCCAGGCCCGTTGATTAAAAGGCACGTACTGCACGATCTCACCATCCCGGCGGATCAGGCAGTGGGCGGAAACCCGTAATTGGGCGATGCCTTCAAAATAAGGATGTGCGGCGGGATCCAGCGTGCCATTGAACAGTGCATCTATCCACGGGCCGCCAAACTCACCGGGCGGAAGGCTAATATTATGAATCACCAACAGGCTGGGTATTTCTCCTTCCGGACGTTCGTCACAATGAGGAGAAGGTTGCTGACGCGCCTGCGTCAACCAACCGTCTTTGAGCTGCATGGGTAACTCTCCTTTAATCTGGAACCTGGCTCGGCTTCAGAGTAGCATGATTCATCTTTTTACTTATCAGCCATATCGGAGTTTTATATGTCCCCCCGCCGTTATAACCCCGACCAAAGACGTACAGAGTTACTTGCCAAAATCGAACTCGACATTCCCCTGCTCGTCTCACAGGCACTGAAAGAAGATTTAGGGGGCGAAATCAGCGCCGACCGTGATATCACCGCCCAATTGTTACCCGCTGATAGCCAATCCCACGCAGTGGTTATTACCCGGGAAGACGGTATTTTCTGCGGCAAACGCTGGGTAGAGGAAGTCTTTATCCAACTGGGCGATACCACGCAGATTACCTGGCACGTCAATGACGGTGACACCGTGGTTAAAAACCAGCCGTTATTTGAATTACAAGGATCATCGCGGATCTTATTAACCGGTGAGCGTACCGCACTGAACTTTGTGCAAACGCTTTCCGGCGTTGCCAGTGAAGTGGGCCGCTATGTTGCCCTGCTCAATGGCACTAAAACCCAATTACTGGACACCCGCAAAACCTTACCGGGCCTACGTACCGCGTTGAAGTACGCCGTGCTGTGCGGCGGCGGGGCCAACCACCGCCTAGGGCTATCTGATGCCTATCTGATTAAAGAAAACCACATTATTGCTTCCGGCTCGGTGCGCCAGGCGGTGGAGAAAGCCTTCTGGTTGCATCCCGACGTGCCTGTTGAGGTGGAGGTAGAATCCCTCAACGAGTTGGATGACGCATTAGAAGCCGGGGCCGATATCATTATGCTGGACAACTTCGATATACCTACCATGCGTGAAGCCGTGGCCCGTACCGCTGGCCGCGCTCGCCTGGAAGTCTCCGGGAATGTCACCAAGGAAACGCTGCGTGATTATGCTGAAACCGGCGTGGACTTTATCTCCGTTGGTGCATTAACCAAGCATGTACAGGCCCTGGATCTCTCCATGCGCTTCCGTTAAAACTACCCACCGCCGGGTGTCAGTGCCCGGCGGTTTTTCGGCCTGCCTCGCAACTTCCCCAGCAACTATGCAAATCGGGTAAATTCTGCTGAACCCATCGTCCCGAAACCGCCTTCTGTCCTCGCCGTAAAAACCTCTCTTTGCCAATCTGTCGCCACCCCTTTTCTATGGAGTGACAAATGAAAAAACAACGCGGATTTACCCTGGTGGAATTGATGATTGTGATCGGGATTATTGCCATCCTGAGTGCCGTCGGGATCCCCGCCTACCAAAATTATCTGCGCAAAGCGGCCTTAACCGACATGCTGCAAACCTTCCTGCCCTACCGCAGCGCCGTTGAACTCTGCGCCCTGGATAATGGCGGAATCAACGGCTGTAACCTCGCCACTAATGGGATCCCTGCGTCCCGCCAAAGCCGCTACGTGGATGCCGTAACCGTGGCCAATGGCGTCACCTCTTTGACTGGCCGGGAAAGCCTCAACGGGCTGCGGGTTTCACTCACACCAACGTGGAGTGCCAGTGAGGGCATCACCGGGTGGCAACGGCAATGTATCGTCACTGACAACGGCAGCTTGCAACAGGCCTGTGAGGGTGTGTTCCGCTTTGCCTCACCGGCTGCTGCCACCCCGGCTGCAGAATAATCAGGAGAGTCACCGTGGACAAGACCGCTATTGAAAAACTCTGCCGCCAACATCAGGCGTTACTGATTGCCGCAGAGAAAGATACCCTTCAGGTCGCCGTAGCCGGGGAGGCTGATCCCACCTTGATTGCAGCACTGCGCTTTGCCGGTAACTGCCAGGTTGAGATAGTGGCCTGGTCCCCGGAACGGCTTGAGAAAGCGTTGTTGGAGGGGGACGTTCTCCCCTCCACGCCGCAGGAATCAAACTTTTCAGCCAGTGAAATTCTGGCCACCATACTGGAGAAAGCCCTTCAACAGCGGGCCTCCGATATTCACCTTCAGCCTGGCCCTCATTACCTTGAAGTCCGTCTGCGGGTGGATGGTGTTCTCCAACGCCAGCAATTGCTACCGGCCGAGACTGCGCCAGCACTTATTGCCCGGCTTAAAGTGTTGGCTGGCCTGGATATCGCCGAGCGCAGGCGCCCTCAGGACGGGCAGTTCTCTACCCTGGTATCGGGAAGGCACTGCTCTTTCCGGGTATCGACCTTACCCTGCCTATATGGTGAAAAAGCGGTGCTTCGCCTTCAGGAGCAGCAATCAGGCCCGCTGCCCGCCACCGCGCTGGGTATGCCGCCACAGGGGGAGGCAGCGTGGCGCAATGCACTGCAATCGCCACAGGGTCTTATATTAGTGACCGGCCCAACCGGCAGCGGCAAAACACTCACCCTTTATAGCGGGCTGGGCCTGATTAATCAGCTAGGAGTTAACATTTGTAGCGTTGAAGATCCGGTGGAAATCCCTCTTGCGGGGATCACCCAAACCCAGATTGCACCCAAAGCCGGGCTGGATTTCCAGACGGTATTACGGGCGCTGCTACGGCAGGATCCAGATGTGATCATGATTGGGGAAATCCGTGACGCCGAAACAGCCGCTATAGCAGTAAAAGCGGCTCAAACCGGGCACCTGGTTCTATCAACCTTGCATACCAACTCACCAATGGAAACCTTGACCCGGCTCTCCCAAATGGGGGTGCCTGGCTGGATGGTCGCCTCTGCGCTCAGGCTCATCGTCGCCCAGCGCCTGGTTCGTAAGCTGTGTGATAACTGCAAAATACGGGCACCAGAAGCCAATGCCACTGTGGAATTTGAACAGGCCAAGCTGCCTGTTTGGGATGCCACCGGCTGCGACCACTGTTATTCCGGTTTTTACGGCAGGATCGCGCTGTTTGAGATCCTGCCAGTGTCCCGGCAGCTTCAGCAACTTATCGCCTCGGGGTCTACGGTGAGTTTCAATGAAACTCAAGCCACAACAAGTAGGCACGACACCTTGCTGATAAGTGGGTATCGGGCCATCGCCGCCGGTCAAACCACACTTGAAGAAGTCTGGCGGGTATTAGGTGTGCCTGATGCATAAACTCAGCCTGTGGCATTGGCGGGCTATTACCCCTGGCGGCCATCATCAACAGGGGGAGATTCTGGCCCCTTCACGGGCCGCGGCGCTTAAGCAACTCAGCCATGGTTCCTTGTTTGTAGTCAGTTTGCGCCGCACCCGCCGCTCAGGTTCAGCCTGGCACATTCAGCATAAAGTGGCCTTTATCCGCCAGCTAGGGGCATTGATACAAGCCGGGGTTACCTTGCCCGATGCCCTGGCGTTACTGGGTAAACAGCATAACCTCCCCACATGGCGGGCATTGATCACCCAAATGGTGGGGCAGATAAATCAGGGGCACAGCTTTGGTGACTGCATCGCCGGCTGTTTTGGGATATTCCCGGCTTTTTACATAGCAATGATCCGCACCGGTGAAACTACTGGCCAGCTGGAGGCATGCTGCCTGGAACTGGCTAATCAGCAGGAACAGCAATTTCTGCTGCAAAAGAAGGTAAAGAAAGCCCTGCGTTACCCCGCCTTCGTTATGGCGGTATCACTACTGGTGATGATTGCCATGCTGGCATTTGTACTGCCTGAATTCGCCGCTATTTACCGGGGATTTGATGCCCCGCTCCCGTCTTTGACCCTGTGGCTTTTGGCACTCTCAGGCTGGGTTTCACAACACTGGTTTGCCGTTTTGATGGTGCCGATACTTACATTAGGCGGGTGGGTGATGCTGCGACGCTACAGCCCGCCCTTTGCCTTCCGGGAACAGCAGCTGTTACTTAAATTACCGCTGGTTGAACCCTTACTGCGCGGGCAGCGGCTGGGCCAGATATTTACCATGCTGGCCTTAACCCAAAAAACCGGGCTGCCACTCACTCAAGGGCTGGAACTCATCGAATCTTCATTGAGCTGGCCACTGTGGAAGCAAGCCTTTAACCGGATAAAAACAGCCCTGGCGGAAGGGGTTCCCTTGTCACAAGCCCTGGGGCAGGAATTAGTATTTACACCGCTGTGTAAGCAGTTTATTCAGATTGGTGAAGAAACCGGGCAGCTGGATGACATGCTGGCACGGTTAGCGGCCTGGCATGGGGCAAAGGCTAGTAATATGGCCGATACGCTGGCAGGTGCGTTGGAGCCGGTCTTAATGATTGTGATTGGCACCATTATTGGCACCCTGGTGCTGGCAATGTATCTGCCGATCTTCCAGTTAGGCGAAATTATTGGTTAAAGCAAGGTGGGTAGTTGAAGGCGTGAGGGCTAATGCCGGGTGCGCCCCGTAGGCCGCACCCGTATGCCTGAGAATTAAAGGCTATTGAAAACGCGGTTTTCCTGCTCCTGGACCCGAATAAACGTTGTGCGTTTAGTCAGTTCTTTCAGGCGCTCTGCGCCCACATAGGTGCAGGCTGAGCGCAGGCCGCCCAGGATATCGCGGGCGGTATCTTCAACCGGGCCACGCAATGGCAACTTAACGGTTTTACCTTCAGCAGCACGGTATTTGGCAACACCGCCCACGCGGCGATTCATCGCGGATTCAGAACTCATGCCGTAGAACAACATAAACTGCTCGCCATTCTCTTCCACGATCTTGCCACCGCTTTCGTTATGGCCAGCCAGCATACCGCCGAGCATCACAAAGTCAGCCCCGCCGCCGAAGGCTTTAGCAACATCGCCCGGCATGGTACAACCACCGTCGCTAACGATCTGGCCGCCCAGGCCGTGGGCCGCGTCAGCACATTCAATCACAGCAGAAAGCTGAGGGTAGCCGACGCCAGTTTTCACGCGGGTAGTGCAGACGGAGCCAGGGCCAATACCGACTTTAACGATATCAGCACCGGAGAGGATCAGCTCTTCACACATCTCGCCGGTCACCACATTACCGGCACAGATGGTTTTATTAGGCCAGGCTTCACGGGCTTTACTAACAAATTGGGCGAAATGCTCGGAATAGCCGTTAGCAACATCAATACAGATGAAGTTTAGCGCCGGGCTAATAGCCAGAATTTGTTTGGTTTTTTCGAAGTCTGCATCGGAAGTGCCGGTGGAGACCATAACATGCTTAAGAATGTTTTGATCGGCCTGAGTGACAAACGCACGCCAGTCTTCAACGGTGTAGTGTTTGTGAACAGCAGTCAGAATATCGAAAGATGCCAGAGCCTTAGCCATATCGAAGGTGCCAACAGAATCCATATTGGCAGCAATAATTGGGACACCGGACCAGGTAATTCCTGAGTGTTTGAACGTAAACTGGCGTTCCAGTTCAACGTCTGAACGGCTCTTGAGAGTAGAGCGCTTAGGGCGGATAAGAACGTCTTTAAAACCTAACTTCAGATCTTCTTCAATACGCATTTTACAGATTCCTGGGTCTAATGGCTAAGTACGCTAGTCATCATCGGCAGTGTAACTGCCAACTCCAGTGACGCTATCATACGCACTATTAATAGCGGCGCAAGACTGCGAATCCATCATTTTTTCAGCTACAATCGTTAAAATTTACCTGGCATATCCTGAAGCTATTTTTTGGACTTTACGCGGTGCCAGGCCCGCAGAATTGGCAAGTTTAATCAGGCTGTAATAAAATTTATACCCTTGATTAATAAACTATTTTGGATGATTTATTTATGCGCTACATAGTCGGCCTTACCGGAGGAATAGGAAGCGGTAAAAGTACTGTTGCCGATGCCTTTGCCCAATTAGGTGTGACAATAGTAGATGCTGATATTATCGCCCGGCAGGTGGTTGAACCTGGCCAACCCGCCCTAGCTAAGATTGCCGCCCATTTTGGCCCCACAATACTGGCGCAAGATGGCACCTTAAACCGCCGGCGGCTGCGGGAAACTATCTTTGCCGCACCGGAAAAAAAAGCCTGGCTAGATGGCCTGCTACATCCGCTTATTGCCGAGAAAACCGCCCAGCTCATAGCCCAGGCAACCTCTTCATATGTATTGTGGGTAGTGCCATTATTGGTTGAAAACCAGCTACAACATAAGGCGTCTCGTATCCTGGTGATTGATGTTTCCCCTGAGACTCAAATTGATCGTACTATTACGCGCGATAAAGTCACCCAGGACCAGGCTACCCAAATTCTGGCCGCACAAGCCAGCCGAGAAGCTCGCCTCGTTTGTGCTGATGACGTAATTAACAATGATGGCACGCCGGAGCAAATCCTCCCCGAAGTCGCTCGTCTGCATAAGCAGTATTTAGCACTTGCCGCGCAGCCCGTATTACAGGAAAAAGAATAATGAGTTCCAGTATCCTTTTTGAGCACCCCTTGAACGAGAAAATGCGTACCTGGCTGCGTATTGAGTTTCTGATCCAACAGCTTGAATCACATCAATGTATCAATGATCATGCCTCTGCCCTGCATTTTATGCGCAATGTTGGCGATCTGATTGACGTGTTTGAGCGCGGTGAAGTTCGTACTGAGATCCTGAAAGAACTTGAGCGCCAACAGCGTAAAATGAAAACCTGGGCTGAAGTCCCCGGTGTAGATATGGCACGTATTGATTCGGTCCGTGACAGCTTGAAAGCCGCCGGCGTAGTACTAATGGCCGCACCACGAATGGGTCAGGCCCTACGTGAAGATCGCCTAATCGCATTGGTCAAACAGCGCCTGAGTATTCCTGGCGGCTGCTGTAGCTTTGATTTACCCACATTGCACGTCTGGCTACATGCACAACAAGCGCTGCGGGATGCAACGGTAAGTGGTTGGCTAAACAGCCTGGAACCTTTGAAACAGGCGCTATGGCTGGTGCTGGATATTATCCGCAACTCCGCCCAGTTCCGTAAGCAAACCAGTTTGAACGGTTTTTTCCAGGATAATGGCGAAGATGCGGATTTGCTGCGCCTGAAAATGGAACTCACTCATCAGCTATACCCCCAGATATCCGGACATAAAAGCCGTTTTGCCATTCGCTTCATGCCGCTGGACAGCGAACGCGGTAGCGTGCCAGAGCGCCTGGACTTTGAACTAGCCTGTTGTTAAGGATGTAAAATGTCAGATATCACCAAGGTGAATTGCCCTACCTGTGGCAAGCCGGTTGTCTGGAATGAAACCAGCCCCTTCCGCCCATTCTGCTGCAAACGGTGTCAGCTTATCGATTTAGGTGAGTGGGCAGCGGAAGAGAAGCGCATCCCCAGTGAGGGTGAGCAGTCAGACAGCGATGGCTGGAGCGAAGCAGACAACCTGCATTGATAGACAGCCGGATCACTCCGGCTGTTCTGTTTGGAGCCTTGCAATCACCGGTGAGTTAGCCGCTGGGAAGTCGTCAGGCTGAAGATCTACGGTTTTGATCCACTCTCCGGGCTGCCCTTCTTTCCCCCATGGCTCACCCTGCCATGACTCAATCAAAAAGAACCACAAGTTGACTTCACGATCGCTGAATTGGTGGTTCAACTGATCGAATAACCGATACCTGGTGGCGTTGATACCCACTTCCTCCTGAAGCTCCCGAACCATGGCTTGCTCAGGGGTTTCGCCGGTTTCAATTTTGCCACCAGGGAATTCCAGCTTATTCGCCATATGAGCATCAGCGCTACGCCGGGTGATGAAAATCTCCCCGTCCCGATTGCGGATAATCCCCACGGCAATGTTGAGTTGTTTCATGATAAAAGCCTGTAAAAAAGGCGCAGCAAGCTGCGCCTTAAAAGCTAAAGATTGATACCTCAGGCAATACGGCCGTGGCACTGTTTGTATTTCTTGCCGGAACCACACGGGCACGGATCATTACGGCCTACTTTGCGGTCGCCCGTCTGAGCCGCAATAGCTTCAGCAGCTTCAGCCTCATCAGTTTGATGGCTAAGCTGCTGCATCTGTGCCAGGCGCTCGGCCTCTTCACGGCGCTGCTGCTCCATCTCTTCTACTTCTTCCGGCATACGCACCTGAACTTTGCTCAGGGTACTGATAACTTCGTATTTCAGTGATTCCAGCATGGAAGCGAACATCGCGAAAGACTCACGCTTATATTCCTGCTTCGGATCTTTTTGGGCATAACCGCGTAGGTGAATACCCTGACGCAGGTAATCCATCGCGGCCAGGTGCTCTTTCCACAGAGAGTCCAGGGTTTGCAACATCACGCCTTTTTCGAAGTGGCGCATCATTTCTATGCCCACCACTTCTTCCTTACGGCTGTAAACTTCTACTGCGTGTTGCAAGATACGTTCACGCAGCGTTTCTTCATGCAGCTCTGGCTCTTTATCCAGCCATTCGGCAATCGGCATATCCAGATCGAAGTCGTTTTTCAGCCGCTCTTGTAGGCCCGGAATATCCCACATTTCTTCCAGTGACTGCGGTGGAATGTAGGAATCGATGGTGGCTTTGAACACATCTTCACGGATGCTGAGGATGGTTTCGCTGACATCGCTCACGTCTAACAGTTCGTTACGCTGGGTGTAAATAGCGCGACGCTGATCGTTGGCAACATCATCGTATTCCAGCAGCTGCTTACGGATGTCGAAGTTACGGCTTTCTACTTTACGTTGAGCATTGGCAATCGCCTTGGTAACCCAAGGGTGCTCAATCGCTTCGCCCGGTTTCATACCCAGTTTACGCATCATCCCGGATACACGGTCAGATGCGAAGATACGCATCAAAGGATCTTCCATAGACAGGTAGAAACGGGAAGAACCGGCATCCCCCTGACGACCAGAACGACCGCGCAGCTGGTTATCAATACGGCGAGATTCATGGCGTTCAGTACCGATAATATGCAGACCACCGGAGGCCAGTACTGCGTCATGACGCACCTGCCAGTCGGATTTAATTTGGGCAATCTGTTCTTCCGTTGGCGCTTCAATCTCAGCCAATTCAGACTGCCAGTTACCACCCAGCACAATATCGGTACCACGACCAGCCATGTTAGTGGCGATGGTGACCGCTGCCGGATAACCGGCCTGCGCAACGATATCTGCTTCGCTGGCGTGGAATTTAGCGTTCAATACGTTGTGCTTGATGCCTGCTTTATCCAACTCACGGGAAACCACTTCGGATTTCTCGATAGAGGCAGTACCCACCAGAACTGGCTGGCCTTTGGCAGTGCGCTCATTGATGTCTTCAATGATGGCCTGAATTTTTTCAGCTTCAGTCATGTAAACCAAGTCAGCCATATCCTTGCGGATCATTGGGCGGTTGGTTGGCACAACGATTGTGTCCAGCTTGTAGATGGAGCTAAATTCGAAGGCTTCAGTATCTGCGGTACCGGTCATCCCGGCCAATTTTTCATACAGACGGAAATAGTTCTGGAAGGTAATGGATGCCAGAGTTTGGTTTTCGTTCTGGATATCCACGCCCTCTTTGGCTTCCACCGCTTGGTGCAAGCCATCGGACCAACGACGGCCAGACATGGTACGGCCAGTGTGCTCATCGACGATGATGACTTCGCCATCTTTCACGATGTAATCCACATCGCGGGTAAACAGCGCATGGGCGCGCAGGGCTGCAGTAACGTGGTGCATCAGCATGATGTTGGCTGGGGAATACAGGGATTCACCTTCATCCATAATGTTCTGCTCAATCAGCAGCTCTTCCACCATGACCAGGCCACGTTCGGTCAAGTTAACCTGGCGAGATTTTTCATCCACAGAGAAGTGGCCCTCGCCCTGGAAGGTATCGGAGTCTTCTTTTTCCTGACGTACCAGATGCGGGATAATTTTATCAACGCGGCGGTACAAGTCGGAGCTGTCTTCTGCCGGGCCGGAAATGATCAGCGGGGTACGGGCTTCATCGATCAGGATGGAGTCCACTTCATCGACCAGTGCGTAATGCAATTTACGTTGAACGCGCTCTTCAGGGCTGAAGGCCATGTTGTCACGCAGGTAGTCAAAGCCGTATTCGTTGTTTGTCCCATAAGTGATATCGGCGGCGTACGCTTCACGCTTAGCCGGAGCAGGCATACCTGGCAGGTTGATACCCACAGACAGCCCCAGGAACTCAAATAGGGGACGGTTGTTTTCCGCATCACGCTGTGCCAGATAGTCGTTCACGGTAACCACGTGTACGCCTTTGCCGCTTAGGGCGTTCAGATAAGCTGGCAGGGTAGCGGTCAGGGTTTTACCTTCACCGGTACGCATTTCCGCGATACAACGCTCATTCAGTACCAGGCCACCGAGCATCTGCACGTCGAAGTGACGCATACCGAATACACGTTTACTGGATTCACGGACTACGGCAAAGGCTTCCGGAATGATGCTTTCCAGGGAGTCCCCCTTCTCCAGGCGTGTACGGAACTCATCGGTCTTGGCTTTCAGCTCATCATCAGAAAGCTTTTCCACAGCCGGTTCCAGGGCATTGATTTGGGAAACCACTTTGCGCATGCGGCGCAGAGTACGGTCATTACGACTACCGAAAACTTTGGTTAATAATTTGATTAGCATAATAAAATCTCAAGCGCCCGCCGAAGCGGTAAATAGATAAAGTTTAAATTTAGGGGTTTAAAAGTTAGCTAATACGCTGAGGCCCGGCCCGGATGCCCTGGACCTGGCTTAACCACTCGGCAACCCCAAAGGTTTGCTCGGGAACGGGAGATGTCACCGCCAGGCGGCGAACAATAACCGGTGGTTTTAATTCTTGGGTTAGCAATGCACTCAAGGTGTCCAGCAGCGCGACCTGCTGTGCCTGGGAGGGCTGCAAATCTGTGGCTTCTGCTGCTACTGCAGCTTGCGGGACGAGTGCAAAGGAGAGATGGCGGATAACGGTGCGGATGGCATGTTGATGCCAGTAATCGACATTAAACGCAGTGCGGCGGTGGGCATCCTGGAGCAGGGCCAGGCTATTTATATTAAGCGTAGGCCGGGAGCTGGCAGCAGTTTCAGCCGGTGCCTGGGCAGGTTGTTCAGCATTGGCGTTGATAACAGGCAGGCCAAAACTGGCCGCTACCATCCCAAGGAGGAGATGGGGCCAGAAGTAACGCCTTCCAAGCTGTCGCCAACGAACAAAAATACCGATCACTATTACCGCCAGAGGTGCCTGTTCTAATTCGTTCAATGAATGCGAAAAACGCTACCGGATAGTATCACCAATCCTGGTAAGCATCATCATTACTGCATCATTTTATTAGCATTAAGAAGTGATTAAATTGATGGGTACTGTAGAGGGGGCAATAAAAACGGCTGGTAGCCTGGCAGGAGAGAGGCGCCAGGAACACCAACCGCAATAAGTCAGAATGTTGAGATTATGCCAGAACCATTGAAGGCGCTTTGAATGCTAGCGGCATTTCAGCTTCATCTTCGAAGGTCACATATTCCCAAGCTTCCTGTTTTGCTAACACTGCTTGAAGCAGTTTATTGTTAAGCGCATGGCCGGACTTAAATGCTGTGAACGCGCCGATGATGTTATGACCACACATGAACAGGTCACCAATAGCGTCCAGCATTTTGTGGCGCACGAACTCATCTTCAAAACGTAAACCGTCTTCGTTCAGTACCCGATAGTCATCTACCACGATTGCGCAATCAAAGCTACCGCCCAGGGCCAAGCCACGGGACTGTAAATACTCGATATCACGCATAAAACCAAAGGTACGAGCACGACTGATTTCACGCATGAATGCATCTGCGGAGAAATTCAGTTTGTAGCGTTGGCTACTGGCATCAATCGCCGGGTGGTTAAAGTCGATGGTGAAATCCAACGAGAAACCATTATACGGCTTAAATTCTGCCCACTTATCACCGTCTTCAACACGTACAGTATCTTTGATACGAACGAATTTTTTGGCTGTGTTCGGTTCATGGATCCCTGCATCCATAAGCAGGTATACGAACGGAGCAGCACTGCCATCCATGATTGGGATTTCAGGTGCGTCAACATCGATAACAATGTTATCGATGCCCAGGCCAGCCAGTGCGGCGTTTAAGTGCTCAACCGTAGAGATCCGCACATCATGCTCGTTAACCAGGCAAGTACAGAGCATGGTATCACGCACAGATTTTGCATCAGCCGGAAAATCTACCGGTGGATTCAAGTCGGTGCGACGATAGATGACCCCGGTGTTGGCCGGCGCAGGGCGTAATGTCAGGGTGACTTTTTTGCCGGTATGTAAACCGACGCCAGTCGCCTGAACGATACGTTTAAGTGTCCTTTGTTTGATCATCGTATTATCTCGCCAATTAAACTATCCAGCCGAAGTGTATATCACCAACGGCGGACCATTTTAGCACAAAGAGCCTCAGATCCCAACTTCCAGTTTATTCTTAATCAGCCTGCTTACGTAAGAACGCAGGTATATCAAGATAATCCGGCTCTTTTGCTGTTTGAGTTTGATTATCATTAACCACTTTAGCAACATTCTTTTGCTCTTGCTGAAGCGGCTGCATGCCGTGCTGGAAGCGCTCTAGGGCCGGTTGCTGAGTTTGTTTGTTGGTCACCAGCGTGATCTCTGGACGCTTGTCCATACCAATCCCAGTAGCCACTACGGTAACGCGCAGTTCATCATTCATCTCTGGATCCAGAGAAGTACCGATAACCACGGTCGCGTTGTCAGATGCGAAGGCGCGGATGGTGTTACCCACGGTTTCGAATTCATCCAGACGCAGGTCGAAGCCAGCAGTAATGTTGACCAGAACGCCGCGAGCGCCAGACAGATCGATATCCTCTAACAGCGGGCTGGAGATAGCCATTTCAGCGGCTTCTTCAGCACGGTCTTCACCGCTAGCAACCCCGGAACCCATCATGGCATAACCCATTTCGGACATCACAGTGCGCACGTCCGCGAAGTCGACGTTCATCAGACCTGGACGGGTAATCAGCTCGGCAATACCCTGCACCGCGCCTTTCAGCACGTCGTTTGCTGCGCCAAAGGCGTCCAGCAAGGAAATCCCACGACCAAGCACTTTCAGCAGTTTGTCATTCGGAATAGTAATCAGGGAGTCAACGTGCTTAGAAAGCTCGGTGATACCTTGTTCCGCAAAGGCCATACGCTTCTTGCCTTCGAAATTGAAAGGCTTAGTCACCACCGCTACGGTGAGGATCCCTAAGTCTTTCGCAACTTCTGCAACTACCGGTGCAGCACCTGTACCTGTACCACCACCCATACCTGCTGCAATAAACACCATGTCAGCGCCTTCCAGAGCACTACGCAGCGCGTCGCGGTCTTCTTCCGCGGCAGTACGTCCTACTTCTGGGTTGGCACCCGCACCCAAACCTTTGGTGATCCCATTACCGATTTGGATGGTCTGCCCCACTGCAGTTTTACGCAGCGCTTGTGCGTCGGTATTTACCGCAAAGAATTCAACACCTTCGATGCGCTCGCGCACCATGTGCTCAACGGCGTTGCCACCGCCTCCGCCAACGCCGATGACTTTAATCACCGCATCGTTGGTCAGTTCCATAGGTTCAAACATAATTTCTCTCCGTTTTGTGCCTGTCGCCTGAAACCGCTAATAATGTGCGGTCTCTTAAAAAAATTAAAACTCTTTTCTCAGCCAACTATTGATTCGCTTAAACCATGAGCTTATTGAGGCATTTTTCTCCACTTCAGACTCACCGCTTAAGTGAGACTCTTTGCCGTAGTGAAGTAAACCTACTGCCGTCGAGTAGTAAGGCTCTTGAGCGTAATCAGTTAAACCCGTAATGTTCAGCGGTTGCCCAATACGCACCTGGGTATGGAATACACGCTGAGCACAGGCCGCAAGGCCTTCAATCTGTGCTGCGCCGCCAGTTAAAACAATACCCGCAGCTAAGTGGTGTTTGACACCTTGCTGGCGCAACTGTTCCTGCAACTGCAAAATCTCTTCATTAACCAGATTTAACAATTCGGTATAGCGCGGCTCGATTACTTCAGCCAAAGTCTGACGTTGAAGGCTGCGAGGCGGACGCCCGCCGACGCTCGGTACTTCAACACTTTCGTCTTTTCCTACTAGTGAGCCGAGGGCGCAGCCGTGGCGCACTTTAATCGCTTCTGCATCACTCGGCGGCGTGCCAAAGGCATAGGCGATGTCGCTGGTCACCACATTCCCGGCATAAGGGATAACTTTGGTGTGACGCAGTGCGCCTCCAGTGTACACCGCCATGTCCATGGTACCACCACCGATATCCACGACACAGACACCTAACTCACGTTCGTCTTCCGTTAATACGGCATAGCTGGCAGCCAAACCGGCAAAAATCAGCTGGTCGACTTTCAAACCACAACGCTCAACCGCCTTAACAATGTTCTTTGCCATGTCGTTGTGACAGGTGATCAGATGGACCTTCGCCTGCATCCTAACGCCAGATAACCCTACCGGATTTTTGATGCCTTCTTGATAGTCAATTGCATATTCTTGCGGGATGACGTGCAAAACGCGATGTTCATCACGCACACGAACAGATTTTGCCGTGTGGACGACGTTTTCGACATCTTCCTGGGTCACCTCTTCTTCAGAGATAGGCACCATTCCTATTTCGTTCTGGCAGCTGATGTGTTTACCGGACAGTGCTAAGTAAACAGACGATATCTGACAGTCTGCCATCAATTCCGCCTGGTCAATCGCCCGTTGAACGCACTTAACCACGGATTCCAAATCGTTTACGCCGCCCTTATCCATACCACGGGACGGGCAACTGCCTACACCAATAATATTGACCATACCATCGGGCAGAACTTCCCCTACTAAAGCGGCAACCTTTGCGGTACCGATCTCCAGTCCTACTACCAGTTTTCTGTCCGTCGCCTTGATCATTGTTGTTCTGCCTGTGCCTGATTCTGTTGTTGATTAATTTCCTCAGCAGGAAGCGCAACCCATCCCACTGCTGCGCCTGAGTCGTAGCGCAAATCGACATAACTAATCCGTTTGTTATCGGTCTGCGCCTGCTTAAGCAGAACTGGGTAAAGTTCTACAAAACGATTCAGGCGTTCCAGGGTATCACTGCGGCCAAGATTCAGCTTAATGCCGTCATTGAGCGTTAATACCCAGGAGCGGCGAGCGGTCATCGCTGCCTCTTTCAACATGAACTTATCTTTTGCCAGCACCGCACCCATGGAGTCAAACCCCTGCAGGACCTCGCTTTCACTGCCTTCCGGGCCGTAGAGCATCGGTAAAACCTGCTTGCTGGTACGTTCTGCTGGCACGCTGAAGGCATTCCCCTGAGCGTCAATCATGTGCTGGTCATTCCAGCGTGCTATCGGCACATATTCAACCAGATGAATCTTCAATTCATCCGGCCACTGCTTTCTTACGCTTGCTTGTTTGATCCATGGCAAACGTTCAATCTGCTGCTGGATAATATTCACGTCCTGGGTCATAAATGTCCCCGGTGCGCCTAATGCCAGCACAGACTGGCGAATATCATCGTTACGCGTGTAATGCCTGTCACCGGTGAGCACCAGCTTAGAAAGCGGCAGACGCTGCGCGTCTTCCATCCAGCCAACCACCATCCAGCCACTGATAAACATGGTGAGCAGCACCGCACACAGGAAAATTATCCCTGCAAGACGCGTTCCATTACTACCACGACTGGAGGCGATTTCTTCTTCCTGCCGGTTGCGGGTGTTCAGTGCGGCCTGTGACATATCAATCCGCCAAACCTAAAATGCGCACCACCAACTGGCTGAAGGTCATTCCAGCCTGACGGGCTGCCATCGGCACCAGACTATGACTGGTCATGCCCGGGGAAGTGTTGACTTCGAGCAGGTAAAATTGCCCGTCACTGTCCAACATGGCGTCTACACGCCCCCACCCGTTACAGCCCAGCATTTGCCACGCTTTTTTAACAATCGACTTCAATTCTGCTTCTTTTTGCGCTTCTAATCCTGACGGACAGAAATACTGTGTTTCATCAGAGAGATACTTCGCTTCATAATCATAGAAGGTTCCAGCGGGCTGGATACGAATTGACGGTAAAATTTCTTCACCAAGTAACCCGACTGTGAACTCAGGCCCACTTAACCACTTCTCAACCAGCACTTCTTCATCGTGACGGAAGGCTAATGCCAGCGCCTGTGGTAAGGCTTCCAGGCTCTCAACCTTGGACATACCAACACTGGAGCCTTCACGGCTTGGCTTAACGATGACCGGCATCCCAAGGGTTTCTACCTCAGCCAATTGGGAGGCCGTAATACCAGCCTCAAAAGCCAGACGAGTAAATGCCACCCAAGGGGCAACCGGCAATCCTGCCCCTTTCCAGAGCAATTTGGTGCGCTGTTTGTCCATGGAGATGGCAGACGCCATCACGCCACTGCCAGTGTAAGGCAAACCAAGAAATTCTAACGTGCCTTGCAAGGTGCCATCTTCACCACCTCGGCCATGTAATGCGATAAAGACTTTGTTGAAGCCCTGAGTTTTGAGCGTGGTAACGCAGACAGACTGTGTATCCACGCCGTGTGCATCAAGCTCAGCTTCACGTAAACCGGCCAACACCGCCTTCCCTGATTGCAAGGAAACCTCTCTCTCTGCAGAAGTACCACCCAGCAAAACGGCAATTTTATCAGCCACGTTAGTCTTCCTCTTGAGTTTGAGGCTGTAATTTGATTTTAGCCAGTTTTTTTGCAATTTTGCCGACGTTACCCGCACCTTGGACGAGAATTAAGTCATTTCCCGTTAAAACTGGTGCCAGCATTTCCGTAACCGCTGCATGATCGGACACTAAAATTGGGTCGATTTTACCGCGCCCACGGATAGTCCGACAGAGAGAGCGACTATCCGCGCCTGGGATCGGCACTTCACCCGCTGCATAGACATCCAACATCAGCAATGTGTCCACTTGGCACAGCACATTCGCGAAATCATCATATAAGTCACGGGTGCGGGTGTAACGGTGTGGCTGGAACACCATCACCAGATTTTTATCCGGCCAGCCAGCGCGAGCGGCTTTGATGGTTGCGTCTACTTCTGTCGGATGATGACCGTAATCATCCACCAACATCGCACTCCCCGGCTTGCCATTTACCGGCTCCATTGGGTATTCGCCAAGGAAATCAAAGCGGCGGCCTGTGCCCTGGAAGTTAGCCAGCGCACGCAGGATAGACTCATCGTCGATTCCCTCTTCCGTTGCCACAGCCACGGCTGCGGAAGCGTTTAGGGCATTATGACGGCCTGGGGCATTCAAGATGACCTGCATCGGCGGTTTGTCCTGACGCAACAAGGTAAAATGGCCCTGAGCGCCAATCTGTTGATAATCCTCAATCCGGACATCCGCGTCTGCACTAAAGCCATAGGTAGTGGTTTGGCGGCCAACCTGCGGTAGCAGGCCGCGAATCACTTCATCATCAACACACATCACGGCCCTACCATAAAACGGCAGGTTGTGGAGAAAGTTGATGAAAGTTTGCTTTAAATTTTCGAAGTCGCCCTGGTAGGTATCCATATGATCCGCTTCAATATTGGTGACAACAGACACCATCGGTTGCAGATGTAGGAAGGACGCATCACTTTCATCAGCTTCAGCAATCAAATAACGGCTGTTGCCCAGGCGCGCATGAGTACCGGCAGATTTTACCAGGCCACCATTGACGAACGTAGGATCTAAACCAGCTTCCGCATAAATGCTGGAGACCATCGCCGTGGTGGTGGTTTTGCCGTGAGTACCGGCAATCGCAATACCGTGACGGAAGCGCATCAGCTCCGCCAGCATTTCAGCGCGGCGGATCACCGGGATACGCAGCTCATGAGCCGCAGCAATCTCAGGATTATCCGTTGAGATAGCGGTTGAAACCACCACCACGCTGGCATCACGCACGTTTTCCGGGCGGTGATTGAAATAAATCGTGGCCCCCAGTTCCGACAACTGTTGCGTAACCGCGTTAGGCGCCAGATCGGAGCCACTAATCTGATAGCCTTCATTCGCCAGAACTTCGGCAATACCGCCCATCCCTGCCCCACCAATACCCACAAAGTGGATATGACGGACACGACGCATTTCGGGCACGATAGAACGCAGTTTCGCCAGTTGTTGTGTATTCATCTTCTAACCTGTGGCGCCGGGCGCCTTAATATCGCAAACCAGGGCGGCCAATAGCCACCCTCTGGGAACTATGCCAGCGCCGCAGCGCTGACCTCTTTGGCCACTCGGTCGGTGGCATCCGGGATTGACGCTGCCCGAGCACGCTCGGCCATAGCCAGCAGCGTTGGACGATCCCAGCTAGCAAGCAACTGAGCCGTGGCATCCACAGTAAATTGCGGCTGCTCGAAAATGCGTGCGGCACCGGCTTTTTCCAGCGGCAGCGCATTCCAGTATTGTTGGCGGTCTTTATGCTGGAACGGCACAAACAGCGCCGGCAGGCCAGCGGCGGCGATTTCACTAACGGTCAGGGCGCCGGAGCGGCAAACCACTACATCAGCCCAGCTATAGGCCGCAGCCATATCATCAATAAAATCGGTGACTTTATGTTGAGGTTGGCCAGCCTCGGCATAGGCCTGTTGAACCGTTACCTGCCCGCCTTTACCGCTTTGATGCCAGATGGTGATGCTGTCACCCAGACGGCCCGCCACTTGTGGCATAGTCTGGTTGAGGATACGGGCGCCCTGAGAGCCACCCACCACCAGAATGCGGATTGGGCCTGAACGATCGGCAAAGCGCAACTGCGGTAGTGGCAAGGCCAACACATCAGTGCGAACCGGGTTGCCCACCACGTCGGCGTTTTCGAAAGCGCCAGGGAATGCCTGCATCACTTTCTTGGCGATTTTCGCCAGCCATTTATTGGTCAGCCCGGCAATCCCGTTTTGCTCGTGCAGCACTACCGGAATGCCTAAGGACCAGGCCGCCAGCCCGCCAGGACCAGAAACATACCCGCCCATTCCCAGCACCACATCCGGCTGGTAGCGCTTCATGATGGCGCGGGCCTGACGCCAGGCATTGAAAATGCGCAGCGGAGCCTGAATCAGCGCTTTCACGCCTTTGCCCCGTAAACCTGAAATCTGAATGAAGTCGATTTCAATACCGTTTTTCGGTACCAGGTCGGCTTCCATGCGGTCAGCCGTTCCCAGCCAACGCACTTGCCAACCCTGCTCCATCAAATGATGAGCAACGGCAAGCCCAGGGAACACATGACCACCCGTGCCCCCAGCCATCACCATTAACCGACGCTTTTCGCCACTCATCAGGCACTCCTTGTAAACGCCTGCGCTTTTAGCAGACGAGATTCATAATCAATACGTAACAACAACATGATGGCCGTCGACATAATCAGCAGACTGGAACCACCATAACTAATTAACGGCAATGTCAGGCCTTTGGTCGGTAACATACCGGCAGCTGCACCGACGTTAACTAACGCCTGGAAGCTAAACCAAATACCGATGGAACAGGCCAGGAACCCGGAGAAACGCTGGTCCAACTCAAGGGCGCGGCGGCCAATAGACATGGCGCGAAAAGCCACGAAGAATACCCTCAAAAGCGCCAGAACCACACCGATATAACCCACCTCTTCCCCAATAATGGAGAAGATAAAGTCGGTATGGG
>CBIFWW010000043.1:0-23566 GCA_966186435.1 uncultured Enterobacteriaceae bacterium
ATCGATTATCCCGTCGCCCACCATTGCCAGCGGGGATTGCTGATTCAGCTGATTCACCGCCGCCACTTTATCGGCTGGCAGCAGGCTGGCCCGGTATTCCATCCCAAGCTCGTTAGCGATAGCCGCAGCGGCGCGGGGGTTGTCCCCGGTGAGCATAATGGTTTCGATCCCCAGAGCATGCAGCTCATCCATTGCCGCCCGCGCATCGTCCCTCAGGGTATCTTGCAGGGCGATGGCCCCGATAACAGCATTATCGGAAACCACCACCACCACGGTCTGGCCCTCGGATTCCCGTTGCGCGATCAGTCCGTGCCATTCCGGCGTTAATAGCCCAGCCGGTGTCTGAGTTGGGGTACAAATCAGTACCTGGCGGCCCTCAACCCGTGCCTGAATCCCCACCCCGGCGAGAGTGGTCTGGGACTCGGGGGCCGCTAATACCAGCTGGCGCTGGTCAGCTTCACGGATCAGTGCTTTCCCCAGCGGGTGATGGGTGCCGGTTTCCACGGAGGCCGCCAACCGCAGTAGGGTGTTTTCATCGATTTCCGGGGCGCAGTCCACGCCAGTGACCTTTGGCTGGCCGAGGGTGAGGGTGCCGGTTTTATCCAGCGCAATCTGGCGCACCTTCCCCAGTTGCTCCAGGGCCGCCCCGCCTTTAATCAATGCCCCATGGCGCGCTGCTGCCGCCAGGCCGGAAGTGATTGCCGCCGGAGTGGAGATCACCAGGGCGCATGGGCAGCCGATCAGCAGTAGCGTCAGGGCTTTGTAGACCCATTCAGACCAATCTTGCCCAAAGGCCAGCGGGGGTAACACTGCCACTACCAGGGCAATTAGCATAATGATCGGGGTGTAGACCCGGCTAAAGCTATCGATAAAGCGGGCAATCGGGGCGCGGCGCTCTTCGGCTTCTTCTATCAGGCGAATAATACGGTCTACGGCGCTATCACCGGGGCGGGATACCACTTCAAGCTGGGCCAGTTTATCGATGCTGGTGCACCCGGCGGCGATTTTATCCCCCTGCTGATGTTCAACCGGGACGGATTCGCCAGTCAGGGCGCTTTCATCAAAACTGGCATGGGGAGTGAGCAGCAGCCCGTCCGCTGGCAGGCGGCCACCGGCCCCCACCTCAATGATATCCCCGGGGGCCAGATCGGCCAGCGCCACTTCTTCACGTTGTCCCCCACGCAACCGGGTTGCTACTTCCGGCTTCAGGGCCATTAAGGCAGTAACCCCACTACGGGCGCGGTTGGCAGCCCAGCCTTCCAACCGTTCGCCAATCAGGAACAGCAGCAACACCATGGCGGCCTCGGCGCTGGCATCAATAACCAGTGCTCCTACCGCCGCCACCGTCATTAAAGTTTCAATGCCGAACCAAGTCCCGCTGCGGATTTGGCGCCATGCCTGGCGGCTTACGGGATACAGCCCCACCAGGGTAGTAGCGATAAAGGCAATCTTGCCAAGAGAATGCCCCTGGAAAGAGAGCGCCCAACTGACGGCCATCATCAAGGCTAACAGTGCAATCGGGATATAGCCTTGCCAAGCCGGGGCTTGGTTTTCCAGAGAGTTTTCGCTACGGATGCGGTAACCGACCTTGGCAATGGCGCTTTCGATATCGCTTCTCACATCACGGGAGCAATCCACTATTAGTTTTTCGGTACTGAAAGCGACCTGAGCGTGCTCAACACCGGCCACGTTACTTACGGCGTTTTCCACTTTGCGCGCGCAGGCAGCGCAATCCATCCCGTCCACAAACCAGCTATAGCGTGTGGTACCAGAAGGCTGATCCTTAATAGGCGGTGGGGTGGGCTGTTGGCAATCGCTACAGCATGAGGTTTTGGACGCCATCGGGCGCATCCTGGCACCGGTGAACGTGGGTGTGGCCTGATGGGATGTGGTTGGGTTCGTCATTGCGCCCTCCGGAAATGATAAAGTTCTCATTTCCAATCCTACACTCTGGAGTAGACTCCAGAGTCAAGGGCGCAATGCATCAAACTGCCATTAAGGGGTGAAATTTACAAATACAGGGCGCGAACAATCATAAAGTGACCGGCGAAGTAGCAGGCGGCGGCCAGGGCACTATCGGCGGTAAAGCGGCGGCGGTAGTGGCTGCCCAGCCAGATAATATTCCCTAACAGCAGCAGACTGGCCCCGGCAAAGCCGGAGAAATTCGGCGTGGTCGGCAGCGCCAGCCACAGTTCCCCTGCCAGCCAAACCATCACTAACGTCATAGCGATAAAAGTACACACCGGGACTTTTAGCTCTTTCAACCGGGTCCAGATCACCGCAATCAGGATCGCCCCAATGACAATCAGAGCCAGCGGCAGTGGCCAGAACAGGGCAAAGGTCATCTGGCTGGCAAACCAAATGGTATACAGCAGGTGAGAGAGGAAGAAGGCCCCAATGGCATACAGCATCTTGCGATTAGGCAGCATGGTCAGGGCATCGCCCACCAGGCTGGCAGCCAGGCCGGCCAACACCAGATAACCCATTAGATTAAACATCGGGGCCTGCCACGCCAGCATTAACAGCAGCAGCAGGGTAAAGGGTTTAAACAGCCAACGCTGCCAGGTGGGGCCACGATAGGAGGCATCAACATAGAGCCAACCGGAAAACACAACTGCAATAAACGACCAAAGCATAGTAACTCCCTGAATTCGTTATTGTATGGCACGCCAGCCTGCGTGCACGCCTGAATTCAGTCTAGTGCGGGGATAGCAAGGATGACAATGGCTAGCGGCGGAATTTCACCAGCTGGCGGTAGGGGAGAAAGGCACCCTGGTGTGGCAGGGCACCCGGTTTGTCAGCTTTAAACCTTAGGCAATTTGCCTTGCTTCTTCTGCCAGGCCAGCAGTTCAAACACCCCAAACACAAAAATACGGATCTGTTGGCCGGTGCTAACTTTGCCCTCACCTTTCGACAGGGTGGCTTTGAGCATGGCGAGCTGCAACCCGTGCATTAGCACCATAAAAATCATCGCGACGTTGACGAAGATATTCAGCGGGCGTGGGAAGGGCTGCACCACATTGAGCAGTAAAAAGCCCCAGACAAACAGCATGACAATCCGGCCAAGATTAATCCACATTTACAGCTCCTTATGAGGTGCGATGGTACAGACGATAGGCGACTTGCCCGGCGATTTTTTCCCGGTGCAGGGACCAGTTAGCCGGTACTGGCAGTGGACCATGCTCAACTTCACTTTCGACATAGATCAGGGTGTCTTCCGCCAGCCAACCGTTGGTTTCCAATAACGTCAGTGTCTCTTCCAGCAGCCCTTTGCGGAACGGCGGATCGACAAATACGATGTCGAAAGGCTCCCCCGGCTCGGCCAGCCAGGTCAGGGTATTGGTGTTCACTACCTTACCCTGTGGGGCATTCAGCACCGCGAGGTTTTTTTGCAGCTGCTGGGAAACCGCACGATCCATTTCCAGCAGGGTGGCGCTACCGGCATAGCGGGATAAGGCTTCCAGACCCAGCGCACCGCTCCCAGCGAAGCAATCCAGACAGCGCGCTTCTACCATTGAAGGGGCCAGCCAGTTAAACAGAGTTTCTCGCACCCGGTCGGTTGTGGGGCGCAGGCCCGGGCTGTTAGGCACCGGCAATTTACGGCCGCGCCACTGGCCGCCAATGATGCGGATTTGGCCGCTACCGGCGTTTTGGGGTTTCTTCATGCTTTAAGGGTGACCAGTTATTGGGTGGCAATGACAGCCTGCTATTCTAACGGGCTGGTTTGTTCCGGCAAACCATAATCCATTCAATGCTGGCAGGACGGGAAAGTGTTAGACTAACCCACTCATTCGTCAATTTTTTCAGCGCCCGTAGCCTGTCTAATTGGGGCTGTGCCAGCAATCAACATCGTGGAGTGCGATCGCCAATGGCAAAAGATAAGAAACGCGGCTTTTTCTCATGGTTGGGTTTTGGGCAAAAAGAAGAAAACCAGCCAGCAGAACAAGAACAGCAGGCCGCGGAACAACAGCCGGTCACACTAACGCCTGAAGAGCAGGCGGAGCAGGTTACTACTGAGCAGGTTACTGAAGAAACTCAGCAGGTTGCTGAAACCTCTGAACCCGTGGTTGAGATGCCAGAAGCCGTTGAACAGGCTGAAGCCGCAGCCCCACATAGTGTGGAAGAGGCAGAGGCGTTTGCTCAGGAGGTGGTAGAAACCAGTGAAAAACTGGCTGAAAGCGACCAAGCGCTGCCAGAGTCAAAATTTATTCCACCGCAGCCGGAACTGGAAGAGGTGCCAGCGGTAGCCCCGCAGGTAGCGGCGGAGCACATCGCAGTGGAAGAAGAACCGCTGCGTGAAGAGGTCGCCCTCGCACCTGTTGCCCCGGTTATCCCAGCTGAAGCTGAAAGCGAAGAACAGCCAGAGCTAACTGACGAAGAGTTAGAAGCACTGGCTTTGGGCAGTGCTGAGGCCGACGTGGCGCTTCCGGCTGATCCAGATCAACAGCCAGAGGACGATACCGCTCAGGTTGAGCAAGAAAAACCAACCAAAGAAGGTTTCTTTGCCCGCCTGAAACGCAGCCTGGTCAGAACCAAAGAAAATCTCGGTTCCGGATTTATCAGCCTATTCCGCGGCAAAAAAATCGACGACGATCTGTTTGAAGAGCTGGAAGAACAGCTGCTGATCGCCGATGTGGGCATGGACACCACCACCAAAATCATCCGTAATCTGACGGAAGGCGCCAGCCGTAAGCAACTGCGTGATGCAGAAGCGCTCTACGGCCTGCTGAAAGAAGAGATGGGCGATATTCTGGCGAAGGTCGATGAGCCGCTGAATGTTGAAGGCAAAACCCCGTTTGTTATTTTAATGGTCGGGGTGAACGGCGTGGGTAAAACCACCACCATCGGTAAGATGGCCCGCCAGTATCAACAGCAGGGTAAATCCGTGATGTTGGCTGCCGGTGACACCTTCCGTGCCGCCGCAGTAGAGCAGCTGCAAGTGTGGGGCCAGCGCAACAACATCCCGGTGGTGGCGCAACATACCGGGGCGGATTCCGCTTCAGTCATCTTTGATGCTATTCAGGCCGCGAAGGCCCGTGGTGTGGATGTCCTGATTGCCGACACCGCTGGCCGTCTGCAAAATAAATCGCACCTGATGGAAGAGCTGAAGAAAATCGTCCGGGTAATGAAAAAACTGGATGAAGACGCGCCACATGAAGTGATGCTGACGCTGGATGCCAGCACCGGACAGAATGCGGTCAGCCAGGCGAAATTGTTCAACGAAGCCGTTGGCCTGACGGGCATTACTTTGACTAAGCTGGATGGTACTGCGAAGGGCGGGGTGATTTTCTCCATCGCCGACCAATTTGGGATCCCGATCCGCTACATTGGTGTCGGTGAACGTATCGAGGATTTGCGTCCGTTCAATGCGGGCGATTTTATTGAGGCACTTTTTGCCCGAGAGGATTAACAATGATTCGCTTTGAACAAGTCAGCAAAGCCTATCTTGGTGGGAGACAAGCGCTGCAGGGGGTTAACTTCCACATGCAGCCTGGTGAAATGGCGTTTTTAACTGGCCATTCCGGCGCCGGCAAGAGTACCTTGCTGAAGCTGATTTGCGGTATCGAACGCCCGAGTACCGGCAAGATATTTTTCAGCGGCCATGAGATTAGCCGCCTGAAAAGCCGTGAAGTACCATTCTTGCGCCGCCAGATCGGGATGATCTTCCAGGATCACCACTTGTTGATGGACCGCACTGTTTACGACAACGTGGCGATCCCGCTGATTATTGCCGGGGCCAGTGGTGAAGATATTCGCCGCCGGGTATCGGCAGCCCTGGACAAAGTGGGCCTGCTGGATAAAGCCAAAAACTTGCCAATCCAGCTTTCCGGCGGTGAGCAACAGCGGGTGGGTATCGCCCGTGCGGTGGTCAACAAGCCAGCGGTACTGCTGGCGGATGAACCGACTGGTAACCTGGATGACGCACTGTCTGAAGGTATTTTGCGCTTGTTTGAAGAATTCAACCGGGTGGGGGTCACCGTTTTGATGGCAACCCACGACACCGGGCTTATCTCCCGGCGCCCTTATCCGGTGTTGACACTGAGTGAAGGGCACTTGCACGGAGGCCGGGTGTGAACAGACATAATGCGTTAAGCCACATCAAAAGCTTCAGCAACCGATTTGACCGTATTAAAGGGAAAATGGGCAACAAGCTTGGTGAACTGAGCCACTCGGGGCCGAAGCGGGGTAAAACCCCCCAGTCTAAAAGCAAAGCGCTAAAGGGCGGGATCAACGAGCAGCTGCGCTATGCCTGGCAGGGCGCGGTTCAGGATCTGCGCAGCAAACCGCTGGCAACCTTCCTGACGGTGATGGTAATTGCCATCTCCCTGACGCTGCCTAGCGTCTGCTACATGGTGTACAAGAACGTCAACCAGGCCTCTTCCCAGTATTACCCTTCGCCACAGATCACGGTTTATATCGACAAGAGCCTGGATGACAACGCCGCCCAGACGCTGGTGAGCCAACTCCAGTCTGAGCAGGGGGTGGAGAAGGTCAACTATCTTTCCCGTGATGAAGCCCTGGGGGAGTTCCGCAACTGGTCTGGTTTTGGCGGCGCGCTGGATATGCTGGAGGAAAACCCGCTGCCTGCGGTTGCGGTAGTGGTGCCGAAGATTGATTTCCAGAGTACCCAGGCCCTGAATACCCTGCGTGACCGTATCACTACCCTGCATGGTATTGATGAAGTGCGTATGGATGATAGCTGGTTTGCTCGGCTTTCAGCTCTGACCGGTTTGGTGGGGCGCATCTCGGCCATGATTGGTGTGCTGATGGTAGCGGCAGTATTCCTGGTGATTGGTAACAGCGTGCGTCTGAGTATCTTCGCCCGCCGGGACACCATTAATGTCCAGAAACTGATTGGTGCAACCGATGGTTTTATCCTGCGGCCATTCTTATACGGTGGGGCATTGCTCGGTTTTAGTGGTGCAATTCTTTCACTCATTCTTTCAGAAATTTTGGTGCTTCGGCTATCCTATTCCGTCAGTGAAGTGGCAAAAGTTTTCGGAACTCAGTTTAGTATCAGTGGTTTAGGTTTTGATGAGTGCCTGTTGCTGTTGCTGGTTTCATCCATGATAGGGTGGCTGGCAGCCTGGCTTGCCACCGTCCAACATTTACGTCATTTTACCCCTGATTAAACTTTTTTTGATATACTCTTCCCTTGCTAACGGAAGCACGTTAGCAAGGGGATGCAGTTAGCCTTATTGCCTTCGCATCACCTTCTGAGTTTCATCTTGTTGTCACACATTGTGCGTAATTTATTCACAATTTGTCATTGAACTTGTGGATAACCTCACTGTCATAAACTGGGTGTGAGTGATATTCTCAGCGCATTATTCCGGCTGGGCCGCCGCCGTTAGGGGCGAACCACAAGTGCGGAACGTAATTCCAAGAGAGGGTTTGAATGACCAAAGAAATGCAAAATTTAGCTTTAGCCCCGGTAGGTAACCTGGAGTCATACATCCGGGCCGCCAATACTTGGCCGATGTTGTCGGCAGAGGAAGAACGGGCATTGGCTGAACGGCTGCATTACCAGGGTGATCTGGAAGCAGCTAAAACGCTGATCCTGTCCCACCTGCGCTTTGTTGTTCATATTGCTCGTAATTATGCAGGTTATGGCCTGCCGCAAGCAGACCTTATCCAGGAAGGTAACATCGGCCTGATGAAAGCCGTGCGCCGTTTCAACCCGGAAGTGGGTGTGCGCCTGGTTTCCTTCGCCGTTCACTGGATCAAGGCTGAAATCCACGAATATGTCCTGCGTAACTGGCGTATCGTGAAAGTCGCCACCACCAAAGCACAGCGTAAGCTGTTCTTTAACCTGCGTAAGAATAAGCAGCGCCTCGGCTGGTTTAACCAGGATGAGGTGGAAATGGTCGCCCGTGAATTGGGTGTGACCAGCAAAGACGTCCGTGAGATGGAGTCGCGTATGGCGGCTCAGGACATGGCATTTGATATGTCCTCCGACGACGATGGCGATAGCCAGCCCGTGGCACCGGTTCTGTATTTACAGGATAAGTCCTCTAACTTTGCCGATGGCATTGAAGACGACAACTGGGAAGCCCACGCGGCAGATAAACTGACCGATGCCATGAGCGGTCTGGACGAGCGTAGCCAGCAGATTATTCGCGCCCGCTGGCTGGATGAAGACAACAAGAGCACCCTGCAAGAACTTGCCGACCAATACGGCGTTTCCGCAGAACGTGTGCGCCAGCTCGAAAAGAACGCCATGAAGAAACTGCGGGCCGCTATCGAAGCCTGACCGTCACGCAAAGAAAAAACCACCTGCGGGTGGTTTTTTTTTGCCCCTATCACAGATGTTGCCGATCTGTGAAATTGTGATTCCAAATTCCTGAAAATCCGTTATGGTCATAGCAGAGTATGCTGCTTTGGCACCGGCGGCACTCGCAAAAACCATCTATTAATGCCAGCCCTGGCGGGCCAGGCAACATAACGTGCCATCGCAAACCAATATAACGACACACAATCACAACGAGAATGGGGATCCCCGGATGAAACTGAAGGGCAAAGCATTACTGGCAGGATGCATCGCACTGGCCATGAGTTCAAACATTCTGGCGAAGGATATTAAAGTTGCTGTGGTTGGCGCCATGTCTGGCCCGGTAGCCCAGTACGGTGATCAAGAATTCACCGGTGCAAAACAAGCTATCGCTGACATTAACGCTAAAGGCGGCATTAAAGGCGACAAGCTGGTTGCCGTTGAATATGACGATGCCTGTGACCCGAAACAAGCGGTTGCCGTGGCGAACAAAGTGGTGAATGACGGCATCAAATACGTCATTGGTCACCTGTGCTCCTCCTCCACCCAACCGGCGTCTGATATCTATGAAGACGAAGGTATTTTGATGATTACCCCGGCGGCCACTGCGCCTGAGCTGACCTCCCGTGGTTACAATTTGATCATGCGCACCACCGGCCTGGATTCCGATCAAGGCCCAACGGCGGCTAAATATATCCTCGACAAGGTTAAACCGCAGCGCGTAGCCGTAGTGCATGACAAACAGCAATATGGCGAAGGCCTGGCCCGTTCGGTTCAGGAAGGGCTGAAAAAAGGCGGCGCTAACGTGGTGTTCTTCGACGGTATTACCGCCGGTGACAAAGACTTCTCCACCCTGGTGGCCCGCTTGAAGAAAGAGAACATCGACTTTGTTTACTATGGCGGCTATCACCCGGAAATGGGCCAGATCCTGCGTCAGGCCCGTGCTGCTGGCCTGAAAACCCAGTTTATGGGGCCGGAAGGCGTGGCCAACGTTTCCCTGTCTAAATTGCCGGTCAGGCAGCGGAAGGCATCCTGGTCACTAAGCCAAAGAACTATGATCAGGTTCCAGCCAACAAACCTATCGTAGATGCTATCAAGGCCAAAAAAGGCGACCCGAGCGGTGCCTTCGTTTGGACCACCTATGCGGCGCTGCAATCGCTGTCAGCGGGCCTGAATCATTCAGAAGATCCGGCTGAGATTGCTAAATCCCTGAAGGGGCAGACGGTACAAACCGTAATGGGGCCACTGTCCTGGGACCAGAAGGGTGACCTGAAGGGCTTTGAGTTTGGCGTCTTCACCTGGCATGCCAACGGCACAGCTACCGACGCGAAGTAACGCTGTTTAAAATCAAAAGGGGGGCTGCGGCTCCCCTTACTTTTAGTCTTTGTTCCAGCCCTGGGTTCCATCGAGCTTAAAGCCCAGCGCGGCCATAAAGGCGGCCATCACTGGCACCTCTTCGACACCAACACTGCTCATCCACCAATGAACCACGGTGGGGTTGTCATTCAGCACTTCCTCAATCAGATACTGGCCGACGCCACGGCGGCGGGTGATTTCCCGTACCCGTAAGGAATCCAGCGCCCCGTGGTTCCCCTCAAGCTTAACCCTCACCGCCCCTAACAGGCGGTCGTTAAAACGGGCGGCATACAGGCGGTGACCCTCGGTGATTTGCAGGCTGTCCAGGGAGTACTCGGGCCAGATTTTCCCCAAGTCGGTAATATCCTGAGCAGTTAATTGGGTAAGTCGAACAATGGTGAGTTTCATCAGATGGCTAACCTAAAAACGGCAGAGGTGTGCAGTTTACCTAATTTTGTGATGGCAGACGCTTCTCTTTTTTTACCCTGCCAGGCAAATGCTTTTCGTTTGCACTCAATACCAGTGAATTGCAGTATGAAACGAAACAGGAACAGTTGTTTAACCTTTATGGTGGCTTAATAATCGGCGAATAATGTCGATATATTACTCTGCCAGCTAGGTTGTTTTTTGTTTATCTATGGTAAAAATCAGAATAATATCTCTACTTAATCGACTGAATTATAGAGATTTTGATGGCCTTAACCGCAAAATCAGTGAGTTAATATTAGCTCCGGTTTGTTGTCATTCTTCTGGCAATTCGCCAGGATTGATTTTTAACCATAATAAAACCAAATAGTTACATAACATCACGAATGAGGATTGCCAGGATGACGTACAAGACAAGGACAATAATCGCCGGGGTGGTAGCTTGTGTGCTTTCACAAGGCGCTATCGCCAAAGATATCAAAATTGCCGTGGTGGGCGCGATGTCTGGCCCCGTGGCCCAGTGGGGGGATATGGAGTTTAACGGCGCCCGCCAGGCTATTAAGGATCTTAACGCTAAGGGCGGCATCAAAGGCGACAAACTGGTGGCCGTTGAATATGACGACGCCTGTGACCCGAAACAGGCCGTGGCGGTGGCGAACAAAATCGTCAACGATGGCATCAAGTACGTCATCGGCCACCTATGCTCTTCTTCCACCCAGCCCGCCTCTGATATCTATGAAGACGAAGGCATTCTGATGATCACCCCCGGGGCCACTAACCCGGAACTGACCCAGCGCGGCTATCAATACATTATGCGTACCGCCGGGCTGGACTCCGCTCAAGGGCCAACCGCCGCTAACTATATTCTGCAAAAGGTGAAGCCACAGCGCATCGCCATTATTCACGATAAGCAGCAATACGGTGAGGGGCTGGCGCGTTCTGTTCAGGATGGCCTGAAGAAGGGCGGAGCCAATGTGGTGTTCTTTGACGGTATCACCGCCGGGGAGAAAGACTTCTCCGCCCTGATCGCCCGCATGAAGAAAGAGAATATTGACTTCGTTTACTACGGTGGTTACTACCCGGAAATGGGCCAAATGCTGCGCCAGGCTAAATCCACCGGGCTGAAAATCCAGTTTATGGGGCCGGAGGGCGTGGGTAATGCTTCGCTGTCTAACATTGCCGGTGCCGCGGCGGAAGGCATGTTAGTCACCATGCCAAAACGCTATGACCAGGACCCGGCCAACCAGCCGATCGTGGCGGAGCTAAAAGCCAAGAAGAAAGATCCAAGTGGCCCGTATGTGTGGATCACCTATGCCGCCGTGCAGTCCCTTGCTACCGCGCTTGAACGCACCGGGAGCGACGATCCCGCCGCACTCGCCAAAGATTTAAAAGCCAACGGGGCTAAAACCGTAATTGGGCCGCTGACCTGGGATGAGAAAGGCGATTTGAAAGGATTTGATTTTGGGGTCTTCCAGTGGCACGCCGATGGCTCTTCATCGGTGGCGAAATAACTGATAGACGTTATCCCACCCCCGGGCCACCGGGGGTAGCAAAAAGGTTACTTTATGTCCGAGCAGTTTCTCTACTTCCTCCAGCAGATGTTTAACGGCGTGACGCTGGGTAGCACCTATGCGCTGATCGCCATCGGCTACACCATGGTTTACGGCATTATTGGCATGATTAACTTCGCCCAGGGCGAGGTGTACATGATCGGCAGCTATGTCTCTTTCATGATTATTGCCGCCCTGATGATGATGGGTATCGATGCCAGCTGGCTATTAGTGGGTGCCGGGTTTATCGGGGCCATCATCATTGCCAGCGCCTATGGCTGGAGTATTGAAAGGGTGGCCTACAAGCCGGTGCGTAACTCCAAGCGCCTGATTGCGCTGATCTCCGCCATCGGGATGTCTATCTTCCTGCAAAACTACGTCAGCCTGACGGAAGGCTCCCGCGATATCGCCCTGCCTAGCCTGTTCAACGGCCAGTGGACTATCGGCCAGGGTGAAAGCTTCTCCGCTACCTTGACCACCATGCAGCTGGTTATCTGGGTGGTGACCTTTGTAGCGATGCTGACACTGACGCTGTTTATCCGTTATTCCCGTATGGGCCGCGCCTGCCGTGCCTGTGCCGAAGACCTGAAAATGGCTAGCCTGCTGGGGATTAACACCGACCGGGTGATCTCCCTGACCTTTGTTATCGGGGCCATGATGGCCGCCGTGGCCGGGGTATTGTTGGGCCAGTATTACGGGGTTATCAACCCATACATTGGTTTTATGGCGGGGATGAAAGCCTTTACCGCTGCGGTACTGGGCGGGATTGGCAGTATTCCGGGGGCGATGATTGGCGGGCTGATCCTGGGGGTGGCAGAAGCGCTGACCTCGGCCTATCTGAGCACCGAATATAAAGACGTGGTTTCCTTCGCGCTGCTGATTGTGGTGTTGCTAGTGATGCCTACCGGTATCCTGGGCCGCCCGGAGGTAGAAAAAGTATGAAACCAATGCAAATCGTCTTTGCCCTGCTTTCCGCCGGAATGTTCTTCGTGCTGGCCGCGGTATTTATGGGCGTCCAACTGGGGCTGGATGGCACCCATCTGGTGGTGAACCGGGCGGCAGATGTCCGTTGGGAATGGATTATTATCGGCACCGCCGTAGTATTCCTGTTCCAGATGCTGCGCCCGTTGTTCCAGAAAGGTCTGAAGAAAGTGAACGGGCCGAAATGGGTGCTTCCGGCTATCGACGGCTCCACGTCAAAACAGAAGCTGTTCCTGGTGGCGCTGCTGGTGTTGGCGGTGGCCTGGCCGTTTATGGTGAGCCGTGGCACCGTGGATATCGCCACCCTGACCATGATTTATGTGATCCTCGGCCTGGGGCTGAACGTGGTGGTGGGGCTGTCTGGCCTATTAGTGCTGGGTTACGGCGGTTTTTATGCCATCGGGGCTTACACCTTTGCTTTGCTCAACCACTATTACGGCCTGGGCTTCTGGACTTGTCTGCCGCTGGCGGGCCTGGTGGCGGCCGCGGCAGGGTTCCTGCTGGGCTTCCCGGTGCTGCGCCTGCGGGGCGATTACTTGGCGATTGTTACCCTTGGCTTCGGGGAGATCGTGCGTATCCTGCTGCTGAACAACACCGAAATCACCGGTGGCCCGAACGGCATCAGCCAGATTCCAAAACCGACCCTCTTCGGCCTGGAGTTTAACCGCGCGCCCCGCGAGGGAGGCTGGGATACCTTCAGCAACTTCTTCAACCTCAAATACGACCCCAGCGACCGGATAATCTTCCTCTATCTGGTGGCATTACTACTGGTGGTGTTAAGCCTGTTTGTGATTAACCGCCTGTTGCGGATGCCGCTGGGCCGCGCCTGGGAAGCCCTGCGCGAGGATGAAATTGCCTGCCGCTCATTAGGCTTAAACCCAACTCGCATCAAACTGACGGCCTTTACCATCAGCGCCGCCTTTGCCGGGTTTGCCGGGACGCTGTTCGCTGCGCGCCAGGGCTTTGTCAGCCCGGAATCCTTCACCTTTGCCGAATCCGCCTTTGTGCTGGCTATCGTGGTATTGGGCGGGATGGGTTCCCAGTTCGCGGTGATCCTGGCGGCCATCTTGCTGGTGGTATCCCGCGAGCTAATGCGCGATTTGAATGAATACAGCATGTTGGTACTGGGTGGCCTGATGGTGCTGATGATGATCTGGCGGCCACAAGGCCTATTGCCGATGACCCGCGTTCAGCTGAAGTTGAAAGACGGCGTTAACAAAGGAGAGCAGGCATGAGCCAGCCACTGCTATCTGTAAGCGGCCTGATGATGCGCTTTGGCGGCCTGCTGGCCGTCAACAATGTCTCTCTGGAGCTGAATCAAGGGGAGATAGTCTCTCTTATAGGCCCGAACGGGGCCGGGAAAACCACGGTATTTAACTGCCTGACTGGCTTTTACAAGCCTAGCGGCGGCACCATCAAATTGCGGGACCAGCACCTGGAAGGTTTGCCCGGCCAGGAAATTGCCCGCATGGGCGTGGTGCGTACCTTCCAGCACGTGCGGCTGTTCCGCGAAATGACGGTGATTGAAAACCTGCTGGTGGCCCAACACCAGCAGCTAAAAACCGGGGTGTTTTCCGGGTTACTCAAAACCCCGGCTTTCCGCCGCACCCAGGAAGAGGCCCTCGACCGGGCCGCTGACTGGCTGGATCGCATTGGCTTGTTAGCTCAGGCTAACCGCCAGGCCAGTAACCTGGCCTATGGCGACCAGCGCCGCCTGGAGATCGCTCGCTGCATGGTGACCCAGCCGGAAATCTTGATGCTGGATGAACCGGCGGCAGGGCTGAACCCAAAAGAAACCAAAGAGCTGGATGAACTGATTGCCGAACTGCGCACTAAGCACAACACCACGGTGCTGCTGATTGAGCATGATATGAAGCTGGTGATGGGGATTTCCGACCGCATTTACGTTGTTAACCAGGGTACGCCGCTCGCCAACGGCACCCCGGAGCAGATCCGCAGCAACCCGGATGTGATCCGCGCTTATCTGGGAGAAGCCTGATATGGGAAATACTATTCTGTCGTTTGAGGGCGTGAGCGCCCATTACGGCAAGATCCAGGCGCTCCACGGCGTTAGTCTGCATATCAAACAGGGGGAAATTGTTACCCTGATTGGCGCCAACGGCGCGGGCAAAACCACCCTGCTGGGCACCCTGTGTGGCGATCCTCGTGCCTCCAGTGGCCGGGTGACCTTTGATGGCAAAGACATTACCGACTGGCAGACCGCACGGATCATGCGTGAAGCGGTAGCTATTGTGCCGGAAGGGCGGCGGGTTTTCTCGCGCATGACGGTGGAAGAAAACCTGGCGATGGGTGGCTTTTTTGCTGATAAATCCCAATATCACGGGCGTATTGAGCGGGTGTATGAACTGTTCCCACGCCTCTTTGAGCGCCGCATCCAGCGGGCGGGCACCATGTCCGGTGGGGAACAGCAAATGCTGGCCATTGGCCGGGCATTGATGAGCCAGCCGCGCCTGCTGCTGTTGGATGAACCATCCCTCGGTCTGGCCCCAATCATCATTCAGCAAATCTTCGATACCATCGAACAGTTACGCAAAGAAGGCATGACCATCTTCCTGGTGGAGCAGAACGCCAACCAGGCGCTGAAACTGGCAGACCGTGGTTACGTGCTGGAGAACGGTAGGGTGGTGCTGGAAGATACCGGTGATGCGCTGCTGGCCAATGAAGCGGTGCGCAGCGCCTATCTTGGTGGCTAAACGTTTTCTCAATTACTCGGGGGCCGCTGTGGCCCCCATTTTATTTGAGTTGCCGGGGTTTACGCTGGGCTATGGGCAAATGGAGGGCTTATGAAAAGAGTCATCATCGGAGTATTACTACTTAGCGGCGGCGCGGCGGCTAACCCCCCAGACCTACGTGACCCAAGCATCTGGCAACCTACGGAGGATAAACGCCAAGACTGGCGGGACAGCCAGCCCTGTGAGGTACAGAATGGGGCCAAATGCTGGGGCCTGGCCCCCGGCGAGCAATCTGCTATTGCGCAGGAGCGCGAGCGGCGAGAGAAGAACCGTGTGTATCGGGATGTAGAAAAGCACGGTCATTTGACGCTTTCAGGCACGGAGTCATCACCGCGTTGAACCGGCCCGGATCTTCCGGGAGGGTAAAAGTCGCCCGTAGGGTTTCAGGTGCTCCCTCCGGGGCCTGAATCTGCACAATAAACCGCATGCCTGTGGCGTTCATCCAGCGGATTACACTCGGTTTCTCCGGGCTTAGGTGCCACTGGAACTGAGGTGTGCCATCCTCCCCTTGTTGATAGTTGGCCGATGAAATATAGGGTTGAGCCTGGTTATCCTCCCCAGCCAGCACGCTCAATAATGGAGTAATTTCCCCTGCACCGCCCGGGCCTTCAAAGCTAGCCAGCGGGAACGTCTTAAAAGCGTCACTATCAATGGTTACTTGCATATGTGGTTGGGGGGCGTCGGGTCGGCAGAAGAAGGTTAGCCAGGCTTTCCCCTGATGGTTGCCTGACAGGGCTTTACCTTCGAGAGTAGCCGTTTTTAATGGGTTGCCCGGCCAGGGTTGGGCCGTTTGCCAGCCCGCGGCGCATGCCAGGGCAGGGGCCAGTGTTAAAACGCCAATCATCATCCGTAATTTCATATCACCTCCCGGTGTGGTTTCTGGCTCCTATTCAACGACCAAAAGGGGTCATATACAATCCATTCGGCTGTAATCGGAAATCTACCTGGCTGTTTTTGAGCTGTTATTTAGCTGTCCTTTGCTTGGCTCTGGGTCTCGGGCTTGCGGCACAGGTTCAGGCGGTAATATCTAATACCCTTCTGGCATTTCATGGATGCGAGTTGGGTAAAGTGGTGGATTCCCTGGCCGTGCCGGTGGGCCATGTAAGCTGGCCCAATGGTAAAGGGGTGACCTTAGGTATCCGGCCGGAACATATTGCGCTAAGCTCTGAAGCCGCCGGGGGCCGATAATCTGGTTATGGCCGCTGGAGCGGCCATAAGCGGGTGGTGCGTCTGACCATCAACATCGCCTGGCTGCGGGCAGCACCCTCTGGCTGGGGCTGCCTCCTGAACATCTGCACTTCTTTGATGGAGAAACCGGACAACGCCTATGAGCAACTGGCCTTATCCACGGATCGTCGCCCACCGTGGCGGCGGCAAACTGGCCCCGGAAAACACCCTGGCGGCCATTGATACCGGCGCCCGCTACGGCCACACCATGATTGAGTTCGACGCCAAGCTTTCCCGGGATGGCGAAATCTTCCTGTTACATGATGACACCCTGGAACGCACCAGCAATGGTTGGGGCGTGGCGGGGGATCTGCCTTGGGAAACCCTGCTGAAAGTGGATGCCGGGAGCTGGTTTGGTAAACCCTTCCACGGCGAACCGCTGCCACTATTGGCGCAGGTGGCGGAACGCTGCCGCCAACACGGCATGATGGCTAATATCGAAATTAAACCCACCACCGGGCTGGAAACCGAAACCGGGCGGGTGGTGGCGCTGGCGGCTAAGGCACTGTGGCAAGGGATGACCACGCCGCTGCTCTCCTCTTTCGAAATACCGGCGCTGGAGGCAGCGCAACGGGCGGTACCGGAGTTACCCCGGGGGCTGTTGCTGGATGAGTGGCGGGATGACTGGCGCGAGCTGACCACGCGGCTTGGCTGCGTTTCTCTGCACCTAAATCATAAGCTGTTGGATGAAGCCCGTACCCGGGAAATCAAACAGGCGGGGCTGCGTATCCTGGTGTATACCGTCAACCGCCCTCAGCGTGCCAGTGAGCTGCTGCGCTGGGGGGTTGACTGTATCTGCACTGACCGTATCGACCTGATCGGCCCGGACTTCAGCGCTTAGTTAGGTACTACGGTTTCAGGGGGCCATCTTGCGTCATCGGTGGATTGGTTCCCTGGTTCAGCATGCTCTCACTACGGCCGTTACGGGGCAGCATATGTTGGCTGCTGCCATGGGTGGTTGAAGGTGGCTGAAGCATTTGCCCGGTCTGCCCCACTGACTGCCCCTGCTGCGGCAGCATATGTTGCTGCCCGCCCATCCCTGCCTGACCAGAAACGCTCCCCGCCCCCAACAAGCTGCCACTAGTATTTGGTAGCCCCTGTTGAGTTTGGGGATTTAGCTCCCCCGGCTGGTTCTGCTGTATCCGTTGTTGCTGCTGTTGCATCTGGTTTTGCAGGTTCTGCCGTTGAGTCTGGTTTTGGCTGCGCAGCTGCTGGTTCAACATCCCTTTCTGCTGGGTTTGCTGATTATTCATCTGCTGCTGCATCCGTTGGGCGCTGGGGTTTTCATACCCCGGCATATTCGGGTTGTTTTCTGTATTAATTGGTTGGGCCAGGGCCATGAAAGGTACCAGCACGCCCAGTATCACTAGGTGTTTCATCGTCATTCCTCCTGTAGGAACATATCCTAATTTTAATCCGTTTCAAGCCAGTGGTGATATTTTCAGCATTATCTACCAGGCTTTTTAGGGTAGAGACACAATAAAAAAGGAGAATGTTAATGATGAAGTGGAACCTCAGCAGGCTTTTAGCCACACCTGCGCTTGCCTTTGCACTTAGTTTTCAAACCTTTGCAGCCCCACCGGTTTCCTATGGGGTGGAGAACGATGTCTTCCACCCGGTGACCGCCAAACAGGGGATGGTGGCTTCGGTAGATGCCACTGCCACCCAGGTGGGTGTCGATATCCTGCGTAAGGGCGGTAATGCGGTGGATGCTGCCGTTGCCGTGGGCTTTGCCCTGGCGGTGACCCATCCGCAGGCTGGTAACCTCGGCGGCGGTGGCTTTATGCTGCTGCGCACCAAAGACGGTAAAACCTCGGCCATTGATTTCCGTGAAGTGGCTCCGGCCAAAGCCACTCGGGACATGTTCCTGGATGCTAAGGGCGAGGCCGACAGTAAAAAATCCCTGACTTCCCATCTGGCTTCCGGCACCCCGGGTACCGTAGCGGGCTTTACTATGGCACTGGAGAAATACGGTTCCTTGCCATTGAAAGAGGTGATTGCCCCGGCGATTCGCCTGGCGAAAGAGGGCATCGTGGTTAATGACGCCCTGGCGGATGATCTTAAGCAGTACGGTAGCGAAACCCTGGTGAATCACCCCAACAGCAAAGCTATCTTCTGGAAAGCCGATGGCCAGCCGCTGGTGAAAGGGGATATCCTCAAGCAAACCAACCTGGCGAATAGCCTGACCTTGATTGCCAATAAGGGTGCTGATGGCTTCTATAAAGGCCAGGTAGCGAAGCAGATCGCAGAGGAGATGGCCAACAACGGTGGCCTGATGACCGAGGCAGACTTAGCCAATTACCGCGCCATTGAACGCCAGCCCATTGCCGGGGACTATCGGGGTTATCAGGTTTACTCCATGCCACCGCCATCATCCGGCGGTATTCACATCGTGCAGATCCTGAATATCCTCGAAAACTTCGATATGGCGAAGTACGGTTTCGGCAGTGCCGATGCTATCCAGCTCACGGCAGAGGCGGAAAAATATGCCTACGCCGACCGTTCTGAATACCTGGGTGACCCTGATTTCGTTAAGGTGCCGTGGCAGGCGCTGACCAATAAGGCTTACGCTCGGTCTATTGCCCAGCAGATTGATATCAACAAGGCCCGTCCTTCTACTGAAATCAAGCCCGGTAAGTTGGCACCTTATGAAAGCAACCAGACCACCCACTTCTCGGTGGTGGATAAAGAGGGTAACGCGGTGGCGGTCACCTACACCCTCAATACCAACTTTGGCTCTGGGATTGTGGCGGGTAACACCGGCATCCTGATGAATAATGAAATGGATGACTTCTCCGCCAAACCGGGGGTGCCTAATGTCTATGGGCTGGTGGGCGGTGAAGCCAATGCCGTCGGCCCGGGCAAGCGCCCGCTGTCGTCCATGTCACCTACTATCGTGGTGAAAGAAGGCAAAACCTGGCTGGTCACCGGTAGCCCGGGTGGTAGCCGCATTATCACCACCGTGCTGCAAATGGTGATGAATACTGTGGACTACGGTATGAATATTGCCGAGGCCGCTAATGCCCCGCGCTTCCACCATCAGTGGTTACCGGATCAACTGTGGCTGGAAAAGGGCTTTAGCGCGGATACCCGCCAGCGTCTGAAGGAGAAGGGCCAGAATGTGGCAATTAAGGCGGCCATGGGCAGCACCCAAAGTATTATGGTTGCCCCGGACGGCACCTTGTACGGTGCCTCCGATCCACGCACCGTGGATGATTTAACCGCCGGTTATTAACGCACCCTCGCCATAAACAGGGCATCGACGTATTCGCCATTGCGTAAGGCAAAGCGGCGGCCGATGCCCTCCTCAATAAATCCATGCTTTCGGTAAACCGCGATAGCCGGGGCGTTATCACTAAATACCGTTAATTCGATACGCTCAATGCGAAGCCAGTTATCACACAGATCTGTCATGGTGGTAATAAGCGTGCTGGCAACGCCACGGTTACGGAGATCCGGATGGACGCTCATGCCAAAGGTGGCTACGTGGCTGCGGCGCGGGTTTTGTTCAACAGTCAACGCCAGATGGCCCACCACCACATCGTTAATACAGGCTACTAGCTGGCGGCGGCCAGCCGGTGGGGTTTCCATGCGTTTCTGCCACATTTCCACGGAAGGGCAAGGGAGCTGGAGGGTATTGAAGTAGACCTCCGGCAAGGCATTCAGCTGGCGTAACGCTTCGGTATCTTTCAACTCTGCATGGCGAATCACAATGGCGTGCATGGGTTCTCCTGGTTTTAACCCTCTAAAGATTATGGGATTTTTGTTATCACACTCTCTAAAATTTATGCAAAAAAGGCTGGACACATGCGAATGATAATGATTATTATTGCCATGCGTTCAGGGGATACCCTCCCGGGTTAGCCTGAAAGCACGACATTGCTCACATTGCTTCCAGTATTTTTTAGCCAGCCTCGCGCTGGCTTTTTTTTTGCTCACTGGTTTATGGTGTAAGGACACCCGTCGACAAGGAGCCGGTAATGACGTTGCAATGTGCCTATATTGGTTTTGGTAAAAGCACCACCCGCTATCACTTGCCTTACATCCTCACCCGTAAGCAACAGTGGCAAGTGGCCCATATTTTCCGCCGTCATCCCAAACCCGAACTGGAGCAGCAAGCGGAATATCAGCATATCCACTTCACCAGTGATTTGAACGATATATTGCTAGACCCGGCCATAAAACTGGTCATCATCTGCACCCATGCCGATAGCCACGTGGAATATGCCCGTAAGGCCCTGGAGGCGGGTAAAAATGTGCTGGTGGAGAAACCCTTCACCCCCACCCTGAACGAAGCCCGCGAGTTGTACCGGCTGGCTCATAGCAAAGGACTGTTGGTGACTCCCTATCAGAACCGGCGCTTTGACTCCTGCTATCTGACCCTGAAGAAAGCCATCGAAAGCGGCAAGTTGGGTGAAATCGTTGAAGTTGAGAGCCACTTCGATTATTACCGCCCCGATGCACCTGCCGCACCGGGCTTACCTCAGGACGGGGCCTTCTATGGTCTGGGGGTGCACACCCTCGATCAAATCATTGGATTGTTTGGCCGCCCTAAGCAGGTAAGCTATGACATCCGCAGCTTACGCACCCCGGAAAACCCCGATGATACTTTTGAGGCCCAGCTGTTCTATGGACGCCTGAAAGCCATCGTCAAAACCAGCCACCTGGTAAAGCTGGATTACCCGAAATTTATCGCCCACGGCACCCGGGGTAGCTTTATCAAGTACGGTATTGACCAACAAGAAACCAGTCTTAAGGCCGGGATAATGCCGGGCGAACCTGGCTTTGCCAGTGATAACAGCGTAGGCGTGATGGAATATGTTAATCAGGAGGGTGAAGCCATGCGGGAAGAGCTGGCAGCGGAGCCAGGGGATTATGGCCGGGTGTATGACGCGCTGTATCAAACCCTGGAGCAGGGGATGCCAAATTATGTCAGTGAAATTGATGTGTTAACCAATATGGAGATCCTGGAGCGCGGCTTTACTCAGCCAGCACCCGCCACTGTGACCCTGGATTGAGCCACAAGCCTCATGCAAAAGTTATTCACATAATTTGAACAGAGGCGTCAATTTTCACCCATTATGATCCCCGGATGAACGGCGTACACTCTTTTCATCAACCGAATCTGAAGGGGATCAACATGATTTATGTACGTAAAGCCGAAACACGTGGTCACGCTAACCACGGTTGGCTGGATTCCTGGCATAGCTTCTCTTTTGCCGATTATTACGATCCAAACTTTATGGGCTTCTCTGCATTGCGCGTGATTAACGAAGACGTGATTGATGCCGGGCAGGGGTTTGGTACCCACCCTCATAAAGATATGGAAATTTTGACCTATGTGCTGGAAGGTGCCGTGGAGCACCAAGACAGCATGGGGAATAAAGAACAGGTGCCTGCTGGTGAATTCCAGATTATGAGCGCTGGTACCGGGGTGCGTCATTCGGAATACAACCCGAGCGATAAAGACGCGCTGCGCCTGTATCAAATCTGGATTATTCCAGAAGAAACCGGGATCGCCCCGCGTTATGAACAGCGCCGCTTTGACGCCGACCAGGGCCGCCAGCTGGTGCTTTCCCCGGATGCGCGTGACGGTTCGCTAAAAGTGCATCAGGATATGGAACTGTACCGCTGGGCATTGGCGAAAGATGAGCAGTCGGTGTATCAGATTGCGGCCAATCGCCGGGTATGGATCCAGGTCGTCAAAGGCAATGTTACTATTAACGGTAATCACGCCAGCACCAGCGATGGTTTGGCAATCTGGGATGAGCAGGCGATGTCGATTCATGCCGATAGCGCGGCTGAAATCCTGCTTTTCGACCTGCCACCGGTCTAAATCAGGAGTAGGGGTGTGGTTTACGCCAACGCTCCTACAGCGTGAAAGATCCTTCCCCTCAACAGGAGAAGGATCTTCTGCGTCCGTGCTACACTGAGCCGTTGATAACTCTAAGCTCATCAGGACAATGAAAAAGAGAAGACCGGTACTTCAGGATGTCGCCGACCGCGTAGGTGTCACTAAAATGACAGTCAGCCGCTTTTTACGTAACCCCGAGCAGGTGTCGGCGCCGTTACGGGTAAAGATTGCGGCAGTGCTTGATGAGCTGGGTTACATTCCTAACCGGGCGCCGGATATTCTTTCCAATGCCACCAGCCGCGCCATTGGCGTGTTGCTCCCCTCTTTGACTAACCAGGTCTTCGCTGAAGTGCTACGCGGTATTGAAAGCGTCACCGATGCCTTTGGCTATCAAACCATGCTCGCCCACTACGGTTATAAGCCGGAGATGGAGGAAGAGCGCCTGGAGTCTATGTTGTCCTGGAATATTGACGGGCTGATCCTGACCGAACGCCATCACACCCCCCGCGCCCTCAAGATGATTGAGGTAGCCGGGATTCCGGTGGTAGAACTGATGGACAGCGTATCACCTTGTCTCGACGTGGCCGTGGGCTTTGATAACTTTGAAGCCGCCCGCCAAATGACCGCGATGATTTTATCCCGGGGCCATCGCCACGTGGCTTATCTGGGCGCCCGCCTGGATGAACGAACCATCATGAAACAAAAAGGCTATGAGCAGGCCATGGTTGAAGCCGGACTGGTGCCTTACAGCGTGATGGCTGAGCAATCCTCTTCTTATTCTTCAGGTATCGAATTGTTCCGCCGCGCTCGCCGCGAATACCCGGAGCTGGACGGTATCTTCTGCACCAACGATGATTTAGCCGTCGGGGCGGCGTTCGAGTGCCAACGCCTGGGGTTAAAAATCCCTGATGATATGGCGGTAGCCGGTTTCCACGGCCATGATATTGGCCAAGTAATGGAACCCCAATTAGCCAGTGTGTTAACCCCACGTGAACGGATGGGGAGAATTGGCGCAGAACGGTTACTGGCGCGGATCCGTGGCGAAACCATTACCCCACAAAAGCTTGATTTGGGTTTCACGCTTTCACCGGGTGGCTCCATTTAAATTACGATTTTTTTTGACGTAGTTCACACTTATTCACTTTAG
>CBIFWW010000044.1:0-23070 GCA_966186435.1 uncultured Enterobacteriaceae bacterium
AAGCGGCGGGTAACTTCACCATCGCGGGCAGTGATCAAGGTGATTTCCACCGCCTGAGGCAGCGGCTGGTTAGTAGGTAAATTGAGTTGCCATCCCCCCTGATGCCAGAAACGTAGCCGTAAACCGGATACCCCTGGCATCACTTCTAAGCGCCGCGTGGCAGCCCCATCAGGCATATCAACAAAAGGCAGCCATTCACGCACCAGCCCATTTTCTTCAAGCCGCCAGCGTACCCGTTGAAGGGTGGATCGCGGGGCGGCCATCCCTGGGTTGATCCAACCGCTGTGGGTGAGCACCAGGCTTTCCCGATCGCGCCCCTGATTATCATGCTCCATGGCGCTACCACCCAGCGGGCCGGGGGTACGCACCGGGCGGTTAATCGCCCCCGTGATGTCCCGCTCCAGCAAGGTAAAAGCGTATTGCAACTGGGCTAAAGCCGGGCCATGACGATCGGAAAACTGCAGTAATGTCACCCCTTGCTGCACCATGCGGCTAGCCATCACCCCTATTACCGCCAGCAGGGTTAGCGCCAACAAGGTTTCCAACAGGGTGAACCCGCCCTGACGGCGGCTCATGGCCGCACTCCGTAGCTTTTTAATACCGATACTGGCCGCTGGCCCGGAGAGAAGGGCCGGGCATAAACTTCAACCTCAATCTGTTTCACCCCCGGCTGCGCCGTTCCCTGCGCCCGCCAACGCCAAAACCATTGGCGCCGGGCTTGCTGAGACTCCCCTTCCCGCCACTCACCTTCAGGCCAGGATTTCGCCAGATGCAGCTCCACCATCAGGTTGTCTGCCACCCAGCCGGCCCAGGCCCGCTCCGTTAACTGGGCTGGCCCACGGGAGAGCTGCCCCAGACTTTGCAGCAAAGCCAGCGCCGCCAGGGCAAAAATAGCCAGCGCCACCATGACCTCCAGCAAGGTCATCCCCTTAGGGAGCCGGGCTGACAATGCGCCCTCCACTGCGGGTACCCGCATAGACGCTGGCCTGTGGCTGCCCCTCCTTGATAAACACCAAGGAGAACGGGGTGATATCCCCACCGGAGAGCAGCAAAATTTGCGGAGTCTCCCCGCTAAAAGAGGCCGGGCGGCCATCCACTTCCAGCTGCAATGACCAGCCCTTGGGCAGGATGCGTTGGGTATTTTTCATCACCCGAAAGGGCAACCAGCGGCCTTCGCGCCATATTCGTAATGACCAACCCTGGCTATCCACTTGCAGCCCGAACACCCGGCCTTCCACCACTGCCAATTGTGAGAGATTCACCAGCCGACCAGCCAACTGTTGGCTTTCGCGCTCGGCCTGGAACCCCCGCAGGGACAGATTGGGGATGACAGCCGCCGCCAGTAGCCCCATCAGCAAGACCACCAGCATCACTTCCAGCAAGGTAAACCCCCGTTGGTGCCTGGTCATTGGCTGTCCAGATGCCAGGTGCCGATATCATCATCGGTATCAATTTGGCGATCCGGCCCGGCGGAGTACATATCTACCCGGCCATGTTTGCCCGGCAAGCGATACTGGTAAGCCTCCCCCCAGGGGTCTTTTGGCAAGCGGCGGATATAGCCACCCTCCGGGTATTGGCGCGGTTGGGGGGCCGCTTCCGGCGCCCGCACCAAGGCCTCCAGCCCCTGCTCGGCGGTGGGATAATTCACATTGTCCAACCGATACATATCCAGGGCGCTTTCTAGCGTCGAGAGATCGCTTAATACCTTCTGGCGATCGGCCTTGCTTTTATTACCCATCAGATTGGGTACCACCAGGCTACCCAAAATCCCTAAAATCACTATTACCACCATCACTTCCAGCAGAGTAAAGCCCTGCTGGCGGCGTGTTGCTTCCCTTCGCCGTGGCATAACGCGCTCCTATAACGACATGAATGAATTGAGTTGTAGTAAAGGCTGGAGGATCGCCAGCACAATGAACAGCACTACCCCGGCCATCACCACCACCAGCAACGGCTCAAATAGGCTAAGTGATAGTGTGATGCGCCGGTTGAGCAGGGTTTCCTGATTGGTGGCCGCCCGCATTAACATCGGCCCCAGCTCGCCGCTGCGCTCCCCGGCGGCGATCAGATGGCGCATCATCGGCGGGAACAGCCCGGTCTGGCTCAGGGCCTGTTGGAGGCTGATCCCCTCATGCACCCGCTCCGCAGCCTCCACCAGCCGCTGGCGGATAAACAGATTCCCAGCCACCGCCGCACTGATGTTGAGCGCCACCGCCAGGGGCACCCCGCTGGCATATAGAATGCTCAGGGTGTGGGCGTAGCGGGCGATATTGATTTCCGCCACCAGCCGCCCGGCCACCGGCAGTTTCAGCAACTGCCGGTGCCAGGCGAAGCGGTAGCGGGGGCGGCGCAGTAATTTAGCCGCCGCCAGGCCAGCCACCAACAGTGCCAGCAGCAACCAAGGCCCCACCAGCCGCAGGCCGTCGCTGATAGACATCAGCAGGCGGGTGGTGAAGGGCAAAGCCTGATTCATGGTGATGAATTGCTCGGTGACTTTGGGCACTACACTTGTCAATAACACCGTCACTACCCCCACCGCCACCACAGTAAGCGCCAGTGGGTACACCAGCGCCTGCTGGAGTTTGGATTTCATCTGCTGACGGCTTTCACCATAATCCGCCAGGCTTATCAGTACCTGATCTAGCTGGCCTGCGGCTTCCCCCGCCGCCACCGTGGTGCGGTACAGCTCGCTAAATACTTTTGGGTAGGATTCCAGCGCAGCCGCCAGGCTATACCCCCCCAGCACGCTGGCTCTGACCCCATTCAGAACCTCTACCAGCTGTTTTTGCTCACACTGGCGGGAGACGGCTAAGAGCGCCTCCTCCAGCGGCAGTGCCGCCGCCACCAGGGTTGCCAACTGGCGCATCGCCAGGGCTAAATCACTGCTTTTAACGGCGCGGGTTTTTAGCGCTGGGGTGGTGGCCTCAGACAGCGCCAGCACCAGTAGCTTTTGTTCCTTGAGAAGCTGGCTGGCCTGGCGCAAGGTTTCTGCTTCAATCATCCCCCGGCGTGGCTTGCCTTGCAGATTACGGGCCTGATACTGAAAACGCGCCATTTATGCCTCCCGGGTAACACGTAGGGCTTCTTCCAGCGACGTTACCCCGGCGGCCACTGCGGCCAGCGCGTTGTGATACAGACTGCCAGCAAACAGGTGGCGGGATAGGGCTGACGCTTGCCCGTCGTGGATGGCCTGACGGCAGTTGTCATTCAGCACCAGCAGCTCATGGATGGCAGAACGCCCCTGGTAGCCCGTCCCGTGGCACTGGCTGCACCCCCCGGCACGGTAAAAGCGTTGCCCTTCGGGTAATGGGTCCCCGGCGCTGGCCTGCTGCGGCTGGCGGCAGGCCGGGCACAGCACCCGCACCAAACGTTGGCCAATCACCCCGGCCAGAGAGGTCGCCAGTAGAAAAGGCTCGATCCCCATATCCTGCAAGCGTGACACCGCCCCCACAGCGCTATTGGTATGCAGCGTCGAAAGTACCAAGTGGCCGGTGAGCGAGGCTTGCACGGCGATTTCGGCGGTTTCCCGATCGCGGATCTCCCCTACCATCACCACATCCGGGTCCTGGCGCAGAATGGCCCGTAGCCCCCGGGCAAAGGTCATATCTACTTTGGTATTGACCTGGGTCTGGCCAACACCGGGTAGGTCATACTCAATGGGGTCTTCCACCGTCAAAATATTGCGGGATTTACTGTTAAGGTGGCTCAGGGCGGCATAAAGGGTGGTGGTTTTCCCGGAGCCGGTAGGGCCGGTGACCAGCAAAATCCCGTGGGGCAAGGTCAGTAGGGTTTGCATTTGCTGATGCAGCGCATCCGCCATCCCCAGGCCACCAAGATCGAGGCGCAGATTGCTTTTATCCAATAAACGCAGCACCACCCGTTCACCGTGGCTGGCAGGGAGGGTGGATACCCGCACATCCACCGCCCGGCCGCCGATGCGCAGAGCAATACGGCCATCCTGGGGGATGCGTTTTTCGGCGATATCCAGCCGGGCCATCACTTTAATCCGGGAAACCAGCAGCGCCGCCAGCTTGCGCTGAGGCTGGAGGATTTCCTGCAACATGCCGTCGATACGGAAGCGAATACTGAGGTTATGTTCGTAGGTTTCGATATGCACATCGGACGCCCCTTGCTTGATGGCCTCCCCCAGCATGGCGTTAATCAGGCGGATAATCGGCGCGCCGTCATCACTTTCCAGCAAATCATCCTGGGCGGGGAGTTCTTCGGCAAGGGTGAAGAAATCAATATCGCTGCCCAATTCATTCGCCATGCGTTGCATCCAGGCTGCGTCCTGTTGATAACAGGCCACCAGCCGCTGCTCGAAGTCTGCCTCGCTTAACACCTGTACCGCCATTGGCCGCCCGGCCAGGCGGCGGGCCTCCTGGAGGGCGCTGGCAGTCACCCGTTCCAGGCACCATAGCTGGGCCTCCGGCTCTGGGGATAAGGCCAGGATCATTCCCTGGCGGCGGGCAAAAGCGGGGGTCAGTGGTAACTCCATATCAGGCCCCTTTATCACTCTGCATAAACAGCATCAGCCCTTCGCGTACCTGCTGGAACCCCCCCTTAGTAGGGGCCAATTCCGGCAGGTCTAACCGCGCGCTACCGGCCCGGCCTTCATCTTCCTGATATTGGCGGTACTTATTGCCAGACACCCGCTGGAAACCGTCGTTATCCCGGATAATGGTGGGGCGGATAAACAGCATCAAATTGCGCTTGGTGCTGTTGGTACTGTTGGCCCCGAACAGCTTGCCCACCAGCGGAATGTCCCCCAGCCCCGGCACTTTACTGCTGCTTTTGCGGCTGCTGTGATCCAGCAAGCCCCCCACCACCACGGTAGCCCCGCTGGACACCAGCACCGCATTATTAACGGTACGGGTGTTAAAGGTGGCCCCCAGGCTGCTGCTGGCACTGCTGGCGGTTTCCGCCACGCTGGACACCTCCTGCTCGATCTCAAGCAGTACCGCATCCCCCTCGTTGATTTGCGGTTTGACCTTGAGCTTGATACCCACCGTTTTACGTTCCACGGTATTAAAAATATTGTCCCCGGAGGTGGTTTGTGAGCCGCTAAGTACCGGGACTTCCTGGCCAACGTTGAAGGTAGCTTCTTTATTGTCGAGGGTGACGATGCTGGGGGTGGCAAGAATATCGTTCTGGCTATCGCTGGACAGTGCCGTCAGCAACATTCCCCAATTGCCGGAAAGAAACCCGGCGGCAATGCCATTATATTGGCTAAGTGCCCCACCCAGGTTGGCAGGGACGGTGCCTTTATCGCGGTATTGATTTACCCCTGCTGCAAAAGAGGTAATCGGCAATCCGGTTTCGGTATATTGGGTAAACCCGGCGTATTTATTACCCCATTGCACCCCCAAGTTCAGGCCATCGGCGTTTTGCACTTCGGCAATGATGGCCTCCACTAACACTTGCGGGCGGCGGATATCCAGCCGGGCGATGACCTGCTCCAGTTCCGACATCGCATCCAGCGCAGCGGTGATGATCAGCGAGTTGGTTTGCGGATCGGCGATGATCCGGGTGGTGGATTCTGCTGATGCCACGGCCTCTCCTCCTTCACCAACCACGCGGCCCTGGAGGCCATTCAGCACCTCTGCCATTTTCTCTGCATTGGCAAACTTTAGATAATGAACAGTGGTTTTACCCCGGTTGGCCTGGGGTTTATCCAGATGCGCCACCATTTCTGCCAGCTGCTGGCTGGCCCGGGCATCCCCGCTTATCAACACACTGTTGGTACGTTCATCGGCAATGATCCGCCCCGCCGGTGGGCCATTTTTTTGTGGGTCTTGCACCATTAGGGTGGTTAACCGGGCCACCTCACTGGCAGAGGCGTAGCGCAAGGGGATGGTTTGCAGGGTTTTATCCCCGGCCAGATCCACACGCTCAACAATCGCCATTAAGCGGTTAATTACCGCTGCCCGGCCGGTCATCAGCAGGACGTTGGACGGGTCATAGTGCACCACATTTCCCACCCCGGCGTTGTCGTTAAGCTGACGTAAAAGCGGGGCAAGATCCCGGGCAGAGACATTGCGCAGTACCACCACCCGGGTGACCACTTCATCACCCTGGGCCTGGGCCGCCGCATCGATCACCGGGATGGAGCCAATTTTGGCATCCTTGGACTTCACCACCTTTAGCACCCCGTTGGCCTCTTCCACCACCGCAAAGCCGTATACCGCCAGAACATTGAGGAAAAACTGGTAATACTGCTCGCTATTGAGGGAGTCATAGCTGCGCACGGTAATAGTGCCACGCACGGCGGGGTCGATAATCACGGTTTTATTGAGGTTCTTACTGACGGTGTTAATAAACTCTTGTACTTCTACCCCCTGGAAGCTGGCCGAGTAGCCCGAGGCAAAACCCATGGGCGACCACAACAGCCAGCACAGTAACAGCGCGGCAAAACGGCTCATGGCGATACCTCATCAAGGGTGATATGCAGCTCATGGCGTTGCCCTTCGCGCTCAACCACCACGGTCACCGCCTGGAGTTCAGGGAGTTTCATGATGATTTCGCGGGCCTGATTATCATCCCGTAAATCCACGCCATTCAGCGTGATGGCGATATCGTCTGGCTTAAAGCCGAGCTTGTTAAAAACCGTATGTTTACGGCCAGGATTGATGCGATAACCCACGGTTTTAGCCCCCTCCCGTACCGGGGATACCGTGATGTAATCGGTAATTTGCAGCGGGTTTTTAACCAGCTGCTGGCGGATATCGGGTGAAAAAGCGGCGTTTTCCAGCGCGATAACCGGTGAGGCATCCTTGCCGTTAAAGGCCAGCCAATGCAGGCCCCCCGGCTGAGCCAGTACCACGCCATTGGCAGCAATCTGGCGCAGGGCGACACCAGAGGGAGGGAGCCGGTCACCCTCGCTATAACTGGCTTGTTTACCTTGATAACTCACCACCGCCAGCCGTTGCTCTGAGTGCTGGCTCATCACCAGGCCAGTGAGGATCAGCGGAAGTGTAGTGGTAGGGAACTGGCCACTGACCGGCCCACGATCCGCCGCACTCACGCTGCCAAAAAGCTGAGGAACCGTGAGTTCTTGGGCTGGCGACATTCGGTTAATCGAGCTTTGGGAAGCAGGTTCCGTGAATATGGCCCACAGCTGCCAAGTGACCAACGATAGCCACCAGCCAAGCCCCAGCGCCATAAAACCCATCGCTAAACGGTTAAGACTGCATGGGATCTTAAACACTCCCCACCGAGGAATAGCGAAGGGTTTATTGAATATATGCATTCCGTGCACAAAGTCCTCTAAATTATTTACAAGAATTATTAAACGCCCTCGGCGAATAATAAACCTCGAATTATTGGAGCGAAAAATGATTAACCCTGATTATTGTTAATTATGTTTTACGCCATAAATTAGCATTGAAGAATACCCTATGCTTATTATTTGTGAAGACCCTCCCAAATCAGATGGCTATTTATTTTAATCACTAAAAAAAAGGTGCCATACTTTTCATTGAGTGAGCTAAATAACGCAAGCTCTTGAAATAAAAGGATCAATAAAAAAACACCTCCCTACGTATTTTTCAGATATGACCAAGCATCATATTCCTGAAAAATATAATTCCTCTGTAGACATGGAGTTTTAATATGAAAATCAATAGCAAATGGAAGGCTATCAGCGGTGGGCTTATCATTTTATCACTGACCGCCTGTGATGATGATAGTACCTCTTCAACCTCGCAACGCAAAATAGAGACCCGCATGCTGCCTACCCTTAGCGTCGATTCACTTAAATTTAAAGATTTTAATAAAAACGGCAAATTGGAACCTTTTGAAGATTGGCGGTTAAGCAGTGACAAGCGCGCGACGGATTTGGTCTCGCGCATGAATGCCGAAGAAAAGGCCGGGGCCATGATGCACGGTACTATTGGGTTAGATAAAAGTGGCCGCGTCGATTTCACGGCGGCTGACGATGACGTGATCCAACGTTCGGTGAACACATTTATCACCCGTATGTCCGGCAACCCCAGCCATATATCCGCAGATAATAATAAGCTTCAGGAATTAGCAGAAAAATCACGGCTGGGTATACCGATCACCATCAGTACCGACCCCCGCAATCACTTTGTGAATGACCCTAATGCCACCAGCGTGGCCGCCGGGAGCTTCTCCCAATGGCCGGAAACACTGGGGATGGCGGCCCTAGGGGATACTAACCTGGTTAAGCAGTTTGGTGATATTGCCCGTCAGGAATACCGGGCCGTGGGCATCCATATGGCGCTATCTCCTCAGGCAGATCTGGCAACGGAGCCACGCTGGGGCCGCATCGTCGGCACCTTCGGTGAAAATGATCAGGTTGCTAAAGATATGGTGCAGGCTTACACCGAAGGCTTCCAAAAAGGGGCTTCTGGTTTAAACCGCGATAGCGTGATTATCGTAGTGAAGCATTTCGCCGGGGGCGGGCCACAATTAAATGGGCTGGACTCCCATAATATCTATGGCAAAGAGCAGGTTTACCCAGGTAATAACCTGGAATACCACATGAAGCCATTTGAAGGGGCGTTCAATGCTAAGGTGGCCTCGGTGATGCCTTATTACGGCCAGCCGATAAAACTCTTCTACAAAGATAAGCTTATTGAGGAAGTGGGATTTGGTTTTAATAAACAGATCCTCACCGATATCCTACGCGGGCGTTATGGGTTTGAAGGGGTAGTGCTGAGCGATTGGGGTATTCTGGAAACTTGCGTCGCGAAATGTGCCTCCGGTATCAGTGACGAAGATATTGCCAATAAGGTCAATGTTTGGTCAGCCGGTATCGGAATGCCATGGGGTGTGGAAAACCTAACACGCCAGGAGCGTATTGTTAAAGCGGTCAATGCCGGGATCGATCAGTTTGGCGGCACCAGCGACCCAACCGAGTTAATCGCAGCTATCAAGGCTCAGGAGCTGCCAGCAGTAATGGTGGATGCGTCGGTAAAACGTATCATGGTGCAGAAATTCGACCTTGGCCTGTTTGAAACCCCCTATGTAGATGAGAGCAAAGCCGTTTCGATTGTCGGCAATGCTGAGTTCCAGAAACCGGGTGATGATGCCCAGCGCCGCAGCCAGATCCTGTTGCAGAATAAAAATAACTTATTGCCATTAGCATTGACCGGCAAAAAAGTATTCCTGCATCAAATGAATGCTGAGGTGGCTGCGCGTTATGGTCTGCAAGTCGTCACCGACCCGGCTCAAGCGGATATCGCCATTTTGCGGGTAAACACGCCACACCAGAATGACCCCCACTACCCCTTCGGGAGGGTGAATTTTGGTCAATTAGGTTTTGAAGATAACGACAAAGTGGTTTTGGATGAGAAATCCGGTGTCTACACCGGTGCTGCGGACTATCAAGTGATCAAGCAAGTCAGCGCACTCAAAATCCCAACGGTGATTTCGTTGTTCCTCGATCGCCCGGCGATTCTGACCAATATCGTGGATAAGACTGATGTGTTGATGGCGAACTTCGGTGCCTCTGATGCGGCGGTGCTGGACGTGATCACCGGTAAGAGCAAGGCCCAAGGCAAACTGCCTTTCGAGCTGCCCTCAAGCTGGGATGCGGTGCTGGAGCAGAAAGAAGACCTGCCAAAAGATTCGGCTAACCCATTGTTCCCATATGGAGCTGGGATTTTGTAATATTATTCAGGCCCGTCACCGGGCCTGATTTATTTACTCCCCGGAAGCTTTGCCTTTATTCATAAAATCCATGTTGTCGATATCTTTTCCGTCAATTTCATATTTGCCATTTTTATAGACAATTTTAGTGACACTAGCATTTTTAAAGCCACCTTTAGGGGTTTTTAACGCCGGGTTGAGCATAGTCACCATTGCCCCGATACTCAGGCCATGGGACACCAGCAGCACATCGCCACCGCCCTTTCTACGGGCATCCGCCACCACGTTATTTAACCCATCCCGTAAGCGAGCTGAGATAGCGGCATAATCTTCCGCAGGCCAGTTCTCATCCGGTGATGTTGAGGTGGTACGGGCTTTATCCAGCTCTGCCACCGCATTGGCGAAGGCTTCCGGGGTTAATACTTGCATCCACTCTTCAAGTGTCATCCCTTTGCTGGCGGCAATATCACTCCACATGGTGTTATTGAGGTCGCCTTCATAGGAACCAAAATTGAATTCACGCAGTCGCCAGTCGGTTTGCAGCGGCACATCGCCCTGAGTGTTTTTAGCCATAATACGATTCGCGGTTTGTATGGCCCGGCCACTGTCGCTACTCCACACTGCGGTGAACTTGATATCCTTCATGCCGATACCGGCCCAGTCCACTACCTGCTCCCCTTGCCGGGTAAGCACCGCATCGGCCCACCCCTGCACCCGGTGGGTGGTGTTGAGCATAGTTTTACCGTGGCGCACCACGTAAATCGTGACGTCGCTATTATCGGTAGATCCACACCCGCTAATAACCACTGCTGCTAATAAAAAACCTGAAACTATTCGGCCCAAATATGATTTAAACATAATTCATTCCCTGATTATTTTAGAAGCTGAAATAAATAACCAAAAATGAATCAAGAGTAAAAACCCCACAATTAAGAGTGTGATGGGCCAGCTAATTTTTTTATATATAATAATTTCGAGAATGTTTTAGTTATTATTATTCAGGTTGATGAATTATTTGACCGGAAATTTTGTATTCAAGCTGCAAATGTAAAAAGCCTGCTTCAGGAGCAGGCTTGCTAAACCGGTGGCAGTGTTACCCTTTAAAGTTATCAGGCGCCTTACACCAGTTATTATTTTCGTTAATCCCACCATTTGGAGAGGTGTAGCCCAAGCAACCCATAATGGTGTCGTAAAGTTCTACATGGCGGTGCGCCTGCTTGTTTTTAGCCTGCTGCTTCAGCCAGGCAAAGGAGCGGGCGTTATCTGGGTTTTCCAGATATTTGTCAGACATCCATACCATCATTGGCACCCGGAACTGCTCCGGTGGAGCCATCATGCGCGGCGTACCGTGCAAGCGTTTGTTATCGCTAATGGATTCACCGTGATCGGCCGCGTAGAAGACAATGGCCTTTTTATTACGCACTTCATTGATTACATCATCAATAAAGGTATCTACGTACAGCACGCTGTTATCGAAGGAGTTAATCAACTCTTCTTTGTTGCAGCGGCTGTCCTGACCCTGGCATTCTGGCGTCCACTTGGCGTAATCCCGGGTGTAACGCTGAATGTAGGAGAAGTGGGACCCTTTGGTATGCAGGATAACCATATGCTTACCGTCCGGGTTACCGTTTAACGAGTTTTTCATCTCGTCGATTAACAGCATGTCATCCACCGGTTTGCCACGGTTGCGCGGCTCCGCGCCAATCTGCTCACGGTAGGCGATGTTTTCCGCCATGGTATTGCTGTAGAACCACATTTCGCTCTGCATAGCGTAGAGGTCAGAACTGAACCCCAATTGCCTCAACACCGAGAAAACGTTCTGCTCCAGCAGAGTACGCTGCGGGTTGTTTTTGGTACCGCCTTCACGCACAAACATGCAACGTAAAGAGAGCTTGGTTGCCGTATCACAGGAGTAACCGCGGAAGGCCACCAGGTTTTTCTCCTGAGAGAGCTTCGGCGTAGTATCACGGTCATAACCCAGGATACCCATGTGGTCAGAGCGGGTGGTTTCACCAATAATAAACACCACATAGGTGTCATCCAGGCCGCCTTTTGGCGCATCGTAAGTAAATTTACGGGCCGGATCTAACAGTGATTTGCTGTCTGAAGATTCATCTATCTGCGCCCAGGCATACAGCCCCAATGCCGATACCCAGTTAGAAGGCAAGTAGGAGTTGGCCACCACGCCACCGTAGCTTGGCAAATCGACCTGCGATTGTTTTTCCCAAATCTTCTGGCGGTAGTCCATATAACGTAACGGGGCATAAACCAGAATCGCCGCCAGTAATATCAGCGCCACGCTCTTTAAGCCTTGGTCGCGGTAGCGTAATTGGTGGATAAGGGTGGTTTTACTATTGTTAGCCCAAATCAAAAACAGCGGCAGAATGCTGGCTAACACCATCCAGGCCATGAAATTCCAGCCAATCACTTCCACAGACAGGTCAATATCCGTGGTCATGACCGAGGCCACAATACCGTAGCCAATGACCACATTAAGGAAGGTCATATAGAAACTGGCGGCCACGGAAATCAGCACCACCAGGGTTGCCAGGATCCGGCCAACACGGCGGCCAAACAGGGACAACACGCGGAATAAGAAGAAGGTTACCAGGAAGGCAGCCATCACTTCGATCCCACAAGCCAACCCCTTAGCCCAGGTAAAGTCATGTATTACGCTTTCGATACGACGATAAAACACGGCACCGTTTAAAAATATGCCGATGTACATGGCCAGCAATAAGCTCAAGGTTTGCTGGGACAGCGTTTTAATCATTTTCATGCACAATTCCGATAAACAATTCAGGTGCGCAACATCACGCACACATCAGACCGGGGAAAGCGGCCTTAGTTCGCTTTAGGGTAGTAAGTAGGATGAATTCAGGAGAGTTCTGGATCCAGGGGCGTAAGTAGACCACATTTGAAGCTAAATGCAGCAAAGAAAAGCGCGGTTAGACATCTATATTTACACAACTTAAGACTTACTGGTTTCCTCTAGGGGTAATAAATACAAAAAAGCCGCCTGAAGGCGGCTCAGGTTGTGAATCATTCATTACGCGTGGGCGTGTTTAAGGGCCTGGGTAGACGGCTGGCGAATGGTAGTAGAGAACGCCAGTGACAGAATCAGCAGGGCGAAAATCACCAGGAAGGTCACATAGAAGCCACCAAACAGAGAGGCAATAATCGAACCGCAGATACTACCGATACCAAAGCCGAGGTAAATCACACCGTAGTTTTTCGCCAGGTTATTCAGACCGAAGAAGTCGCTAACCAGTGACGGGTAAACGGTGATGGTGCCACCAAAGTTAAAGGCCACGCAGCCGATAGCCAGGAAGAAGGTCAGGCCATTGAGCGGGGCGAATAACAGGGCCGCCATACCAATCAGGGAGATAATCTGGCCAATGGTGATAACCCGGATACGGGCAATTTTATCGGACAGGATACCCAGCACCAGACGGCCGCTCAGGTTGGCAATCGAAATCACGGTAACGGCGCTGGCCGCAGTGGCGGCATCCAGGTGAACCATGCCTTGGGCGATATCTTTCGCCACACCAATGACATACAGGCCGCTCATGCAGGCTGTCAGGAACATCACCGCCAGCATCCAGTACTGCGGCTTACGCATAGATTCGGCCAGGCTGTAATCACGGGTGGCATTGCCGGTGGCAGCAGAGACTTTTTGCAGCGGGGCATCTTTCATCATGGCGGCACCCACCAGAATCATCACCATCGCCAGCACGCCCCAAATCATAAAGGTGTGCTCCAGGCCGTAGGTCGCCAGCAGGTGGGAATCGATAAATTTAAAGCCCAGGCTACCCAAACCATATGCCCCGATGGCGAAGGCGGAAATCAGCCCTTTACGCTCCGGGAACCACTTCACACAGTTGGATAAGGTCAACAGATAACCGGCCCCATCGGCCAGACCCACTAGCACCCCGGCACTGAGCCACAGCATCATCAAACTATTGGCCTGAGAAGTCAGCAGGAAGCCCGCCCCCAGCAGCACACCGGATGCCATGGTGACTTTCCGCACCCCAAAACGCTCTTGCAGTTTACCGGCTACCGAGGAAGACAGCGCCAAACCCAGGCTTAATAACCCAAAGGAGAACGCCACCTGGCTGATTGGCTCACCCAGCTTCTGGGAAAGCGCGCCGTTGAACAGGCTCCAGGTATACACGGAGCCGAGTGCGAACTGGGTGATGATGGTCCCGGCTAAGGTTAGCCAGCGAGTGTAGCTTGGGGAAGATGTCTTCATGATGAGTACCTGCACAATTTAAAATTATCTGCAGATACGATACCCGGCGGGCAATGAGAAAAGGGGAAAAGGGCATGAAGTGCCCTTAACGCGGAATGAAATGCCACTCTGGCGGTATGACTTGCATTAGATATATTTGTGAAATTTATATGTTAGCGCCTACTATCACTGAAAAGCACGTATTCGTTGTTTTTTAAATGTTACATCAGTGATGACTACAGGTTGCGTGGCTAAAGCCCCCCCTTAAAAACGGGCGCTCACCCCCATACTATAAAGATAAAGACTACCATCCACCGCCCCCTCTGCCTGGGATAATGACGCCCAAGCCGCTAGATGGTGGCCCAATGGCATATCGGCCCCCACGGCGACATCGCGCCAGCTTCCTTCCAGGCCAACCGGTGACGCGGATAAATTCATCCCCGGCTGGGCGCGCCATTGGTTATCGCCAAACTGGCGGCTATAGCTAATTTGTGCCCAAGGGCGTACGTCCCCGAGGTTGTAATTCACCCGCCAGCCCAGAGTGCTGATGTTGGCATGTTGGAGTGGGTCGCTAAAGTTCGGTGTAATCACGCTGTCACCGTACTCGTTATAAATAGAAGCGCTGTTGCCGTCCATGCGCAGGGTCGCCGTCGGGCCGGTGGATACCATTTTTGTCAGCGGAATATTGATCCCTACCCCCATGCCAGAGGTATCGCGGGCAATAGAAGGGGGGGGCGTAATATGGGTTACGCCGGGCGTTAGGTTATCGACATCGTAGGCTTCAATACGCTCAGCCAGGATGTCGTTATAGCTGGGCTGATGGGTACTGTCCCAGGTAAAGCGCTGGCCAGGTTCAGTTCGGGTATTATCAAAAACAAACTCTTGCTGCCATGCCATAGTTTGCCCGGCGCTTAAGAGCAGGCATCCGAACAATGCCGCTTTTGGCCAAGAAAGGCGGCGGCCACTGGCTATTTTTATCATCATTAAAACGACTCCCAAAAGAGCCGAACACGGCGGTAATTTCGGTTTAATCTACAGCGAATCAAGGTATAAACTAAGATCGTTACTATATTGACAAGTATCCATTCAGCTGACGATGTCCATAGATTAACTATTGTCTTAATCCTTACGACGTCAAGTCTGTGAACTCAACAATCGCTAATTTTGAAAAGGATATTTATATGCAACGCTGCGGTTGGGTTACCCAAGATCCACTCTACATCGAATACCATGATAACGAATGGGGTGAGGCCGAAAAAAACAGTAAAAAGCTGTTCGCAATGCTATGTCTGGAAGGGCAGCAGGCAGGGCTTTCCTGGATCACCGTTCTTAAGAAACGCGCCCATTATCTGGCGGTGTTCCATCAATTGGACCCGGAAAAAGTGGCAAAGATGACCCCGGAGGATGTGGATCGTCTCATGTTGGACGCCGGTATTATTCGCCATAGAGGGAAAATTCAGGCCATCATTACCAATGCCCAAGCCTGGCTTAAGATGGAAGCCTCCGGTGAATCCTTCTCCGAATTTATTTGGTCTTTTGTGGGCGGTGAGCCACAGATTAATGACGTTAAAACGCTGGCGGAGATCCCTGCCAGTACCGAGGTGTCCGACGCGATGTCTAAAGCGCTAAAAAAACGCGGGTTTAAATTTATCGGCTCCACTATTTGCTATGCCTTTATGCAGGCCTGCGGGCTGGTGAACGATCACGTGGCAGATTGTGGCTGCCGTACCGGTGACCGTGCGTGATACGCCATCCACGTCCCCATGAGCGCGATGCGATTCTGGAACTGTGGTTGCGCAGTACCACCGTAGCGCACCCGTTTATTCCCGCCTGGTACTGGCGGGAAAGCCTTGACATGGTGCGCAACGTTTATCTTCCCAATGCCGATACCTGGGTTCATACCCACAGTGGCTTAATTGATGGTTTCGCCAGCGTATTGGAATCGCGCTTCCTCGGTGCGCTGTTTGTCGATCCAGGCCGCTTCCATCGCGGCGTGGGTAGCGCCTTAATGCACCATATCCAGCAGGATTACCCACTTCTCAGCCTGGAGGTGTATCAAAAGAACCGCCGGGCGGTGTTCTTCTACCACGACCATGGCTTCCGCATTCAAGAGGGGGCCTGGCAGGAAGATACCGGGCACCCCACCTGGATTATGAGTTGGCGGGCGCGTTAAAAGCCGTTACTGCCAGCCCTGGCCCCTGATACTTCTCCATCCTGACCAGCGAAGAGTTCGCCGCACAGCCATTAGCCAGCCGCGAGGTAGGGATATCCAGGGTCAATATATTCACCGCCCCGTGTTTACAAATCCCCCGGTTTGATACCGTCACTGACCACCGCCCCGGTCAGCAGGCGAAAATATGCTACCCTGCCAGAATCACTTCAGGAGAATGTTATGCACAGCAAGGCAGCCAGGGCCACCATCAGCGACGTCGCCAAAACCGCCCGCACCGGGAAAACTAGCGTTTCGCGCTACCTCAATGGTGAGCAAAATCTACTGTCGGATGATTTGCGTGGCCGCATTGAGCAGGCGATTGCCGAGCTTAACTATCACCCGAGCCAGATGGCCCGGGGTTTGAAGCGGGGCCGCACCCGGTTAATCGGCCTGATTATTGCCGATATCACCAACCCCTACTCCGTGGATGTGCTGAGCGGCATCGAAGCCGCCTGCCGGGAAAAGGGCTTTACCCCGCTGGTGTGTAATACCAATAACGAAGTGGATAAAGAGCAACATTATCTGGATTTGCTGCGCAGTTACCAAGTGGAAGGCATTGTGGTTAATGCGGTAGGGATGCGCGAAGGCGGCCTGAACCGGCTGCAACAATCCTCGCTGCCGATGGTTCTGATTGACCGTAAAATCCCGGACTTTGCCTGTGACGTAGTGGGGCTGGACAACGCCCAGGCCGCCAGTGCCGCCACCGAGCATCTGTTATCCCAGGGCTTCGAGGCAATCCTGTTTCTCAGTGAACCCTTGGGCACCGTCAATACCCGCCGTGAGCGTCTGGCCGCCTTCCGGGAAACCCTCTCCCACCATCCGGATGTGATGGCGAGTAATGCTGAAATCCCCCTTAGCGAGGCCGCCCTGCTGGATCACACCTTACAACAGTTCCACGCCAGCCACCGTGGGATGCGTAAGGCGCTGATCTCCGCTAACGGAGCGCTGACCCTGCAAGTGGCCCGCTCCCTGCGCCGCCTGGGTTTAAATTGGGGCAGTGATATCGGACTATTAGGGTTTGATGAGCTGGAATGGGCCGAACTGGCCGGGGTAGGCATCAGCACCCTAAAACAACCGACCTGGCAAATGGGCTATACCGCCCTTGAGCAAGTGGTACGGCGGATCGATGGCTGCACGGAACCTCTACAAGATCATTTATTTAGCGGCGAGTTAATTATCCGCGGCTCTACTACTCGCTAATTCCCATCAAATTTGGATCGTGATAGCGATCATATATTCGCCAACCTGGGCTTTAACATGGAACCGGTTCCATTTAACGTAATAGACATGTTAGTTAGATGTAAAAAAGCCGGAGAAGCCCATGGCCAGAGAAATCATCGTAGTGACGGCCGCCTACGGAAACGATTATGTCGCCAGCCACGGCGGCCAGCAGGCGTTATTGCCGATCATTGCCGAAGCAGGGGCGGACGGCGTTGAAATCCGCCGCGAATTACTCAGCCCCCAGGCCCTGCTACAGCTGCCGGAACTGGCCTCTGATATCGCCAGCCACCGTTTGAAAGCCTGCTACTCCGCCCCGGAACACTTATTCCCCGACGGCCAGCTCAACCCTCACCTGGCAAAACTGCTGTGGGAAGCGAAGCAGCTCAATGCGGGCTGGCTCAAGCTCTCCTTAGGGCGTTTTGAAAAACCCAATGATTTTGACGCCCTGCGCCAGGTGCTCAATGCCAGCCCGGTACCACTGACGATTGAAAATGATCAGACCCCAGGCGGCAATCTGGCACCCATGCGCCGCTTCGCCGCCGCCTGCCAGGTTCATAAACTACCCATTACCCTGACTTTTGACATGGGCAATTGGCTCTGGGTGGGGGATACGCCGGAGGCCGCCGCCGGGCCATTGGCTCCCGCCGTAAGCTATATTCATGTTAAGGCCGCTGAGGCCCACCGCGATAGTTTCCGCGCCATTCCACCGGATGGGGACGACCCCCGCTGGCTGGCGTTGCTCGCCCATCTCCCTACCCAGTCACCGCGCGGTATCGAATTCCCTCTGGAAGGTCACGACCTGGTTGCCGTCACCCGCCACTATGTTGAGTTATTACGTAAGGAGTCACGCCATGTCTAAGGCACTGGACGTTGTCACCATTGGCGAAGCCATGGCGATGTTTGTCGCCACCGAATGCGGCCCGCTGTCCCATTGCGAAAATTTCACCCGCCGCGCCGCCGGGGCAGAGCTGAACGTTGCCACTGGCCTGGCGCGTCTCGGCCACCATGTGGGTTGGGTGAGCCGGGTGGGCAAAGATTCTTTCGGCCAGTTTATCGTTCATCAATTGAGTAATGAGGGTATCGATCACCGCCAAGTCACGGTGGATGAACGCTATCCCACTGGTTTCCAGCTGAAATCGAAAGTCGAAAATGGAACCGATCCCATCGTGGAGTATTTCCGCAAAGGTTCCGCCGCCAGTCATTTGTCGCTGGCCGATTTTGATGATGATTACTTCACTCAGGCCCGCCACCTGCACCTGAGCGGTGTGGCAGCCGCGCTATCTGAGGATGCACTGGCACTGTTAAACCACGCCGCTAAGCAGATGCGCGCCGCCGGGAAAACCATCTCCTTTGACCCAAACCTGCGCCCGGTGCTGTGGAAAAGCGAAGCGGAGATGGTGAAGCAGATTAACCACCTTGCTTTCCAGGCGGACTGGGTGCTGCCGGGGCTGAAAGAAGGAGCGATTCTCACCGGGTATCACACCCCGGAGGCCATCGCCGATTTCTACCTCAATGAAGGGGTGAAAACCGTGGTGCTGAAAACCGGCTCCGATGGGGCATGGTTTAAAACCGCCAGCGGCGAGAAAGGTGCCGTGGCCGCAGTAAAAGTCGATAACGTTGTCGATACCGTGGGCGCCGGTGATGGCTTTGCCGTCGGCGTCATCAGCGCCCTGTTGGAAGGGAAGCCGCTTGAACAAGCCGTGGTGCGCGGCAACCGGATTGGCGCATTTGCCATTCAGGTATCTGGAGACAGTGAAGGGTTGCCCACCCGGCGACAGCTGGGCGAGTAACGTTTTTATGGCACGGCGGTTTCCGCCGACAAGGTGAAGATAACGCGCTCGCCGCTACCCTACCTTTTGGCGCAGCGCGTAAACCTCAACATAGAGGAATACCGATGACTAGCCCGACAAATGCAGCCAAGCGCTGGTGGTACATTATGCCTATCGTGTTTATCACGTATAGTCTGGCCTACCTCGACCGCGCCAACTTTAGCTTCGCCTCCGCGGCGGGGATCAACGATGACCTGGGGATCACCAAGGGGATTTCTTCCCTGCTGGGTGCGCTGTTCTTCCTTGGTTACTTCTTCTTCCAGATACCCGGCGCCATGTATGCCGAGCGTAAAAGCGTCCGCAAACTAATTTTTGTCTGTCTGATCCTGTGGGGTGGCTGTGCTTCCCTGACCGGGATGGTGAGTAATATTCCGATGCTGGCGGCTATCCGCTTTATTCTCGGGGTAGTGGAAGCGGCGGTGATGCCAGCGATGCTGATTTATATCAGTAACTGGTTTACCCAGTCTGAGCGCTCCAGGGCCAACACCTTCCTGATCCTCGGTAACCCGGTTACCGTGCTGTGGATGTCGGTGCTTTCCGGCTACCTGATCCAGGCCTTCGGCTGGCGCGAAATGTTTATCTTCGAAGGTATCCCGGCGGTACTGTGGGCCTTCTGCTGGTGGGTACTGGTGAAGGACAAACCGGCGCAGGTAGGTTGGCTGTCTACGAGTGAGAAAGCAGCGTTGGAGGCCCAGCTCAACAAAGAGCAGGAAGGCATTAAGGCGGTGCGTAACTATGGCGAAGCCTTCCGCTCCCGTAACGTGATCCTGCTGTGCATGCAGTACTTCGCCTGGAGTATCGGGGTCTATGGCTTTGTGCTGTGGCTGCCGTCCATTATCCGCAGCGGGGCGGCGGATATGGGGATGGTGGAAGTGGGCTGGCTGAGTGCAGTGCCTTATCTGGCGGCCACTATCGCCATGGTGCTGGTCTCCTGGGCCTCGGACAAAATGCACAACCGTAAGCTGTTTGTCTGGCCGCTGCTGCTGATTGGCGCCCTGGCATTTGTCGGCTCCTGGGCCGTTGGCGCTAACCACTTCTGGGTTTCCTATACCCTGCTGGTGATTGCCGGTGCCGCCATGTACGCCCCTTATGGGCCGTTCTTCGCCATCATCCCGGAAATGCTGCCGCGCAACGTTTCCGGCGGGGCCATGGCATTGATTAACAGTATGGGCGCCCTGGGTTCTTTCTTTGGCTCCTGGTTTGTGGGCTACCTGAACGGGGCCACCGGCAGCCCGTCTGCCTCCTATATCTTCATGGCCGTGGCACTGTTTGCCTCCGTGGGGTTAACATTGATCGTCAAACCGGCGAATAATCAAACACTCCCCGCCGGGGCACATAGCCACGCATAATTTCGGGCGGCTCAGGCCGCCTTTCTCATTACAATCCTACGGAGCACGTTATGAAGTCGTCCGTCATTTTGTATAAAAAGCTACCGGTTGATCTTGAAACCCGGCTGGAGCAACACTTCAACGTTACCCGCGTGAACGGCCTTTCCCCGGAAACGGTCAGCCAGCACGCCCAGGCCTTTGCCGAAGCGCAAGGGCTGCTTGGTTCAAGTGAAAAAGTCGATCAGGCGCTGCTGGATAAGATGCCTAAACTGCGGGCGACCTCCACCGTGTCCGTAGGCTATGACAATTTTGACGTCGCCGCCCTTTCCGCGCGCCATATCGCCCTGATGCACACCCCTACGGTGCTGACGGAAACCGTGGCTGATACCCTGATGACCCTGGTGTTGTCTACCGCACGTAGGGCGGTAGAGGTTGCCATCCGGGTGAAGAATGGCGAATGGACCAAAAGCATTGGCCCGGACTGGTTCGGGATCGACGTACATCATAAGACCATGGGGATTGTTGGCATGGGCCGCATCGGCCTGGCCCTGGCCCAGCGCGCCAATCTGGGCTTTGGCATGCCCATTCTCTATAACGCCCGCAAACCTCACCCGGAAGCAGAATCCCGCTTTAATGCCGAGTATTGCGAGCTGGACGATCTGTTAAAACGGGCGGATTTTGTCTGCGTGGTGCTGCCGCTGAGCAACGAAACCCATCATTTGATCAATGCCGACAGGCTGGCACTAATGAAGCCAAGTGCCATTCTGATTAACGGCGGCCGTGGCCCGGTGGTGGATGAGCCAGCGCTGATTGCCGCCTTGCAGCAAGGAAAAATTCACGGGGCCGGGCTGGATGTCTTCGAGCAGGAGCCGCTGCCGGTGGATTCCCCGCTGCTGAAACTGCCTAACGTGGTAGCGCTGCCCCATATCGGATCGGCCACCCATGAGACGCGCTACAACATGGCGGCCTGTGCGGTGGATAACCTGATTGATGCCTTAAATGGCAAGGTAGATAAGAACTGCGTCAATCCACAGGCGGTGAAGTAATAACAAGCATAACACTTTACATTCACCATTATTTGTAGGGCATGCTGCTGTTATTATTTAATAACAGCAGCACTGCCATGATAAAATTTAAAAAATCAACACTGGCCATCTGGTAAAAATCTGATTTTAACACCTCCTTTTTAATTTAAGCCTCAAATCATGACCCCGCTCTTACAAATCCATTTCACTTCTTGGCCAACAAGTGTTCAAGTGATTAAATACCTAAGCTTTTTTGATTAAACTTCAATTTATTTCATTATTAATTATTCAAGTAACAATGGTGTATTTTGCTTGATTCACCTACCGTACCCGGAAGATCAAAAGGTGCTGATACGCCTGCTTAATTAGCACCTTCTTATCTTCAACGCCCTTCGCTAACGCATTATAAATTGGATAAAATGATGCATGTAATTACGATGGATCTTATCGAAAAAAACAAAATAGCCATCATCGAGATGGACGAGTTTAAGGCCATCCCGGTCATCTTTATCCCCGGCATTATGGGGACTAACCTTATGGAAAAAACTAAAAAAACTAAAAAGGCTAAAACTCAAACGATCAGGAAAACTTACGGGCGAGAAATCTGGCGCTACGATGATAGCTTTTCCCTGGCCGGTTGGTCTGCCCCCTGGTCTGGCCCTGTTACAAGAAAAAACCTTCTCCATCCAGACCGGGTCGCAGTTGATGATCGTGGCACCATATATGTATCACCAGAGGCAAAACGGAGTTTAAGGCAGTCAGCACAAATACCCCCAGAAAACCACTCTGATAAAGAAGCCCTTGAAAAATATATTAATGAAATGCGCCAAGCCGTGGAAAATATTGAGCCCGAATCATCATTATTTGGCAGTCGCCGTTCCCGTGGCTGGGGAGAAGTGGCCTGCGCCAGCTACGGCAGTTTTCTCGACAGCCTGCAGAATGCCCTGTTCCGCGACCGACCATTACGCGGCCAGCCTGTCAGTGAGTTCTACCAGTCTCTCCTGTCGGCAACCCTCGGGCTGGAGCACGGCCCCGACACCCTGGATGAAAAGTGCCTGGAAGTGCTGTGGCTTTACCAGTTCCCGGTCCACGCGGTGGGCTATAACTGGCTGGGATCCAATAAATTATCAGCCGAGCGCCTGAGTAAGAAAGTCGACGAGATAATCCAGCACTACCGGAACCAGGATATGCTTTGCCATAAAGTGATACTGGTTACCCACTCAATGGGCGGCCTGGTGGCTCGCTACTATTCAGAATGCCTCAGCACGCCGGGCCGGGACAAAATCTACGGCATTGTGCACGGCGTGATGCCGGCCACCGGAGCAGTGGCCGCTTACACCCGGATGAAACGGGGAACCGAAAACCCCGAAGACTCAGTCAAGGGGTATATCACCAGCCACGTGCTGGGGCGCAACGCGGCAGAGATGACCGCCATCTGCGGCCAGTCGCCGGGGGCGCTGGAGCTATTGCCGTCACCCCATTACGCGGAGGACTGGCTGGTGATAAAGGATCGTCACGGTAATGAGCAGAAGCTCCCGGGGGACGACCCTTACACCACGCTGTACCTGAACCGGAATAACTGGTGGAAGCTGATTGACGAGAATTTACT